>JACKKG010000001.1:600000-900000 GCA_020637515.1 Rhodobacter sp. | reverse complement strand
GGCGCGCACATCCGCACGCTGCTGCTGACGTTCTTCTTCCGGCAGATGCCGCAGTTGATCGAAGCCGGGCACCTCTATATCGCCGAGCCGCCGCTCTACAAGGTCGCGCGCGGCAAGTCCGAGGTCTATCTCAAGGATCAGCCCGCGCTCGAGGATTACCTGATCGCGCAGGGCATCGACGGCGCCACCCTCAAGCTGACCAACGGCGAGGAGATCGCGGGCGGCGACCTGCACCGCGTGGTCGAGGCCGCGCGCAGCTTCAAGCGCGTGCTCGATGCGTTTCCCACGCATTATCCGCGCGGCATCCTGGAACAGGCGGCGCTGTCCGGCGCCTTTGACCCGGGCCGGGCGGATGCCGATCTTCAGGCCGTGGCCGACGATGTGGCGCGACGGCTGGACATGGTGGCCAAGGAATACGAACGCGGCTGGACCGGGCGGATCACCCAGGACCACGGCATCAAGCTGTCGCGCATCCTCAGGGGTGTCGAAGAGCTGCGCACGCTGGACGGCGCGGTCCTGCGCTCGGGCGAGGCGCGGCGCCTGTCGCGGATTTCCGGCGAAACGCGCAATGTCTACACCCATGCCTCGAACCTGTCGCGCCGGGACCGCGCGCAGGTGATCCATGGGCCGATCGACCTGCTGAAGGCGATGCTGGACGAGGGGCAGCGCGGCCTGACCCTGCAACGCTACAAGGGTCTGGGCGAGATGAACCCCGAACAGCTGTGGGAAACCACGCTGGACCCCGAGGCGCGGACGCTGCTTCAGGTGCGCGTCGAGGACGTGGCCGAGGCCGACGACATCTTCTCGAAGCTGATGGGCGACGTGGTCGAGCCCCGCCGCGAGTTCATCCAGCGCAACGCGTTGAACGTGGAAAACCTGGACGCCTGACACCGCGTGGGTTCGCGCATGACATTGCGCGAACCCCAATAGATCGCGCGATTTCCCAGTATGTTTGCGTCGCCGGAAAGAGCCGCGCGTCAGGGGCGTGCCCAGCGCATCCATCACGGAACGGTGGCGGAACGATCCCGCGGCAGGTCCGAGGGTGGCCGGCCAATGGGCCGTCGATGCCGTCTTTGTCGATCCGGATCAGGCGCGATAAGCCGGAAGCGGCGCGCGATCTTGAAGCACGATGATCCTGCGCAGCATGAGTTCGGTCATGGCATGGCGCACCGGGGCCGAATCGGGGTCGTCATAGGGTCAGGACTCATAGCCAATAGATGACGATAGAGGCGAGCATGATGGCTGAGAGGAAGACCTTCGGGCATCGGTCGTATCGGGTTGCCACGCCGCCAGTCCTTGAGCCTGCCGAACATGATCTCGATGCGGTTACGCCGTTTGTAGCGGCGCTTGTCGTATTTGACGGGCTTCTTTCGCTGCTTCCGGCCCGGGATGCAGGCGCATATGCCCTTGTCTTTCAACGCATCTCTGAACCAATCGGCATCATAGCCGCGATCCCCGAGCAGCCAGTCGACCTGTGGCAGGCTGCTCAACAAGGCCGCCGCGCCGATGTAGTCGCTGACTTGTCCGGCGGTGACGAAGAAGCTGATTGGACGCCCTAGGCTGTCGCAGATGGCGTGCAGCTTGGTGTTCATACCGCCCTTGGTGCGGCCAATCAGGCGTCCACGCCCCCCTTTTTGACGCCGAGACTGGACGCTGTTCGGTGTGCCTTCAGGTAGGTCGCATCGATCATCGCGGTCTTTTCCTCGCCATGAGCTGCCGCCAGGCCGACCATTATCCGGGCAAAGATGCCCTTGTCGCTCCACCGCTTCCAACGGTTGTAGAGCGTCTTGTGCGGGCCATATTCCTTCGGCGCATCCCGCCACCGCAAGCCATTGCGATTGATGAAGACAATCCCGCTCAGCACCCGCCGATCATCGACGCGTGGCTTGCCGTGGGACTTGGGAAAGAAGGGCTCCAGACGCGCCATCTGCGCGTCGCTCAGCCAGAAGAGATCAGACATGTCACCGCTCGTTTTTCCGGCGGTGAATCATGCCGACAGGCGGAAATCAATGGGTCCTGAGCCTACATGGCGTCGCGCATCACCCGCTTCATGCAGGACAACCCCGGCTGCCGGGTGGAGCTGAAGGTGGGCCTGGTCCACGAGCTCCGCACGATGCTGGAGCGCGGGCAGATCGACCTCGTGGTCGGCCCGCGCAACCTGATGGACCGGGGCGCGCCGCTGGAATTCCGGCCGATTCTGAATGATCGCGTGGGCATCTTGTGCCGGACGGGGCACCCGCTGTGCAACCGACGCAGCCTCGATCCGGCCTCGCTGGAGCATCAGACCTGGGTTGCCCATTCCCGTGGAAGCCTGTTGCGTCAGCAGACAGAAGCGGCCCTGATCGCCATGGGCATAGAGCGCATGCAGATCGGATTTGAGACGGACTCGATCGAGAGCGTGCTCGATGTGGTGGCCGCGACAGACATGATCAGCACACTGCCCCGGCTGAGCACGCAGCCGTATCTGCGCGATCGGCTGACCTTTCTGGATCTCGACCATGAACTGTTCTCGCGCCCGATCGGCATCATCGGGCGGGAAGACGGCGCGGTCAATCAAGCCGTAGAGCGGTTCATGAAACTGCTGCAACCCGCTGAAGCAAGCTGAGCGTTCCGACGCTTGGCTGTTCCTGCCGGGCACGAGATCGGCGCCGCAAACCTTTTGTTCGATGGCCCCGGATTCTTCGTTTCTTTTCAGTCGCTGCCGCGCAGCCTTGCGCACGGTTCCATCCGCCGTAAGGTGCGTGCTCGCACGCACCCTACCTGTCATCCCCGGCCGTGCGGCGCCTTGAAGTCCAGAACCGGCCCGATCGGCACGATGCGGTGCGGATTGATGGTGTCGTGGCTGTAGTGATAATGCCGGGTGATGTGGTCCAGTCGGACCGTCCCGGCCACGCCCGGGCCCTGGTAGAGATCGCGCGTATAGGCCCAGAGGTTGGGGTAATCCAGCAGCCGGCGGCGATTGCATTTGAAGTGCCCGTGATAGACCGTGTCGAAGCGCACCAGCGTGGTGAACAGCCGGATGTCGGCCTCGGTCAGGTCCGCGCCCATCAGGTAGCGCCGGTGCGACAGGCGATCCTCGAGCCAGTCGAGCGTCCCGAACAAGGGTTCGACGGCCGCGTCATAGGCCGACTGCGTGGTGGCGAAGCCGGCCTTGTAGACGCCGTTGTTCACGGTGTCGTAGACGCGGGCGTTGACGGGATCGATGGCCGCGCGCAGCCCCTCGGGCCACAGGTCCAGCGTATTGCCGGTCAGGCCGTCGAAGGCCGCGTTCAGCATCCGGATGATCTCGGAGCTTTCGTTGGACACGATGGTTCCCGTCTCGCGGTCCCAGAGCACCGGCACGGTCACGCGGCAGGTCGCCCCGGGATCGGCGCGGGTATAGATCTGGTGCAGGACCTCGGCGCCGAACAGCGCATCGCCGGTGGCACCCGGGAAATCGGTCCGGAATTCCCACCCCTTGCCCAGCATGTCGGGGTGCACCACCGAAACCGTGATATGATCCGTCAGGCCCTTGATCTCGCGGAAGATCAGCGTGCGGTGTGCCCAGGGGCAGGCATACGAGACATAGAGGTGATAGCGCCCGCTCTCGGCCTTGAAGCCGCCGGCGCCCGTGGGGCCGGCCGCGCCGTCCGCCGTCACCCAGTTGCGCCAGCCCGCGACGCTGCGCTTGAACGCGCCCCCGGTCGCGGCGGTGTCATACCAGCGGTCCGACCATTGGCCGTCGATCAGTTGTCCCATGGGGTCCTCCGTTTCGACCAAAGGTCGTCTCTGCACTGCCGCACGTCAACCGCGCTGCGGGCGCAGCGTGTGTTCGCCAGTGCACAGCGGAAAAAGAAGTGGCGGCGTCATCCTCGGGTAACTTGTTTTTGCCAGAATGGCCGGCAACCATGGCACCCAGGATGGGAGACTGACATGTTCGAATTCTTGCCAGAGGACATTCGCCGCGGCCTGAAGGCCGCACAGACCCGCGCGCAACGCAAAAGCAACCGGCTAAGCGTGCATGCGGGCGATGCCGTGTTCCCGATCCTGCGGATGTGGGATCAGGGGTTCGCCGTCGATGCCAGCCGTCCGCAACCGCCGCGCGGATTCGTGGACATCTACGACGGCCCCCGCCATCTGAGCCGCGCGCTGATTGTCGCCGCGGCCGACGAAGGCGGCGAGATGACCTATGAATTCAAGCGTGAGACGGTGATCGGCACGCGTCCGATCCGCGACTATGCCGACGATCGGACGGGGCCGGACGGGTATCTGCCCCGCCCGGCCTAGACCTTACTGAAGATCGCCAAAGGCTTTCTGCAATCGCGTGACCGCCTCGATCACGCGGGCGCGGGGGGTGGCAATGTTGAACCGCATGAAGGTTTCGCCGCCGGTTCCGAAGGTGTTGCCATGGTTCGCGGCGATGCGGGCGTCACGTTCCACGCGGCGGGCGATCTCGTCCGGGCTCATGCCGGTGCCCGCGAAATCGACCCATTCCAGATAGGTGGCCTGCAACGGGACGACCTGCGCACCGGGGATCGCGGCGATGCCCGATTCAAAGATCTTCCGGTTCTCGTCGAGATAGGTCATCAGCGAATCGACCCAGGCCGCCCCCTCGGGGGAATAGGCGGCGGTGACCATCGCCACCCCGAACGAGTTGGGCGAGGTGCCGGTGCCCAGGAAATACCGCTCGAACCGGGCGCGCAGTGCGTCATCGGCGATGATGATGTTGCCGGTATGCGCGCCGGCGATGTTGAAGGTCTTTGTCGCGGCCGTCATCATCACCAGCCGGTCCGCCACGTCGGGCGCGGCGTTGGCCATGACGGTGTGCGTGTGTCCGGGCATCACCAGGTCGGCGTGAATCTCGTCCGAGACCAGCAGCAGGTCATGGCGCCTGGCGAAATCGGCGACACCGCGCAATTCCTCGGCCGTCCAGATCTGGCCGCCCGGGTTGTGCGGCGAGCACAGAACGATCATCTTCGTGCGGTCGCTGACCAGCCCGTCATAGGCGGCGAAATCCATCGTCATGCGGCCGCCGACCGCGACCAGCGGGCATTCCAGGACCTTGCGCCCCGCGCCCAGGATCACCTTGGCAAAGGCGTGGTAGACCGGGGTGAACAGCACCACCTCGTCGCCCGGCTGGGTAAAGGCCTGCACGCAATGGCCGGTGCCGTTGACCAGCCCGTGGGTGGTGAAGATATGTGCGGGATCGACGGTCCAGCCGTGGCGATTCTGCATCCACCATGTGATCGCGGCCCGGTAATCGGTATCGGGGCCGAAATAGCCGTAGATGCCATGCGCCAGCATCTGCGCCAGCGCGTCCTGCACCACCTGAGGCGGGCGGAAATCCATGTCGGCCACCCACATGGAAATGCCGTCCTCGGGGCTGACGCCATAGAGGGCCTCCATCACGTCCCATTTGGCGGAATGCGTGCCGCGGCGGTCGATGATCTCGTCGAAACTCATGCCGGTCTCCTTCTCATGTGAAGCACAATGCCGCGTCCGGCGGCCAGCGCAACCCCGGACATTGCGAAGTGGCCCGCAATCGCCTAGATCATCGCCATGAGCCTGCGACCGATCCTTATTCATCCCGATCCGCGCCTGAAAAAGGTCTGCGAACCCGTCGTTTCCGTCACGCCCGAAATCGGCGCGCTGGCCGAAGACATGCTGGAAACCATGTATGACGCGCCGGGCGTCGGCCTGGCGGCGCCGCAGGTCGGCGTCATGCAACGACTGTTCGTGATGGATTGCGTCAAGGACAAGGACACCGCCGCCAGGCCCATGGTGCTGATCAACCCCGAGATCACCTGGACCTCGGACGAGAGCAACACCTACGAGGAAGGCTGCCTGTCGATCCCCGAACAATATGCCGAGGTGACGCGCCCGGCCCGCGTGCGGATGCGGTGGCTGGGTCTCGACGGCGCGCAGCACGAGGAAGAATTCGACCACCTCTGGGCGACCTGCGCGCAGCATGAATTCGACCACCTGAACGGAAAGCTGTTCATCGACTACCTGGGGCCGATCAAGCGCCAGATGATTACCCGAAGGATGGAAAAGCTGAAGCGCGAGCGCGCGCGCGGCTGATCGCCGACTGGCGCACGGGGCCTTCGGGCGATGGACGGCGCCCGCGCCGGGTGATACGCCGGGCGCATGTCGATCCTGCCGATTGTCCAGTTCCCCGACCCCATGCTGCGCCGGCCCTGCACGCCGGTGACGGCCTTTGACACGGCGCTGCGGCGGCTGGCGGCGGATATGCTGGAAACGATGTATGCCGCGCCCGGGCGGGGGCTGGCGGGGCCGCAGGTCGCGGTGCCGCGCCGGTTGTTCGTCATGGATTGCACCTGGAAAGAGGGCACGCCCAGTCCGCGCGTCTGCGTGAACCCCGAAATCCTGGCCACATCGGACACGCTGGTGGTCCAGACCGAGGGGTGCCTGTCCATGCCCGGCGTTCCGGCCCGCGTGGCGCGGCCCGACTGGGTGGTGCTGCGCTGGACGGACCTCGACGGTGCCCGGCATCAGGCCCGGATGGACGGGTTCGAGGCCGTTTGCGCGCAGCACGAACTGGACCACCTGAACGGCCGGCTGTGCATCGACCTGATGCCCGAGGATGCGCGCCTCGCCGTCTCGCCCCTGTTGACCGCGTTGGGAACCCCCTCATGACCGTTCGCCGCTGCCTGCCCTGGCCCGACGCGCGCCTGCGCACCCCCGCGCAGCCCGTTGACACCATCACCGACGAAATTCGCGCGATCTGGGCCGACATGATCGACACGATGGAGGCCATGCCGGGGGTCGGACTGGCGGGCAACCAGATCGGCGTAATGCTGCGGCTGGCGGTGGTGGATGCCTCGGAGGCGCGTGGCCAGGCGGTGCGGATGGCCAACCCCGAAGTGCTGCACGAATCCGTCCAGTTGCGCGACCACGACGAGGCCAGCCCCAACCTGCCCGGCGTTCACGCGCGCATCAGCCGGCCCCGGGCGGTGACCGTGCGCTTTCTGAACGATCAGGGCGCGATGGAAGAGCGGGATTTCGTCGGCCTCTGGGCGACCAGCGTGCAGCACCAGATCGACCATCTGAACGGGCGGATGTATTTCGACCGTCTCGGCAAGGTGAAGCGCGACATGCTGTTGCGCAAGGCGCGCAAGGCTCAGCCCTGACGCCGTCCGGCGCGGCCCGCCAGCCAACCCAGCAACACCAGCACCCCCACCCCGATCAGCGGGATCAGGACGAAGATCTGAACATCCTCGGCCGCCATCTGCCAGGGCCAGCGCAGGCGGCACCGCCCGCCGGCGTTGCCAAAGGCGCAGGCCAGCGATTGGGCATACAGGTTGAATGCGATGGCAGCGGCGCCAAGCAGGCCCGCCAGAGCGTAGCAAAGCAGCGAGATCACGCGCATCCTTGAACCTGTCCGTCGATCGGGGTTACCTGCCCCAGTCTAGCGCGGTCCGGCCGACGCGACAATGCGGCAAGGGGGGCCTGCGATGCGTGTGATCTTCATGGGAACGCCCGACTTCTCGGTCCCGGTGCTGGATAGCCTGCACCGCTCGCACGAGGTGGTCTGCGTCTATTGCCAGCCCCCCCGCCCCGCCGGGCGCGGAAAGCAGGAACGCCCGACCCCGGTTCATGCCCGCGCGCTGGCGCTGGGCCTGCCGGTGCGCCACCCCGCGCGGTTGCGCGATCCGGCGGATCAGGCCGCCTTTGCCGCCCTCGATGCCGATGTTGCGGTGGTCGTGGCCTATGGGCTGATCCTGCCGCAACCCGTGCTGGACGCGCCGCGCCACGGGTGCCTGAACATCCACGCCTCGTTGCTGCCGCGCTGGCGGGGGGCGGCCCCGATCCACCGCGCGATCATGGCGGGCGACGCGGAAACCGGGGTCTGCATCATGCGGATGGAGGCCGGGCTGGACACCGGCCCGGTGCTGCTGCGTCAGGCGACCCCCATCGGCCCCGAGGAAACCACCGACCAGTTGCACGACCGTCTTTCGACCATGGGCGCGGCGCTGATCGTCGAGGCCCTGGCGCGCCTGCCCGATCTGGTGCCCCAGCCGCAGCCCGACCAAGGGGTCACCTATGCCGCCAAGATCGACAAGACCGAGGCCCGGGTGGACTGGACCCAGCCGGCCGTGGCGGTGGCGCGCAAGATCCGCGGCCTTTCCCCCTTTCCCGGCGCCTGGAGCGACACGCCGAGCGGGCGGTTGAAGCTGCTGAACGCGGTCGCGGTGCCGGGGGCGGGCGATCCGGGGCTGGTTCTGGACGGCCTGACCGTGGCCTGCGGCACCGGCGCGGTGCGGATCGACCGCGCCCAGCGCGAGGGCAAGCGACCTATGGAGGCCGTCGAACTGTTGCGCGGGCTGGGCTGGCCGCCCGGCACGCGGCTGGGCTGACCCTCAGCCCTGTTCCTTCAGCAGGCGGCGCTTCTGGCGATCCCAGTCGCGCTTTGCCTCGGTCTCGCGCTTGTCGGCCAGCTTCTTGCCCTTGGCGATGCCGATCTTCAGCTTCACGATGCCCCGGTCGTTGAAATACATCACCAGCGGCACCAGTGTCATGCCCTGCTTGGCCGTGGCCGCCCACAGCCGCGCCAGTTCCTTGCGGCTGACCAGCAGCTTGCGCTTGCGGCGTTCCTCGTGGCCCCAGGTCTTTGCCTGTGCATAGGGGGCGATGGCGCCGTTCACCAGCCACAGCTCGCCCTCTTCGACCGAGGCATAGCTTTCGGCGATGTTGGCGCCGCCCTGGCGCAGCGACTTCACCTCTGAGCCCAGCAGCATGATGCCGCATTCGAGATCGCTCTCGATGAAGTAATCGAACCGCGCGCGACGGTTCTCGGCGATCACTTTGCTGTTGGGGTCGTGTTTTTTCTGGGCCATGGCCGCGAGATATTGGTTTGATGGGGGCCTGTCCAGTGGCGGCCCGTGAAAGCCGCCGGAAAGGAGGCCGCGATGAAACCGTTGGTGTTGCCCCTGTGCGCCGCGTTCCTGCTGGGCGCGTGCCAGATGACCGGCCAGCCGGCGCCGCCGCCCTCGGGTCCGACGGCGCCGCGCATGGAACCGGCCAGAGCGGATCGCGCACCGCCGCGGATCGCGCCGGGATCGCCGGGGGCCGCGGGACCCCGGGTTTCGCCGGGCCGGGCCGCCCCGCCGGCGCGCCCGATCCAGCCCGACGCCTGTGGCGCGGCCGGTCTGCAACATCTGGTCGGCGGTCCGGTGCCCGAATCGTTTCCGGTGGCCGGCCCGATCCGCGTGTTCGCCACCGGCGACCCGGTGACGATGGATTACAATCCCCGCCGCCTGAACGTCGAGGTCAGCCGCCAGAACCGGCGCCGGATCGTCGCGCTGTCGTGTGGATAAAGGGACGGGCCGGATGCGAACGGCACCCGGCCCGCCGGACTTCGCGTGCCCGTCGTGGAAGGTGGGGGCCCCCCGCTCAGCGACACGCGCCCTACCAGCTACATGGGTGTCAGTATCCCCGCCGACCATGGCGTTTTCACGGTTTTGGGGTGGTTTTGCGGGGGAAAATTGACCCGACTTGCCCCCCTGGCCGGGCGAATCCCTTGATTTCCGTGCCCGCCGGCGTCACGATTCCGACATGAACGTCCAGAACACCGTTCCCCCGTCGCATCCCTACGAACAGGTCAGTTTCGACCGATTCGAACTGGGCGAGATCCTGTCCGTCTATGGCCGCCACGTTGCCGCCGGGCTGTGGCGCGACTACGGGATTTCCTGCCTGCGCGACCGCGCGGTCTTTTCGATCTTTCGCCGCGCGGCCGAAAACCCGCTGTATCGGATCGAAAAGATCCCCGCGCTGCGAAACCGGCAAGGGCTGTATGCGCTGTTCGGCCCCGAAGGCCAGGTGCTGAAACGCGGCACCACCCTGCGCAGCGTGCTCGCCCCGCTTGAGCGCAAACTCCTGCGCGCGCTGGACTGACCCCGCGGCCCGCGCTAAGCCCCGGGGCTATGAGCGATTTCATCTATGCCCCGCCGCCGGGCGATCCGGTGATCCTGCATCTCGACGACGACCTTCTGGTGGCCGACAAGCCCTCGGGCCTGCTCAGTGTGCCCGGGCGGGGCGAGGATCGGGCGGATTGCCTGATCGCGCGGCTGAAGGCGCGACACCCCCAGGTCCGTCTGGTGCACCGGCTGGATCTGGACACCTCGGGGGTGATTGTCTTTGCGCTGACGCAACAGGCGCAGGCGCATCTGGGCCGCCAGTTCGAAGAGCGCAAGACCCAGAAGCGGTATATCGCACTGGTCGCCGGCCACCTGAGCGCGCCCAAGGGCCGCGTGGACCTGCCGCTGACCGTCGATTGGCCGAACCGGCCCCGGCAGATGGTGGACCCGGTGAACGGGCGGCCCGCGCAAACCGACTGGCGCGCCCTGCGGACGGAAGGGGACAACACCCGCATGGCGCTGAAGCCCCTGACCGGGCGCAGCCATCAGTTGCGGGTGCACATGCTGTCGCTGGGGCACCCGATCCTGGGCGATCCGCTCTATGCCACGGGGGCGGCGCGCGACTACCCTCGGCTGATGCTGCACGCCGAGGAACTGCGCCTGCGCCACCCGTCCAGCGGGGCGACGATGCGTTTTCGCGCGCCGGTGCCGTTCTAGGTCACGCGGCCTTGCTGTCAGGGTGCTCGGTCAGGATGGCGAACAGTTTGTCGGGCTCTTCGTTCTGGCGCAGCTTGGCGCAGACGCCCGCGTCGCGCAGCGTGCGCGAGACCAGCGCCAGGGCCTTGAGATGCTCGACACCGGCATCGCGCGGGGCAAACAGCGCAAAGACCAGATCGACGGGCGCACGATCGACCGAGCCGTAATCCAGGGGGCGGTCCAGGCGGATGAAGATGCCGCGAACCCGTTCGATACCGTCGATGCGGGCGTGCGGCAGCGCCACCCCGTGGCCGACACCCGTCGGCCCCAGGCTTTCACGTTCCTGCAACGCGTCGATGGCGATCGATTCGTCGATCCCGTGGGCGCTGGAGGCGATTTCGGCGAGGTCCTGAAAGAGGCGCTTCTTGCTTTTCACGGCGTTGCAGACCCGGATGGATCCGGGGGTCAACAGATCGGCCAGTTCCATGCAGTTGCTCCTGCCTTCTTCGCCTTGGTGAGTGGGCCCCGGCGACTTGCGCCGCGCGGGGCCCGAAACGTCACTGCGGATCGATCCAGCCGATGTTCCCGTCGTCGCGCCGGTAGACCACATTCAGGCCACCGTGACGCTCGTTTCGGAACACCAGCAGCTTGGACTGAGCCAGCTCCATCTGCATCACCGCCTCACCGGCCGAGATCTGCGGAATCCGCGTTTCCATCTCGGCGATGATCATCGGCTGCAACGAGTCGGGCTCGGTTCCGTCCGCATCATCCTCAGCGGCGAGGATATACGAGGATGCCCCGGCGAATTCAACCGGGCCGGGCCGGTCCCGGTGGTGGTCCTTCAGACGCCGCTTGTAACGGCGCAATTGCTTGTCCATGCGTTCGCAACACGCATCGAATGCCGCATAGATATCGGCGGCCTGGCCCTTGGCCTGGGCCGTCAGCCCGGTCGACAGATGCACCGTCGATTCGCAAACATGGTTGTGGCCGTCACGGGAAAACACAACGATCGCGTCGGTGGGGCGTTGGGAATACTTGTCCATCACTTCGCCCAGTTCGCTTTTCACATGCGACTGAAGCGCATCGCCGACATCGATCTGTTTTCCGCTGATCTGGTACCGCATGGGCCTCTCCTTCGTGCTGACGGACAACCCGGGGTCGGTATGAACCTGGGCGTTCCGCCGTTCTCGGCCTGTCGTTGCGGATCATTCCCCGCGCCGTTCGGCGGCCAGTCTGCGGCGCGTCGATGACGGAGGAATGCGCAGGCCTTCCCTGTATTTGGTGACAGTTCGGCGTGCGATGTCAACGCCCTGCTCGCGCAAGATTTTGGCAAGTGCGTTGTCGGAATGCGGACGATGCGACGGTTCCGCGGCGATCAGTTCCGCAACCCGCCGTTGCACCGCCCTTGCGGAAACCGGCCCGTCCGCCCCCGCCAACGCAGACGAAAAGAACACCGACAGCGGCCACAGGCGCCCGTCCACATCGACCGCCTTGCCCGACAGCGCGCGGCTGACGGTCGAAGGGTGCAGGCCCAGATCGGCGGCCAGCGCCGCCTGGGTCACGGGCGCCAGCGCCCCGGGCCCGTCGGTGAAAAAGCCGGCTTGCCGGCCGACCAGCCAGGCACCGATTCGGGTCAGGGTCTGGCCCCGCATGTCCAGCGCGGCGATCAGCGCCCGGGCGCGCTGCAAGAGTTCGGCGGCAAAGCCCTCGGCCTCGGCCCGGCGGACCATGGCAAGGTCGAGCGCCACGGCCGGCCGCGCGCCGTCGTCGGGCAACAGCGACAGCGTGCCGTCGTCGTGGCGCACCAGCCGAAGGTCAGGGCGCAGGGTCACCGCGCGGTCATTGAGACCCGGCGCGATGGGCCGGGGCGACAGGTTGCGCAGCATCGCCGCCCGGTCGCGCGCCTGGGCCGGGGTCAGCCCCAACGCCCGCGCCGCCGCGGGCCAGTCCCGCCGGGCAAAGACCGCCAGCAGGTCCAGCGTGGCCAGGGCCGCCGCCCGGTCCAGGCCGCGGTCCTCCAGTTGCAGGCGCAGGCAGTCGCGCACATCGCGCGCCCCCACGCCGACCGGGTCGCAGCGTTGCAGGGCCTCAAGTCCGGCGTGCAACGGGGCGGGGTCGATCGCCAACTCGGCCGCCAGTGTGTCGATGTCGGTGCCCAGAAGCCCGTCCTCGCCCAACTCGCCCACCAGCAGCAGGGCCGCCGCGCGAACGGGCGACGACAGGTCCATCAGCGCGAGCTGGCGGCGCAGATCCTCGTGAAAGGACTGCACGGGGGCGGCCAGATCGTCGGCCAGGGGCAGCGACTGCGCCCCACCCCGCGGCGCGTCCACCACAAGAAACGGGTTGCGGGCAACCTCGCGGGCGATTTCCTCGTCCAGGTCGGTCGGGCTCATGCGCAGCACGGACAGGCGCACACGCACCGCAGGCGTCAGCGCCAAACGCTGCTCCTGGCGCAGTTCCAGGCGCGGGTTCAGCGCCATGCGCACCCGTCAGCGAAAGCTGTCGCCCAGGTAGACCCGGCGCACATCGGCATCGGCCACCACCTCGTCCGCCGTGCCGCTCATCAGCACGGTTCCATCATGCAGGATATAGGCCCGGTCCACGATCTCAAGCGTCTCGCGCACGTTGTGGTCGGTAATCAGCACGCCGATTCCGCGCGCCGTCAGATCCGACACCAGCGCGCGGATATCCCCCACGGCGATCGGGTCCACGCCGGCAAAGGGTTCGTCCAGCAACACAAAGGACGGGTTCGAGGCCAGGCAGCGGGCGATCTCGGCGCGACGCCGCTCGCCGCCCGACAAGGCCAGCGCCGGCGACTTTCGCAGCCGCGCGATCGAGAAATCGTCGAGCAACTCCTCAAGCCGCGCCTCGCGGGTTGCGCGGTCCGGTTCGGTGATCTCAAGGATCGCCTTGATATTGTCCTCGACCGTGAGGCCGCGAAAAATCGACATTTCCTGCGGCAGATAGCCGATCCCCATGCGGGCGCGGCGATACATCGGCCAGCCGGACACGTCGGTTCCGTCGATGCTGACCCGCCCGCCGTCCGCCGGAACCAGGCCCGCGACGCAGTAGAAACACGTCGTCTTGCCCGATCCGTTCGGACCCAGCAGCGCGACGACCTCGCCCCGGCGCAGGGTCAGGTCGATGCCGCGCAGCACCGGGCGGCGCTTGTAGCTTTTGCGCAGCCCGGCGATTTCGAGCCCGCCATCGTCCTGGGTCCGGTCGTTCATCAGGGATCAGTCCGTGCGGATCGTGGTGCGGACCCGGCCGACCATGCGCCCCGCGCCGCTGCGCAGATCGGCGACGAACCGTTGCCCCGACAACATGTTCTGGCCTTGCAGCAGCATCACGTTGCCGGTCATTTCAAGGGTTTGCGCATCCAGCGACCAGACGGCCTGATCGGCCTCCATCGCTTCGGCTGGCGTCACCATCGTCACCCCGCCCGAGGCAATCAGCCGGCTGATCCGCTGCGACCCTTCGCTGTTGCCGGGCGCGTATTCCAGCCGCAGGGCACCGGCGGCGATCCGCATGTCACCTTGCACCGCCAGCACATTGCCCGAGAATTCCGAGGCGCCGGTTGTCTGGTCCACCTGCAAAGTGTCGGCCGTCACCTCAAGCGCGGACCCGTCCAGCCGCAGCGATTGCCCGAAACTGATCGGCACGCCATCCTGGGCCAGGGCGGGCGCGGCAAGCGCGAACAGCGCCAGGATCAGGCCGGGGACGAGACGCGACATTCGGTTTCCTCAATTCTCTGGCTGATATAACAACCTTACACCGCCCCCAAAAACAAGCCGGTAACCGGCGCCATCGGTCGAATCGGCTTGCAACAGCATGTGTTGGGCGGTGATTTCCCCCGCCGGGGCGCTGCCGGTGATCTGGCCGGGGGCCTCGATCCGGGTGGAATCCAGCAGGCCGGTCAGGGTCTCGGTGTGCAGCGCATAGCCCGGGGTCACGGACAGATCCAGACCGCCCGACATCGAGAACCGCCCCGCGCCGCGGTCGATCACCCCTTCCGAGGCGGTGGCGGACAGATCCTCGCCCGACCGCCCCTCGAGATGCAGGGTCAGGCCCGTCACATCGAGTTTCAGCGCCGCGTGCGGGTCGAACCGGGCGGTTTCGGCGACGATGGTCAGCGCGGCGCCGTCATCCGTCACCCCGGCAAAGCGCGCGCCCGACAGGCGCGGGTCGCGGGCGCGATCCTCGACGTCGATCTCGGCGGTGCGGATCGCCAGCCGCGGGTCGATGGTGCGAGCCGTCAGAAAGACCAGCGACAGCATGACCAGAGCCACAAGAGGCAGCACCACCTTCAGGATGCCGACCGTGCGGGAATAGCGCGTCTGGCGCGGGCTCTGGTCCGTCATGCTCATGTCAATGCGCGAAGATGTCCACCTCGGGCCAGCCCGCCAGGTCCAGCGCCGCACGATGCGGCAGGAAATCGAAACAGGCCTGCGCGGTCGCCATCCGGCCCTCGCGGCGCAGCATGGTTTCCAGCGACTCTTTCAGGCGGTGCAGATACAGCACGTCCGAGGCCGCGTAATCCTTTTGCGCCGGGGTGATCTGGTCGGCCCCCCAGTCGCTGGATTGCTGCATCTTGGAAATGTCCACGTTCAGCAATTCGGACAGCAGGTATTTCAGCCCATGCCGATCGGTATAGGTGCGCACCAGTTTCGAGGCGATCTTGGTGCACCAGACAGGCGCCGCCAGCACGCCAAAGCGGTGATACATTACGGCGATGTCGAACCGCCCGAAATGGAACAGCTTCAACACCGCTGGATCGGCAAGCAGGCGCTTGAGGTTGGGCGCGTCGGTCTGGTCCTGCGTGATCTGCACCAGATGCGCGTTGCCGTCGCCGCCCGAAAGCTGCACCAGACACAGCCGGTCGCGATGCGGGTTCAGGCCCATCGTCTCGCAGTCGATGGCGACCACCGGCCCCAGGTCCAGCCCGTCGGGCAGATCGTTCTTGTAAAGCGTGTTCGCCATGGGTCCCCTCGTCAGCCGTTCCGGGCGTCGGTCTAACGCCAAGGGACCGCTCTGGGTAGGGGGTTTCGCAAGGCCCTGCGCCGGGGCATCGCCGCGCGCGGCCTGAAAAACAAAAAAACCCAAGTTGCCTTGGGTTTCTTTTGCATCGTTCCGAAGAACTGGTGCCCAGGAGAGGACTCGAACCTCCACGCCTTGCGGCACAGGTACCTGAAACCTGCGCGTCTACCAATTCCGCCACCTGGGCAGGTTGCGTGAGCGGCTGATTATCCCCGGGCCCGGATAGTGTCAACGGGGGGCACGAAAAAATCGCGAGGGGCGCCAAAAATTCTTTCGCCGCGGTGCGGCGCGGGACCGGGCGGCGGTCTGGTTTTGGCTTGTGGCGCTGGGGGTGCAGGGGTATTGAGCAATCAAGGCGATGGTGCATGGCGCGGAGGGCGAGATGACGAAACTGGTCACGATCCTGGGCGGTTCGGGCTTTGTGGGGCGCTATGTCGCGCGGCGCATGGCGCAGGCCGGATGGCGTGTTCGCGTGGCGACCCGGCGGCCGAACGAGCGGCTCTATGTGCGCACCTACGGTTTTGTCGGACAGGTCGAGCCCGTGCTGTGCAACATTCGTGACGAAGCCTCGGTCCGGGCGGCGATCACGGGGGCCGACGCGGTGGTGAACTGCGCCGGCATCCTGTTCGAACGGGGCAGGAACACCTTCTCGGCCGTGCAGGCCGACGGCGCGGGCCTGGTGGCCCGCCTGGCGGCCGAGGCCGGCGTGGCGCATCTGGTGCATGTCTCGGCCATCGGGGCCAGCGATGCGTCGGACAGCGCCTATCAGCGCAGCAAGGCCGCGGGCGAGGCGGCGGTCAGGGCCGCGTTCCCCGATGCGGTTATCCTGCGTCCTTCGATCATCTTCGGCCCCGAGGACGGGTTCTTCAACCGCTTTGCCGCGATGACGCGCTTTTCGCCGGTGCTGCCCATCGCGCACGGCGATACGCGCCTGCAACCGGTCTATGTGGACGACGTGGCCGCCGCGATCGCCAAGGGCGCGATGGGGCAGGCCCCTGCCGGCACCTATGAGCTGGGCGGCCCCGATGCGATGCGCTTCCACGATCTGATGGCCATGATGCTGACCGAGATCCGCCGACGCCGGGTGATCGTGTCCATGCCGGGCTGGATGGCCGGGCTGACCGCACGCCTGCTGGGCGCGGCGCAGGTCCTGACCGCGGGGCTCTATTCCAACACCACACTGACCCGCGATCAGCTGGCCGCGCTGGCCACCGACAACGTGGTGAGCGACGGCGCCAAGGGGCTGAAGGCCCTGCGGATCGAGGCGACTCCGATGGACCTGATCCTGCCGACCTATCTGTGGCGCTTCCGCCCCGCCGGTCAGTACGAGGCGATCAAGGAATCGGCCAAGGGCCTGCGCCGTCAGGAATAAGCCATATACAGCAGCACGATCCCCAGGATCACGCGGTAGATGACATAGGGCGTGAAGCTGACCGCGGCCAGGAACCGCATCATCAGCTTCAAGGCCACCAGGGCCGCCAGGAACGAGATCACCGCGCCCACGGTGCCGTCGTGCAGCGCCTGGGCATTGGCGGTCTCGACCAGGTCCAGGGCCGTCAGCGCGCCCGAGGCGATGATCGTCGGGATCGACATCAACATGCTCAGCCGCGCCGCGTCGTGGCGTTCGAATCCCAGAAAGCGGGCGCCGGTGATCGTGCTGCCCGAACGCGAGGTGCCCGGGATCAGCGCCACCGCCTGCCACAGGCCCAGGACGATCGCGTCGCGCAGGGTCCAGCCTTCGGCCCGGCGATGTTCGGTGCCCAGCTTGTCGGCGGCATACAGCACCAGTCCAAAGCCCAGCATCGTCCAGCCGATCACCGCCATCGAGCGCATCCGCTCCATCATGCCGGTTTCTTTCAGCACCAGGCCCAGCGCCATCACCGGGATCGTGGCGATGAGCAGCAGAAAGGCCATGCGCGCGCCGGGCGAATCGATTCGGCCGCGAATCAGGTCGGGCAGACCGCGCAGCACCATCGCCACATCCGCGCGAAAGTAGAGCATCACCGCCGCCAGCGTTCCGACATGGACAGAGACATCGATCGCGACGCCCTGGTCCGCCAGTCCCGTCAGTTGCGGGAACAGGATCAGGTGGGCCGAGGACGAGATCGGCAGGAATTCTGTAATGCCTTGAATCAAGGCCAGAATCAGGAGGTGAAGAAAGCTCATCGCGCTGTCCCGGATGACGATGCGCGAAGACTACCGGCTTTTCGCGGATTCGAAAGAGCGAAAATAGGTCCGGTTTGGTCCCTTTTTTCCGGCAGATCGGCGCCCGAGGACCCTTCGAGAGGGGAAATAAAGTGCCGATAGGTAACTTATACTGACTTTTCTTGCGAAACGGATCGTCGTATGTCTGCGCGACACATTGGGAGGCCCCGCCATGGCTGTTCAGCGCATGCTTCAGTTCGTCACCAAGCCAAAAGAGATGCCCTCGAAACGGCAGGCCGATGAACGCCGCGAGGATTTCGACGAGATCTACCAGGAATTCGCCGCCGAGAAGGCCGCGGAGCAGGCCAGCCGATGCAGCCAGTGTGGCGTGCCCTATTGCCAGGCGCATTGCCCGTTGCACAACAACATTCCCGACTGGCTGATGTTGACTGCGACCGGGCGCCTGCACGAGGCGTATGACCTCGCGCAATCGACCAACACCTTCCCCGAGATCTGCGGCCGCATCTGCCCGCAAGACCGCCTGTGCGAGGGCAATTGCGTCATCGAACAGTCCGGGCATGGCACCGTCACCATCGGCGCGGTGGAAAAATACATCACGGACACGGCCTGGGAAAACGGCTGGGTCACCCCGGGCACCCCGATGGCCGAACGCGACCAGTCGGTCGCCATCATCGGCGCGGGTCCGGGCGGGCTGTCGGCCGCCGACCGGCTGCGCCGGGCGGGCATTCAGGTCACGGTCTATGACCGCTATGACCGCGCGGGCGGGCTGATGACCTATGGCATCCCCAGCTTCAAGCTGGAAAAATCGGTCGTCCTGCGCCGTATCGAACAGCTCGAGGCCGCGGGCGTGCAATTCGTGATGAATTGCAGCGTGGGCGAGGACATCAGCTTTGACGCGATCCGCGGCAAGCATGACGCGGTGCTGATCGCGACCGGCGTCTACAAGTCGCGCGACCTGAAAGCGCCGGGGTCGGACCTGCCCGGCATCGTCAAGGCGCTGGACTATCTGACCGCGTCCAACCGCAAGAGCTTTGGCGACGATGTGCCGGCGTATGACGAGGGCGTGCTGAACGCCGAGGGCAAGCGCGTCGTGGTCCTGGGCGGCGGCGACACGGCGATGGACTGCGTGCGCACGGCGATTCGTCAGGGCGCGGCCTCGGTCAAGCTGCTCTATCGCCGCGACCGCGAGAACATGCCCGGCTCGCAGCGCGAGGTCCAGAACGCCGAGGAAGAAGGCGTCGAATTCGTCTGGCTGACGGCGCCCGCCGGATTCGAGGGCGACAGCGCGGTCGCCGGGGTGGTGGTGCAGACGATGCGGCTGGGCGCGCCGGATGCCTCGGGGCGGCGGTCGCCCGAACTGATCGAGGGCGCGGATTACCTGGAACCCGCCGACCTGGTCATCAAGGCGCTGGGTTTCGAACCCGAGGCCCTGCCCTCGCTGTGGGGCGTGCCCGAGCTGACGGTGACCCGCTGGGGCACGATCCGCTGCGACCACGCCACCCACATGTCCAGCCTGCCCGGCGTCTTTGCCGTGGGCGACATCGTGCGCGGCGCCTCGCTGGTGGTCTGGGCGATCCGCGACGGCCGCGAGGCCGCCGACGCGATCCTGGACTATCTGGCGCAACCCGCCGCTGTCGCGGCGCAATGACCGCGCCGGCGCGCCTCGTCCCGGGCCTGGCGCTGTCCCTGATCGCGGGGACGGCGGCGGCGCAGGCTGCCCTGGTGCCGCCCGACTGCACGGCCTATCTGACCGTGCAGAACACCGATTGCGTGGTCGAACACCACTATCTTTGCCCGTCCATCGGCGGCCCGCGCCTGCGCGTCGATTTCGACCAGGACGGGCCCTTCTATATGGCGGGCACCGATGACGAGGGCCGCTGGCTCTGGTCGCAAAGCTTGCCCGACGGCGCGGTCTCGCGGTTCATCGAAGACGGGGCAGACCCGGTTTCGCTGTCGCAACTGCTGGACACCGGCGAAAACCGCTATGTCTTTTCCGAGATCCGCGACGGCGAAACGCTGCGCATCAGCGGTTACGATCGCCTGACCGGGGAACATGTCGCGATCGACGGCGAACCCTTGCTGGCCACCGAATACGCCTTTCAGGTGACCGCGCCAGACGGCCAGGTGCGGACCACGATCGAAGGGGCTGAATATGTCTCGGCCCGGCATCGGCGGTTCTTCTCGGGGATCCGGCGGTTCACCGACGCCGAAGGCCAGCAGGTCACGCGCGATTCCACCCCCGTCGAATTCGTCTATCCCGGCGAGCCGGGGTTCATGTCGGAAACCCCGACGCGCGGTTGCAGCGCGCTGATGAGCGCCCTGCCCCAGCCCCAGCCCGGAGGCCCGGCATGACCGACACCAGAACTGGCGGCTGCCTGTGCGGCGCGGTGCGTTTCA
Source organism: Rhodobacter sp. (assembly GCA_020637515.1). Classification (NCBI taxonomy): domain Bacteria; kingdom Pseudomonadati; phylum Pseudomonadota; class Alphaproteobacteria; order Rhodobacterales; genus Rhodobacter; species Rhodobacter sp. Next base: position 879,847 of record JACKKG010000001.1, on the reverse strand, counting down.
CCGCCCGGCTGACCAAGACCCAATTCGGCGCCTGCCATTGCGAGATGTGCCGCCGCTGGACGGGTTCGGCCCTGCTGGGCCTGACCGTGCCGACAGGCAACATCGACTGGCAGGGCGAGGACCATGTCGCGACCCGCCAGACCAGCCCCTGGGCGATGCGCGCCTGGTGCCGCGAGTGCGGATCGAATCTCTATTTCCGCGTGACCGCCGACGGCCCCTTTGCCGGCGATACCGAATTGCCCATCGGCCTGTTCGACGATCCGAACGGGCTGGAATTCTCGAACGAAATCTACATCGACCACAAACCCGACAGCTATGCCTATGCGGGTGAGGGCCGGACCCTGATGACCCGGCAGGACTGCATCGAAAAATTCAGCCTGCTCGACAGCGAGTGAGAAGGAGATCGCCATGACCGTCTATGACGAAAGCTGGGTCGCCGCCGAGGAAGCCAAGCGCGCCTGGATGCACGAGAACGGCCTTTACAAATGCGAGGACGAGCACGCCTCGTGCGGGGTGGGTCTTGTGGTGTCGATCGATGGCAAACCCTCGCGCAAGGTGGTCGAGAACGGGATCAACGCGCTCAAGGCGGTGTGGCACCGCGGCGCGGTCGATGCCGACGGCAAGACGGGCGACGGTGCGGGCATTCATGTGCAGATCCCGGTGCCCTTCTTCTACGATCAGATCCGCCGCACCGGCCACGAACCCGACCTGAACGCGCTGATTGCCGTGGGTCAGGTGTTCCTGCCGCGCACCGATTTTGGCGCGCAGGAACTTTGCCGCACCATCGTCGAAACCGAGGTGCTGCGCATGGGCTATTACATCTATGGCTGGCGCCATGTGCCCGTGAACACCGAGGTTCTGGGCGAAAAGGCCAACGCCACCCGCCCCGAGATCGAGCAGATCCTCATCAAGAACACCAAGGGCACCGACGACGAGACCTTTGAGCGAGAGCTTTACGTGATCCGCCGCCGGATCGAAAAGGCGGCGGCGGCGGCGGGGATCTCGGGGCTCTACCTGTGCTCGCTGTCGTGCCGCTCGATCATCTACAAGGGCATGATGCTGGCCGAACAGGTCGCCGTTTTCTATCCCGATCTTCAGGATGAGCGGTTCATCTCGTCCTTTGCGATCTATCACCAGAGGTATTCGACCAACACCTTCCCGCAATGGTGGCTGGCGCAGCCGTTCCGCATGTTGGCCCACAACGGCGAGATCAACACGCTCAAGGGCAACGTCAACTGGATGAAGTCGCACGAGATCCGCATGGCCTCGTCCACGTTCGGCGAGATGGCCGAGGACATCAAGCCGATCATCCCTGCGGGGGCCTCGGATTCGGGGGCGCTGGACGCGGTGTTCGAGGTTCTGGTGCGTTCGGGCCGCTCGGCCCCGATGGCCAAGACCATGCTGGTGCCCGAGGCCTGGTCCAAGACCACGGTGGAACTGCCGAAAGCCTGGCAGGACATGTATGCCTATTGCAACTCGGTGATGGAACCCTGGGACGGCCCCGCCGCGCTGGCGATGACCGATGGCCGCTGGGTCTGCGGCGGGCTTGACCGGAACGGCCTCAGGCCGATGCGGTATGTCGTCACCGGCGACGGGATGCTGATCGCCGGGTCCGAGGCCGGGATGGTGCCGGTGGACGAGCTGAGCGTGCGCGAAAAGGGCGCGCTGGGACCGGGCCAGATGATCGCCGTCGATATGAAGGACGGCAAGCTCTATCGCGATGTGGCGCTGAAGGATCGCCTGGCGGCCAGCCAGCCGTTCGGCGACTGGATCGAGAAGATCGTCGAGCTGAACAACCTGCTGAAGGACGTGCCCGAACAGCCGATGTTCCAGGGCGAGGCGCTGCGCCGCCGCCAGATCGCGGCCGGCTATTCGATGGAGGAGGTCGAGCAGGTCCTGACCCCCATGGCCGAGGACGGCAAGGAAATGGTCGCCTCGATGGGCGACGACACACCCGCCGCGGTGCTGTCGAAGATCTATCGCCCGCTCAGCCATTTCTTCCGCCAGAACTTCAGCCAGGTGACCAACCCGCCGATCGACAGCCTGCGCGAAAGCCGGGTGATGAGCCTGAAAACCCGCTTTGGCAACCTGAAGAACGTGCTGGACGAAAGCAGCGCGCAGACCGAAATCCTGGTGCTGGAATCCCCGTTCATCGCGAACGAGGAATTCAAGGTCATGGTCGCCCAGTTCGGCGACAGTGTCGTGACCATCGACTGCACCTTTGACGACCGCGCCAACGAGGATTCGCTGCGCCTGGGGCTGGAGCGCATCCGCGCCGAAGCCGAAGACGCGGTGCGCTCGGGCTCGGGTCATATCGTGCTGACGGACGAACACCAGGGCGAAGGCCGTGTGCCGATGCCGATGATCCTGGCCACCAGCGCGGTGCATTCCTGGCTGACGCGCAAGGGGCTGAGGACCTTCACCTCGCTCAACGTGCGGGCGGCGGAATGCATCGACCCGCATTATTTCGCGGTGCTGATCGGGTGCGGCGCGACCACGGTCAACGCCTATCTGGCGCAGGACACGATCGCCGACCGCATCGCGCGCGGCCTGTTGGACGGCACGCTGACCGACGCGATGCGCCGCTACCGCGACGCGATCGACGCGGGCCTGCTGAAGATCATGTCCAAGATGGGGATCTCGGTCATCTCGTCCTATCGCGGCGGCCTGAACTTCGAGGCCGTCGGCCTCAGCCGCGCGCTGGTGGCCGAATATTTCCCGGGGATGCACAGCCGCATTTCCGGCATCGGTCTGCACGGCATCCAGTGGAAGCTGGAGCAGGTCCATGCCAAGGGCTGGAAGGCCCCGGTCGGCCCGCTGCCGGTCGGCGGGTTCTACAAGGCGCGGCGCTCGGGCGAGAAACACGCCTGGGAAGCGCAGACCATGCACCTGCTGCAATCGGCGTGCGACCGTGCCAGCTACGACATGTGGCGCAAGTATTCCGCCGCGATGCAGGCCAACCCGCCGATCCATCTGCGCGATCTGCTGGACTTCAAGCCGCTGGGCCGCGCAATCCCGCTGGAAGAGGTGGAATCGATCACCTCGATCCGCAAACGGTTCGTCACCCCGGGCATGTCCCTGGGTGCCCTCTCGCCCGAGGCGCACAAGACCCTCAACGTCGCCATGAACCGCATCGGCGCCAAGTCGGACAGCGGCGAGGGTGGCGAGGACCCGGCGCATTTCCACCCTGAGCCGAACGGCGACAATCCGTCGGCCAAGATCAAGCAGGTGGCCTCGGGGCGGTTCGGCGTGACGGCCGAATACCTGAACCAGTGCGAAGAACTGGAGATCAAGGTCGCGCAGGGCGCCAAGCCCGGCGAGGGTGGCCAGTTGCCGGGGATGAAGGTCACGGCGCTGATCGCGCGCCTGCGCCATTCGACCCCCGGCGTGACGCTGATCTCGCCGCCGCCGCACCATGACATCTACTCGATCGAGGATCTGGCGCAGCTGATCTACGATCTCAAGCAGATCAACCCGCGCGCCAAGGTGACGGTGAAGCTGGTGGCGTCCTCGGGCGTCGGCACCATCGCGGCGGGCGTCGCCAAGGCCAAGGCCGACGTGATCCTCATCTCGGGGCACAACGGCGGCACGGGGGCCAGTCCGGCGACCTCGGTCAAATACGCGGGCCTGCCCTGGGAAATGGGCCTGACCGAGGCCCATCAGGTGCTGGCGATGAACAACCTGCGCGACCGGGTGACGCTGCGCACCGACGGCGGGTTGCGCACCGGCCGCGACATCGTCATGGCCGCGATGCTGGGCGCCGAGGAATTCGGCATCGGCACCGCTGCTTTGATCGCGATGGGTTGCATCATGGTGCGTCAGTGCCAGTCGAACACCTGCCCGGTCGGCGTCTGCACGCAGAACCCGGACCTCAGGGCCAAGTTCACGGGCAGTGCGGACAAGGTGGTGAACCTCATCACCTTCTACGCGACCGAAGTGCGCGAGATACTGGCCTCGCTGGGCGCGCGGTCGATCGACGAGATCATCGGCAGGGCGGACCTGCTGACGCAGGTCAGCCGCGGGTCGGCGCATCTCGACGATCTGGACCTGAACCCGATGCTGATCACCGTCGATGGCGCGCGCAACATCCGCTACGACCGCGACAAGCCGCGCAACGCCGTGCCGGAAACGCTGGACAGCGAGATCATCCGCGACGCCGCCCGTTTCTTCGAGGATGGCGAGAAGATGCAGCTTTCCTATGCGGTGCGGAACACGCACCGCACCGTGGGCACCCGTGCGTCCAGCCATATCGTCAAGAAGTTCGGCATGAAGAACAGCCTTCAGCCGGATCACCTGACGGTCAAACTGGCGGGCTCGGCCGGTCAGTCGCTGGGTGCCTTCGGCGTGCGCGGTCTGAAGCTCGAGGTTTTCGGCGACGCCAACGACTATGTCGGCAAGGGCCTTTCGGGCGGGCTGATCGTGGTGCGTCCGCGCATGTCCTCGCCGCTGAAGGCGGCCGAGAACACGATCATCGGCAACACCGTTCTCTACGGTGCCACCGACGGCAAGCTGTTCGCGGCGGGCCGGGCGGGCGAACGCTTCGCGGTGCGAAACTCGGGCGCGCAGGTCGTGGTCGAGGGCTGCGGCTCGAACGGGTGCGAATACATGACCGGCGGCGTGGCGGTGGTCCTGGGATCCATCGGCGCCAACTTCGGCGCCGGGATGACGGGCGGCATGGCCTATGTCTATGATCCCGACGGCACAGCGCTGAACCTGATGAACACCGAGACGCTGGTCACCTGCCCGGTCACGGTCGCCCATTGGGAAGATCAGCTCAAATCGCTGATCGAGCAGCATGTCGAGGCGACCGAGAGCCAGCGCGGCACCGAAATCCTGCGCCACTGGGATCTGGAAAAGGGCCACTTCCTGCAAGTCTGCCCCAAGGAGATGCTGGTGCACCTGCCGCACCCGCTGACACACGAGGTCCAGGCGATGCCCGCCGAATGACGGGTAAGGTGCGTGCTCGCACGCACCCTACGATGCGCCGCGCAAGAAAAGGGGCCGGTCGAACCGGCCCCTTTCCCTTGTCACGGGTCCGGGCGATCACTCGACCGGGACGACCTGCATCGTGTTGCCGTCGATACGGGCCAGCGTATTCCACTGGCCGCCGCCGACCTGGCTGATGAAGATGTCGTTCGCGCCCTGGTGATCTTCCGCCGAGAAGCGGATGTGCGTCCCCAGCAGCGCGTCGTCATAATCCAGCGTGTACATCCCTTGCAGGAAGCTGTCGGTCGTCAGGTCGCGCCCGGCCGCTTCCAGCGCCATCACCACCTGACGCGCCGCGGTATAGCCCAGCATGGCGAAGCCCGACGCCGGCTGGCCGTAGCGCGCCTCATAGGCCGCGATGAACTCGGCCGGTGCCGGCTGATCGGCGCGCGCGCGCAGGTCCTGCCAACCCGCCGAGGCATAGAGCCCGTCGGTCACGCCGCCCGGCACCATCGCCACGGGTTCCAGGAACCCGGCCGACGAGGTGAGGAAGCTCACGTCGTCCCAGCCCAGCCGCTTGGCCGTGCCGACCACGGTGATGCCCGCGCGCACACCCAGAGCCTGCGTGACGATCTGGCAGCCCGCATCGCGCAGGCGGCTGACCGCGCCCACGAAATCTTCTTCCTCGGGGCGGTGGGTGGTTTCATCGACATAGGTCAGGCCCAGCCGCTCGGCCGTCTCGCGCGAGGACAGGGCGATTTCCTCGCCGAAGTCCGTGGGCAGATACATCGAGCAGACATGCGTCGCGCCGGTCGTCTCGTGCAGATACTGGATGCCGGCGGCGATCTGGTCGTAATAGCTGGAGAACGACGTGAAGTTCATCCCGGGCGGATCGGGCAGGATCGCGCGGGCGGCCGTCAGCGGGAACATGTTCGGCACGCCGCGCCGTTCCATCAGCGGGTAATGCGCCAGGTTGTGCGGCGTGCCCAGGTTCAGCAGCATCGCAAAGACGCCGTCACGTTCGATCAGCTTGTTGTAGCCCTGGGTCGCGCGCGGCAGTTGATAGCCGTGATCCTCGACCAGATAGCGGATCTGGCGACCGTGCACGCCGCCGGCGGCGTTGACCTGTTCGAACAGCAGATTCGCGCCGTTGACCGCCGGGGTCGAGACCGCCGCGAACACGCCCGACAGGTCGTGCACGCCGCCCAGCAGGATCTCGGTGTCGGTGACGCCGCGGGTCTGCGCGCCGGCGCCCCCCGCAACCACCGTGGCTGCCATTGCGGCCGCCATCAGGATCGTTTTCGTCATGTCGTGTCGTCCTCCCCGTTTGCGGGCCCCTCCTCCGGGGCCCTGTTAATACATCGCGTCGATCAGCGCCTTGTGCCGCGTTTCGACGGTGGCGCGTTTCAGCTTCATCGTCGCCGTGAGTTCCTCATCCTCGGCGGTCAGCAGCACGTCGATCAAGCGGAAATCCTTGATCTGTTCGACGCGCGCGAATTCCCGGTTCACGTCCTCGACCTCGCGCCGGATCAGATCCAGCACCGGCTCGGCGCGGCACAGGCTGCGAAAGTCGCTGAACGGCACCTTGTTGTCCTGCGCGAATTTCTCGACATTCTCCTGGTCGATCATGATGAGGCAGGTCAGATACTTGCGCCGGTCGCCGATGACGACCGCGTCGCTGATGTAGTGGCTGAACTTCAGCCGGCTTTCGATCTCGGCGGGGGTGATGTTCTTGCCGCCCGCGGTGATGATGATGTCCTTGATGCGCCCGGTGATCGTCAGATAACCGTCTTCGATCCGGCCGACGTCGCCGGTGCGCAGCCAGCCGTCCGGGGTAAAGGCCTCGGCGGATTTTTCGGGCTTGTTCAGATAGCCGCCAAAGACGTTGAGCCCCTTGACCTGAATCTCGCCGTCATCGGCGATGCGCACCTCGACCCCCGGATTGGGCCGCCCGACCGAGCCCACCTTGTTGTGCCCCGGCAGGTTGATGGTGGCGACCCCGGTGGTTTCGGACATGCCGAACCCCTCGTAAAGCGGCACGCCGATCGCGTGATACCATTTCAGCAGCTCGGGCGAGATCGGCGCGGCGCCGGTCAGGCCCTGGGCGATGCGGTCCATGCCCAGCATCCGGCGCAGATTGGCCAGCACCAGGAAATCCCAGATCCGGTAGCGCAACGCGGTGCCGCCGGGGACGGGGCGCCCCTCCATCGTGTAGGCGGCGCGGGCCTGCCCGGCCTTGAGCGCGCGGGCAAAGGCCCAGCGGCCCAGCGGCGTCGCCTCCTGCGCCATGACCAGCACGCGGGAATAGATTTTTTCCCACACGCGCGGCACCGCGACGAACCCATGCGGGCTGATCTCGCGCAGGTTGTCGAACACGGTTTCGGGGCTTTCCGCGAAATTCACCGTCGAGGACACGACCAGCGGCGTATAGAGCGAGACGATGCGTTCGAGGATATGGCACAGAGGCAGGAAGCAGAGCTGTTCGGCGTGCTTCTGGAACGGCAGGCCGTAGAGCGAGGTTTCCATGCCGGCAAGAATGTTTTCCTGCGTGATCTGCACCCCCTTGGGCTGGCCCGTGGTGCCCGAGGTATAGATCAGCACCCCCACGTCGCCGGGCTGCACGGCGTCGATCTCGGCGTTGAACAGGGCCTCGTCGTCGGTCTGGCGGCCCATCTCGTAAAGGTCGGACAGCAGCATGCATTTGTCATGGGCAAAGGCGTGCAGTCCCTCAGGGTCGAAGATGATGACCCGCTGCAAACCCGGCATCTGGTCCGCGACCTCGAGAAACTTGTCGAGCTGTTCCTCGTTTTCGACGAACAGGAACTTCGACCCCGAATCGTTGACCAGATAGGCCAACTGGCTGGCGCTGTCCGTGGTGTAGACACCCGACGACACGGCCCCCATGCATTGCGCGGCCATGTCGCAATACATCCATTCCTTGTTGTCCTCGGACAGGATCGAGATCACGTCGCCCCGTTTCAGCCCCAGCGCGCGCAAGCCCATGCCGATCAGGCGCACATGATGCAGATAGTCGGTCCAGGAATAGGCCTGCCAGATGCCCAGGTCCTTTTCACGGTGTGCCGGGTGATCGCCGTTTTCCTGCGCCCGGGCGCGCAGCAGGCGGGGCACGGTGGTGTGACCGTCGATCCGCACCGGGCGGGTCATCGGCTGGGCGTTGATGCGCACGCCACGCAGAAGCTTGTCGCCGCTCATCGCCAGGTCTTCCTCTTTTTCCAGCGCCGTTCGCCGCGGGCGCCTTCGTTGGCATGGCCCAGGTAAAAGCTCTGGATGTCCTCGGAGGCGGCCAGTTTCTCGGCCGAATCGGCCATGACGATACGCCCCAGTTCCATGACATAGCCCTGGTCGGCCAGATCCAGCGCCACGGCGGCGTTCTGTTCGACCAGCATCATCGTCACCCCCTCGTCGGTGTTCAGCCGCTTGAGGATGGTGAAGATTTCCTGCGTCAGCAGGGGCGACAGGCCAAGGCTGGGTTCATCCAGCAGCATGATCTTGGGTCTCAGCATCAGTCCGCGGCCGATGGCCAGCATCTGCTGCTGCCCACCGCTGAGGGTGCCGGCCTCTTGCAGGCGGCGTTCGGCGAGGATCGGGAAATAGCTGAACACCAGGTCGCGGTCGCGCGCGATCTCGGCCTTGTCGGTGCGGGTATAGGCGCCCAGGGCCAGGTTTTCCTCGACCGTGAGCAGGGGAAAGACCTCGCGCCCCTCGGGCACCTGGACGATGCCGCGGCGGACGATCTGGTGCGGCTCGCGGCCCTGGATTTCCCGACCCTCGAACAGGACCTGGCCCTTTTCCGGGTCCATGATGCCCGAGATCGTCTTCAGCAGGGTCGTCTTGCCCGCACCGTTGGCGCCCAGCACGGTGACCACCTGGCCCTTGTGCACCTCGAGCGAGACGCCGCGAATGGCCATGATCGGCCCATAAAAGGTTTCGAGGTTCCGAACCTCAAGCAGCGCGGTCATACCCGCTCTCCTTTCGCGTTCGCGGTCTTTGAAATCGCGGCGGTGCCCAGATAGGCCTCGATCACGGCGGGGTGGGCCTGAACCTCGGCCGGGGTGCCCTCGGCCAGTTTCGCGCCGTCGGCCAGCGCCAGGACCCGGTCGCAGACCTTGCTGACCAGGCCCATGTCGTGTTCGACCATCAGAACCGTGACGCCCATCTGGCGGCGGATGTCGTCGATCCACCAGCGCATGTCCTGCGTTTCCTCGACGCTGAGGCCCGAGGCCGGCTCATCCAGCAGCAGCAACCGGGGCTTCGTGGCCAGCGCGCGGGCCAGTTCCACCACCTTGCGCACGCCATAGGGCAAGCCGGCGATCATCTTGTCGCGGTAGGCTTGCAGGTCCAGAAAGTCGATGACTTCCTCGACCGCGTGGCGGTGCTGGCGTTCCTGCTCGCGGGTGCGACCGATGAAGAGCATCTCTTCGATCAGGGTCGTCTTGCGGTGGCGGTGGCGGCCGACCAACAGGTTCTGCAACACGGTCGCCCGTTCGAACAGCTCGATGTTCTGAAAGGTTCGCGCGATGCCCAGGCCCGGCACCTGGCTGGGCCGGCACGCCAGCAGATCGCGGCCGTCAAAGGCGATGGACCCGCGCACCGGCGTGTAGAACCGGCTGATCATGTTGAACACGGTCGATTTGCCGGCACCGTTGGGGCCGACCAGCGCGAAGACCTCGCCCTCGTTCACCGACATCGACAAGTTGTTCACCGCGGTGACGCCGCCGAACTTCAGTGTCACGTTTTCAAGCGTCAAAAGGCTCATCTCAGGCGCTCCGTCTTGAGATAGGTCTTCTGGCGGCGGAACATGTCACGCCGGGCAAAGGGGAACAGCTCCAGCCATGTCCGGATTTTCAGCCATCGGCCATACAGGCCCATCGGCTCGAACAGGATGAAGGCGATCAGGATCATGCCGAACACGCCGGTCTCCAGGCCCGGCACGCTGTTGATCCCCAGCGAATCGGTGCCGATCGCCAGAAGCTGCGGCAGAAAGGCGATCACGATCGCCCCCAGAAAGGCGCCGTGGATGAACCCCAGCCCGCCGATGATGATCATCATCAATAGCTGGATCGCCAGCAGGAAGTTGAAGGTCTCGTTGTTGAAGGCCCCCGCGAACAGCCCCATCAGCGCGCCCCCCATGCCGGCAAAGGCGCAGGAAAAGCCAAAGGCCAGGGTCTTGGTGCGGGCCACGTCCACCCCCATCGCCTGCGCCGAGATCTCTGAATCGCGCACGGCGGCAAAGGCCCGGCCCAGCGGCGCGCGCAACAGGTTGCGATAGATCAGGGTCACGAATAGCGCGGTGCCCAGCGCCAGGTAATACCAGCTGGCCGGCATGGCCCAGCGGTTGATCTCGAACCCGAAGATCCAGATCTCGGGCGCGAAGATGCCGTTCACGCCGCCGGTCCAGTGGTCCAGGATGACGATGATGTCATCCGCCAGGATCGCGAGCGCCAGGGTGAAGATCGACAGATAGACGCCGTGCAGCTTCAGCGCCGGCAAGGCCACCAGCGCGCCGACCACGCCGGTGACGACCCCGGCCAGCAGGAACGCCACCAGGAACGGCAGCCCTGCATCCATGAAGTTTACCGTCAGGTAGCAGCCCAGCGCCATGAAGGCCGAATGCCCCAGGCTGACCAGCCCGGTCTGCCCGGTCAGGATCATCAGCCCCAGCCCGGCGACGGACCAGATCAGCACGTTCGTGACCTCGCCCAGGTAAAAGTCGTCGATCAGCCACGGCATGACCAGCAGCAGCAGCAGCAGCGCGGCATACAGCGAAAAGTTCCACCAGTCGGGGAACAGCCGGATGTCCTGATCGTAACTCGTCTTGAAATGAAAGCGCATGGCGTCAGACCTTTTTCACGCGGACCTGCGCGAACAGGCCATGCGGACGGAAAACAAGGACCAGGATCAGCAGCGCATAGGGTGCGATCTGGCTGTAGCCCGTCGGCAGGTAGCGGGCGGCAAAGGGTTCGATCACACCGACGATGATGCCCCCCATCAGCGCGCCGGGCAGGCTGCCGAACCCGCCGATGACCGCCGCCGCAAAGGCCTTGATGCCGATGAACCCGGCGGAAATGGCCAGCGTGCCCTTGGACGCATAGAGAATCCCCGCGACGCAGGCGACGACCCCGGCCAGCGCCCAGACCGCCCCCTGCACCCGGCGCACCGGGATGCCCATGTAATAGGCCGCCATCTGGTTCTGCGAAGACGCCTGCATCGCCAGCCCCAGCTTGGTGCGCTGAAAGAACTGGAACAGGAACAGCGTCATCAGCAGCGTGACGACGATCACCGCGATATCCGCCAGGCTCAGCACGACGCCGCCCATGCGGACATCGCCCAGCGCCAGCGGCGAGTGCAGGTTGACGGGTTCATGCCCCCAGATCAGCCCGGCCACGAAACGGATCACATAGCCCAGCGCGATGGTCAGGATCACCACTGCCGTCTGGCTCTGGCCGAACATGAAGCGGATCACCGTCAGGTCCAGCAGATAGCCCAGCGCGCCGAGGATCAAGAGCGCGAGCGGCACGGCCAGCCAGAAGTTCAGGCCCAGGTATTCCGGGTTCACCAGGCCGACCATCACATAGGCGCCCAGCATCATGAAATCGCCCTGGGCGAAATTGACCGCTTCGGTCGCCTTGTAGATCAGCACGAAGCCCAGCGCGACAAGGCCGTAAACGCAGCCGTTGGCGAGACCGCTCAACAGCAGTTGCAAAACATCCATGGGTGGCCCTCCCAGACCGGCGCCCCTCCTGACCCGCCGTTGGTCGGCGGTGCCGGTCCTCTCCAGGCGCCTGAACCCAGAATTGCGGTTCGAGGGGTTCGTTTCAACTTAATTTTCGTTCGGAAAGACCTAAGCGACGTTACGGAAGGTTGCGCCCGCCCCCGACCGCACACCCGCCGGGGTTGGTTCGCTCGCGGCAACAATCCACTGATTTGTTTTTGTTTTGGAAACAAAACTCTTCTTCCGCGTGCATGAGGGCGCTAACCTGCGCGTGTGACCGGTCTCGGATCGCTGCCCGATTGGAGAGGCCGGCCCGTCTGCTGCACAGCCTTGACATGGGGGACAAAATCCAATGACTGCTGCACATAAACTCAACCTTGAATTGCTTGATCTGTTCCGCGATTCAACTCTGGGTCTGTATCTGGACGCATTCGACGAGGATCTGTTCGCGCAGGGCCGTGTGACCACGCTGGCGCCGGGAACCGCCCTGTCCGATGGCGCCGCGCATCCCCTGCACGTCGTGCTGGACGGTCGCCTGGCCGGGCCGCGCGACTGGTTCGGGCCCGGAAACCACTTTGGCCCGACCGGCCAGACGTTGCAAGCCATGGATCTGCCGGCCCGGATCTGGACGCTGGATACCGGCGCGCAGGACTGGGCGCAACCCCGCCACCGCAGCCTGCGTCGCGCGTTGGCCAAGGCCCTGGTCGCCGCCGATGCCGCCGAGGCCGACGCGACCCCGCCCGCGGCCCTGCCCGATCCCGGCACGCTTTGCGACGTGACGCATCCCGACATCCGGCGGCAGGCCGCGCGCCTGCGGCGGGCCTCGCCGGCCTCGACCGCCGAGGCGGTGCTGCGATTCGTGCACAAGATGCCCTACCGTTTCGGCGCCTGGCAAGAGCGCGCCTCGGACACCCTGCGCCGGGGCGTGGGCATGTGCACGACCAAGACAAACCTTCAGGTGGCGCTGCTGCGCGCTGCCGGGCTCGAGGCCGGGTTCGTCGAAATCCCCATGTCCACCAGTGTGCTGGGCAAGCTGATGCCGTCCGGCTGGCTGGCGCTGCAACGCCCGACCGTGAAGCACTACTTTGCCGCCGTGAAACTGGGCGACCGCTGGCACGGCTGCGATTCGTCCTATGACTATGCCAGCTATCGCATCTTCCTGGAGATGTTCCCCTGGATGGCGCATCGCGAGGAACCCGTCCTGGCCGAGGGCGCGCCCTATATCCCGGCGATGGAGATCCAGCACCTCGATCTGTTCGAGATCCAGGTCGTGGACGCCATCGTGGACGAGATGGGCAAGAAAAGCCGATTCCAGACCCGCCACTTCGAAGCCCTGAACACCAGGGTGGACCGGGCGCGCGGGGCGCATCTGCGCTGGGGCCGCGCGGCCGAGGCGAACGCCACCGCCGAGGACCAGGAGGTGCGGGCATGAGCCTGTATGATTGGGATTTCCGCGCGCCCACGCCCTCGGGCATGGGCGACCATGACGTGCCCCGGGTGTCGGACCGGCTGGCCGGCAAGCGCATCGCGTTGCTGGTCACGGGCGGCATCGCGGCAATGAAGGCGCCCGAGGTCGCGCGCGGCCTCAGGCGGCACGGGGCCTCGGTCGTCGCCTTTGCCAGCGAGGACGCGCTGCACTACGTCGCGCGCGAGGCGCTGGAATGGGCGACGCTGGGGCCGGTCGTGACCGCTCTGACCTGGCGCGCCGAACACCTCAGCGACGGGGCGCCGTTCGACGCCTATCTGGTCGCCCCCGCCACCCATTCGACCCTTGCCAAGATGGCGCACGGGATCGGCGACACCGTCGTCACCGCCACGCTGATCTCGGCGCTGGGCCGGATGGAGCAGGGGCGCACCCAGGTGCTGGTGGCGCCGACGATGCACGGCACCATGCACAACGCGCAACTGGTGGACAACGCGCGCCGGCTGGCGGCGCAGGGCGTGCGGCTGATCGCCCCGCGCGACGCCTATGGCAAACACAACCTTCCTGAGACCGAACTGTTGTGCATCGCCGTCGGCCGCGCGCTCAGCACCTCGGCCCTGGCGGGGCGGCGGATCATGGTCACCGCCGGTCCCACGCCCGTGCCCATTGACGGGGTGCGGCGCATCGTCAACCGCTTTCGCGGCCGTCTGGGCGCCCGCGTGGCCGAGGAACTGACCTGGCGCGGCGCCGCGGCCGAGCTGATCCTGGGCGACGGCGCCTGGCAACCGAAGACGCCGATGCCGGTCACGGTGACGCGCACCTATGACGCCTATCGCGACACGGTGGTCGCGCGGGCAAAGGCAGGGCTGTTCGCCGGGGTCTTTTCGGCCGGGGTGGCGGATTACCGGCCGAAACAGGCGGTGAGCGGCAAGATCGCCTCGGGTCAGGCCAGCCTGATGCTGGAACTGGAGCCGACGGAAAAGGTGATCGACATGGCGATGGCCGCCGGTGGCGCGATGCACACCATCGCCTTCAAGTATCTGGAAGGCGTCACCGAGGAAGAGCTGATCCGCGTCGCCTCGAAGCGCCTGGACCAGTGCAGCCTGATCGTCGCCACGCGCGGCGAGGACACGCGCGGCACCGAACAGCGCGCGCTTCTGGTGCGCCGCGATGGCGTGACGCCGGTCGATGACAAACGCGCGATCGCCGCCGCGATCGCGGACCATCTGGAGGATCTGGCCCAACCCGCCGCGATGCAAGCCGCGGCCGAGTAGGGGCAGAGCAAAGGGGCCGTTGCGCGACGGCCCCTTTCGCGCCTTGGTTGACCGGGGCACCGGCGGGGTATAGCGTCGGCCCGATTCACAGGCGCGGGGTCTACGACGGTGTCACTGGCAGACTTCCTGGCGACCAAACCCTGGAAATCCCGATCCTTCCCGCTGCCGCAAGCGATCCGGCAGTTCCCCACGATGCTCTCGGTCGAGGAACAGCGGATGCTGGCCTTCCTGGCCGCCATGACCGATTTCTCGCGCGGTGCCCTGGTGGACCTGGGCCCGTTCATGGGGGGATCGACCTCGGCGCTGGGATGCGGGGTGGCGATGAACCAGGGACAGAGACCGCCGATCCAGAGCTTCGATCTGTTCAGCGCGTCCGAGGGGCAGAAAGAGAAGTTCCTGTATGCGCGCGGACATCCGAAGTTCGACGGGCTGGACATCTACCCGCTGTTTCAATCCCTGACCCGGGACTACAACGTCGTGTCCACCAAGGCCGATATCCGCAAGGCCCGCTGGACCACCGGCCCGATCGCGCTGCTGTTCATCGACCTGTCCAAATCCTGGGCCATCAACGACCATCTGGTGCTGAACTTCCTGCCGCATGTCGCGCAGGGCGGACTGATCGTCCAGCAGGATTACATGTTCTACAAGAACCCCTGGATCGCCAGCACCATGTTCAAGCTGCGGGATCATGTGGCCTATGCCGGGCACAGCGACTTCAACTCGGTCCTGTTCGAGGTGACGACGCCGCTTTCCGCGTCGGCTCTGGACAGCTGCCTGCGTCGGAACACCTCGGTCGCCGACATGCACGCCGCCTTTGACTGGACGGGCGGGTTCCTGACCGATTGCCTGTCGCAGGAAATGCTGGCCATGATGCGCGGCGCCTTTGATCGCAATCCCGGGGGCGACGGGCACGACGATTTCACCGGCCAGGCATGGCCGTCCATCCTGGACCAGGCCCGGCAGGTCAGATCATCCGGATGACGTCTTTCTCGACCGCCAGCATATAGCCCTGGCGGGGAATGTTGCGGACCAGCAGTTCGCTGACCATCTGGTTGCCCAGCGAATCGCGCAGCCGCTTGATCCGGGTTGCGCCGGCGGCTTCGTCGCAATCGGCCTCGCGCCGGCCCGAGATCACCGATTCCAGCGAGGCGCCGGTCATCATCTCGTCATCCATGCGGGCCTCGGCCAGCACGGCCAGGGCCTCGACCGCGGCCTCGGTCAGGTTGAACTCCATGTCGTTCAGATAAACCTTGCGCTCGCCGCGCGAGATCACCAGCGACGACACCTGAATCCCCGACTTTTGCACCACGGCCAGGCGCCGGTTCAGCACGATCAGCGCCAGCACCAGCACCAGCGCGGTAATCAGCAGCAGGCTGGCAAAGACGATCAGCACGAAGATCACCGCGCGGTAGCTGACCAGAACTTCGGTAAAGGTGGTGCCGGACTGCGCCAGAATCTCGAGCAGGCGCAATTCGGCGTCCTGGGTCAGGTTGGCGTTCTCGGCGAAAATCTGGGTGACACGCGCGTTGAAGGCGTTGGTGTCGGGCAGGTTCAGGAACAGCAGAAAGGCCGCCAGCGCCAGAATGGCGACGATGGCGGCCAGCCCCAGATAGACCGCGCGCGTTCCCGCGCGTGTCAGATCAGTAACGGAGGAAGTATTGTCCGGCATTGCCCCGCCTCGACGCCAGTCCATCATCCCTGAATGTGGACAAAACATCGACCAAGGTCCAGCCGTTCCGCGCCAGACGGGCGCGCAACTCGTTTGCGGCGGCGCCGGTGCTGCCACAGGCCCCGTCCGAAATCTGCGCAATGCCGTAATGGAACCGCACCGGGCTTTGCTGCTGGGCGCGATAATCGGCGTAACAGGCCGCCTGGGCGGGCAATGCCATCGCCATCAGGGCGCCCAGCGCCAGGGATAGGGTTTTGGTTCGCATCGTCGTGGTCCTTGCACGGCTGAGTCCGTCGCTTGCCCAGACCATGCCCATGCTGCCGCTGCTATGCAATATCGCCGCGTCCGGGCCGACACCGGCGCGGCGCGTTATCGGATAACCGGGGCGCGCTATTGCCTGTCAGCGGGGGCGGGTCCCAAGGTTGAACCATGACGGCGCCGACCCCGACACACAGGGGTGCCACCCGTCCCCCGCTTTCGTGTCACGCAGAAAGGTTGCTGCCATGCGCTTTGCTCTCCCCCTTCTTCCGCGACGGCTGACCATGGCCCTCGCTGCCGGGGCGGTCGCCCTGGCCGGATTCGCCACCACGCCCCAGCAGGCCAGGGCCGACGATGCCGACCTCTTCCGGTTCATCGCCGGCGCGATCGTCATCGGCGCCATCGTCCACGCCATCGACGAGAACAACCGCCCGTCCTATGCCGGGCGCTGGATGCTGCCCGACGAGTGCCTGGAAACGGTGCGGATCGACTGGCGCAATGTCGATGTCTACAACGGCCGGTGCCTGAACCGCGCGGGCTATCAGGGCCTGCCCAACCAGTGCCGCTATGAATTCCGCTACCAGGGCCGCAACCGCACCGGCTATGTCGCCGACTGCATGTATCAGGCCGGGTATCGCGGAGGCTCCATGCGCCGCGCCGATCCGCCGCGCTACGACCCGCCCCGGGCCGAGCCGCCGCGCATGTCGCCGCCGCGCCATGGCCACCACGCCTGGTTGCCCGACTCGTGCGAGATGCACTATCGCCAGAACGGCCGCCGCGTCGCGGGCTACTGGTCCAGCTGCCTGCGTAACGAGGGCCTGCGCGACCTGCCCGGGGAATGCCGCGTGACCTCGACCGATGGCGACCGCATCTACAACGCGCGCTGCCTCGAGGACGCGGGCTATCGCCGCCGTTGAGGAACATCCTGGAGTGTCCCGCGCCAACTGACGAAATCCTTTCTTCACGAATCCCTTTCAAAGTCGTGCCGATGCGAGTGGGCTGGTTACTGGTTCCGACTTGACGCGCGACGGCACTCCAGGACGGTCCCGGCCCCCCAGCCGGGAAGGGGGCGGGCCGCAAGGCTCGCCCCCGCTCTTGCCCGGGCCCGGTGCGCGTGGTTCAAGACTGTATGGCGCCTGCTCGCATCACCCCCGATTTCAGCCTGGAAACCGCGACCGGCCTGCGCCTGGTTGCCGGCGTGGACGAGGTCGGCCGCGGTCCGCTGGCCGGCCCGGTCTCTGCCGCCGCCGTGATCCTCGATCCGGGCCGCATCCCGCCCGGCATCGACGACAGCAAGCGCCTGACCGAGGCCGCGCGCACCCGTCTGGCCGCCGCGATCCGCGACACTGCCGTCGCCTGGGCCATCGCCCATGCCAGCGTCGAGGAGATCGACACCCTCAACATCCTTCAGGCCAGCCACCTGGCGATGCGCCGCGCGCTGGACGCCCTGACCCCGGCGGCCGAACACGCGCTGATCGACGGCAACCGCCTGCCCAAGGGCTTGACGATCCCCGCCCAGACCGTGGTCAAGGGCGACGCGCGCAGCCTGTCGATCGCCGCCGCCTCGATCCTGGCAAAGGTCGAACGCGACGCGATAATGCGTGAACTTTCACTGGCAAACCCCGGATATGGCTGGGAAAAAAACGCGGGATACCCCTCGGCCGGACATCGCGCGGCGCTGCGCGACCTGGGCGTGACCCCACATCATAGGCGGACCTTTGCCCCGGTGCGCAAGATATTGTGTGAAGAACATTAAATAACGCGCTGATTCAAAAAGGAATTGACGTGGACTCTGGATTGAATCATCTTTGCGTGTAACGGAGCGCCGCGAAACACAAGACGGCGCCCGAACGAGGCAGACATGGCAACCAAGACCCGGGCGCCGGAGGCTGACACGCTTCCGCTCGACCAGATTCTTGCGGGTGATTGCATCGAGCTCATGAATGCGTTGCCCGCGGGCAGCGTGGACCTGATCTTTGCGGACCCGCCCTACAACCTTCAGCTGAAGGGCGCGCTTCACCGGCCGGACAATTCGGCGGTGGACGCGGTGACCGATCACTGGGACCAGTTCGCCAGTTTCGCCGCCTATGACCAGTTCACGCGCGACTGGCTGAAGGCCGCGCGCCGCCTGTTGAAACCCGACGGCGCGATCTGGGTCATCGGCAGCTATCACAACATCTTTCGCGTCGGCGCGGCGTTGCAGGACGCAGGATATTGGGTGCTGAACGATGTCATCTGGCGCAAGTCGAACCCGATGCCCAACTTCAAGGGCAAGCGCCTGACCAACGCGCATGAAACGCTGATCTGGGCGTCAAAGGCCGAGACATCGAAATACACGTTCAACTATGAGGCGCTGAAAGCCCTGAACGAGGGCACGCAGATGCGCTCGGACTGGGTGCTGCCGATCTGCACCGGGCACGAGCGGCTCAAGGACGACGACGGAAACAAGGCGCATCCGACGCAAAAGCCCGAAAGCCTGCTGCACCGCGTGCTGATCGGCACGACGAACCCGGGCGACGTGGTGCTGGACCCGTTCTTTGGCACCGGCACCACCGGCGCCGTGGCCAAGATGCTGGGCCGCCATTTCATCGGCATCGAGCGCGAGGACGCCTACCGCGCCGCCGCCACCAAACGGTTGGCCAAGGTGCGCGCACTGGATTCCTCGGCGCTCGAGACGACCTCGTCGAAACGCGCCGAGCCGCGCGTGCCCTTCGGCCAGTTGGTCGAACGCGGGATGCTCAGGCCCGGCGAAGTGCTGGTTTCGCCCCGCGGCAAGCCCGCCAAGGTGCGCGCCGACGGATCGCTGGTCAGCGAGACGCACCGCGGCTCGATCCACCAGGTGGGTGCCGCGCTCGAGGGTGCGCCCTCGTGCAACGGCTGGACCTATTGGCAATTCAAGCGCGACGGGCAATTGATCCCCATCGACATCCTGCGTCAGCAGATCCGGTCCGAAATGGCCCGCGACGCCTGACGCCACCCCAAGTTTACCGCCAGCGTCCGGAACCCCAAGCTCTGGACGCCACTTGATCCCCCGGCTTCGTGCCGGGGGTTTTTTTATGCGCCGGGCCGGCCAGCCCTTTTTTGGGGGTCTACATATTTAACTAGCCAAAAATCACTTGCTTACTTTGGCTAGTTATGTTATTCATGGTGCAGAAGGAGCTTGCGCCATGTCGAAGCCTGAAACCCTCTCCACCTTTGAGTTCTTCCGCAAGTTCCCGGATGAAGATGCCGCGCGCAAGTTCTTTGAGGCAAAGCGTTGGGGCAATGAGCCTGTTTGTGGTCACTGCGGTTCGGTCAGCGTGACCGAGTGCAAAGACCACAAGCCCATGCCCTACCGCTGCAAGGACTGTCGCAAGCATTTCAGCGTCCGCACTGGCACTGTGCTTGCAGAAAGCCGTCTCCCACTGATCAAGTGGCTTCTGGCCATCTACATGCTAACCAGCGCCCGCAAGGGCATCCCCAGCACGCAGATGGCGCGCGAACTTGGCGTCACTCAGAAAACCGCATGGTTCCTTGCCCAGCGTATTCGCGAGACTTGGCTGAAAGACCGTGACGACCACATGGACGGTCAGATGCAGGTCGATGAAACCTATGTTGGTGGTCGCGAGAAGAACAAACATGCCGATAAGAAACTTCGCGCCGGTCGTGGTGCGGTTGGCAAGACCGCAGTTGTTGGCGTCCGCGATCAATCCGGAGAAGTCCGCGCGGTCGTCGTTGAGAACACCAAGGCTTCGACCCTTGAGCACTTTGTGCGTCAGCACTGCAACGCCGGCGCAACCATCGTCACCGATACCCACGGCGGCTATATCGGCCTAGCTGGCGCTGGTTACAACCATATCCGCATTAACCACTCTGCCGGAGAATACGTCCGCGACATGGCGCACACCAACGGCATCGAAAGCTTCTGGTCCCTGCTCAAGCGCGGCTACATCGGAATCTATCACTACATGAGCGCCAAGCACCTGCATCGCTATGTGAAGGAGTTCTCCTTCCGCCACAACACGGCGCAGATCGGCACTATGGATTTCATCGGAATGACCATCGACCGCATGGCTGGAAAGCGGCTGACTTACAAAGGACTGATCAATGCCTGACGAGAAGAAAGACGTAATCGAACCAATCGACGCGACTTTTGAGGACGTTGTCGAGGCCATTGCGCCGAGGGTAACACCATCAGACGTGATCCACGGCGGGATGCCATTCGCCAAGTGGCGCGGCAAGATTGATCTCGGCGGAGATGAATTGGATGTGTACGTCCTCAATACCGAAGACCGCGTCATAGCTCTACGCTCTGCGATCAAATCCATGTCCGGAGCCGACAGCGGCAACCTGGGCAGCTATGTTGGCGCTGCGGCACTAAAATCGTATATTAACAGTGACTTAATCCTGGGCGAACTTTTGGAGTTCACGATACCCGGGACGCAGTTCACTGGTCGGGGAATGACTACAGAGCACTTCGAGCTGATCTGTCGGGGCTACGTCCAAGCGCTCTACGAGGGGGCATCGCTGACGGACCGACAGCGCGAGATTGCCATCAAGTGCGCGGTGCTGACTGCCGGTCTGACACGGACTGGCCTTGATGCGCTGATCGACGAAGCAACAGGCTATCAGTATGACCGCGCGGAAGATGCCCTGCAGGTCAAGCTACGAGCTTTTATAGCCGATGAACTCCGGGCGTGGGAGAAGACATTCCCAGACGAACTTTGGGAGGAATTCGGTCGCCTCACAGGATGGGAAACCCCACTGCAAACCCGCCCAAAGTGGTGGGGAAAGTTGGTGATCGAACTGGTCTACGATACCCTTGACGCCGACGTAGCAGACTATCTCAAGAACAATAAGCCACCGGCAGGCGTCCATTGGCACCGCCAGCTCACCGAGAACCTTGGTGTTAGGCAATTGGTCTCACGGTGTTGGGAGGTCATCGGTATGGCTAAGACCTGCGATGATATCCACGAGCTTCGCCAAAGGGTCGCTCAGCACTATGGCAAGAAGCCGATGCAGTACGTGATGTATCTCAAGCCGAGCGACAAGTGATCTGCTATCAGACGCGCCGGAGGATGGGCGCGTCTGATAGCTTGGCTAGTTACGTATGTAGGCCCCCTTTTTTGCCTCGGCCGCCTTTTTCAGGCGTTCCAGCAGCGCGGCCTTGTCAGGGGCACCGCCCAGCTTGCCCTTGGGGTGCTCGTTCTCGGTCTTGTTGCGGGGTTGTTTGCCGGGGGCGCTGCGGCCGCCCGATTTGCTGTAGTCTGCCATATCGATCCTTCATTCCCGCGCCAGTTCGTGCTGATACCTCAGCCGCGCGATATCCTCGTTTCGGTCGGCCTTGCGCACATCCGCAAGGGCCTGTTCCACATAGCTCATATGCGCCTCGGCGGCAGCCCTGGCGGCGACCGGATCGCGCGCCTGGATCGCCGCGTTGATCGCCCGGTGCTGATCCAGCAACTGGTCGCGCGTGGTGCGCTGGCGATACATCTGCTGACGGTTGTAGAACACCCCTTCCTTCAACAGGTCGAACATCGCCCGCAGCATGTGCAGCATGATGATGTTGTGGCTGGCCTCGATGATTGCCAGGTGGAATTCGGCGTCCAGCGCGGCCTCGTCGGCGGGGTTCTTCTTGGAATGGGCCGCTTCCATCTTTCGAAAGACCGCGTCGATCACCTTCAGGTCGGTCCCCGAGCCGAAGCGCGCCGCCCGTTCCGCCGCCATCCCTTCGAGATCGCGCCGAAAACTGACATAGTCGAAAACCGCCTCGTCATGCGCCCCGAACAGGGTGATGAGCGCCTCGGAAAAGGCCGACCCCAGCATGTCGGCGACGAAAACGCCCGACCCGGCGCGACTGATCAGCAGCCCCTTGGCCTGCAATTCCGCGATCGCCTCGCGCAGCGACGGGCGGCTGACGCCCATCCGCTCGGCCAGTTCGCGCTCTGACGGCAGACGCTCGCCGGGCCGCAGCAGCCCGCGCAGGATCAGCAGTTCGATCTGCCGAACGACCCCCTGGGCCAGCTTTTCCTGTTGAACGGGCTGAAACGGCATGGCCTTTCCTTCGATTGGTCAAAAGATATGACCACGGAACCCGGCAAGCAACGGGTTTGTCACAAAAAGGGGCCGGGCGCGCGGCCCGGCCCCATCGTGCGAATGCCCGGGGTCAGTTGGTCGGACGGATGGTGATCTCGACCCGGCGGTTCTGCGCCCGCCCCGAGGCCGAGCCGTTCGATGCGATCGGCTGCGTCTGCCCCGCGCCCACCGCCTGGATGCGCCGTGCCGGCACGCCCGAGGAGATCAGCACCCCCGCCACCGCATCCGCGCGCCGCTCGCTCAGCGCCTGGTTGTGCGCGGCGGTGCCGGTCGAATCGGTGTGGCCGGTGACCACTACGACGCTGTCGGGATAGCGTTGCAGGTTCGCGGCAATGGTGCGCAGATCCGATTGCAGATCCGGTCGCAGCGCGGCGCTGTCGGTCGCGAACAGGATATCCTGCGGCATGGTCACGACGATTTCGTTGCCGGTGTTCACCACGCCGACATCCGGGCCCAGCGACTGGCGCAATTCGCCCGCCTGACGGTCCAGCACGCCGCCGATGGCCCCGCCCGCCAGCGCGCCCAGACCGGCGCCGATCAGCACCTCGGGCGTGCTGTTGTTGCCACCGTTGGCCGCGCCGACCAGGCCACCGATCACCCCGCCCGCCAGTGCGCCCGTCCGGCGCCGATCGAGCTGCCCGTCGGCCTGGGTGCACGCGGCGACAAGCGCCAGGGCAGAGACGGCAAGAATGGCCTTTTTCGCAGTCATGGCAAACTCCTTGAATATGACTGCGCGCAGGGTATCGCTTGGGCCGGCCTGCCGACAGTCCCGCCAAGCGGGCCCGACCGTCACGTTCGATTGATCGGCGGAATGCCACCGATCAGGCGGCATCGGCACGGGCGGCCTCCCAGGCCAGAAGGGCGCGTTTGACCGGCAGGCCCCAATGGTAGCCGGTCAACGCCCCCGACTTTGCCAGCGCCCGGTGGCAGGGGATCAGCAGGCTGATGGGGTTGCGCCCCACCGCCGCGCCGACGGCGCGGTTCGCGCTGGGCTGGCCGATGGCGCGCGCGATCTCGGAGTAGGTCGTGACCTGCCCCGAGGGGATCGCCAGCAACGCCTCCCAGACCTTGATCTGAAAGGGCGCGCCGATCAGGTAGAGCGGCGCCTCGCGCCCACCCAGCGCGGCCTCGACCCAGGCGCGCAGCGCGGCCGGGTCCTCGTGGAAGCAGGCCTTGGGCCAGCGCCCGCGCAGGTCGGCAAAGGCGGCCTCGCGGCCCATCTCGGCGGCAAAGCCCAGCCCGCACAGGCCGCGCTCGGTGCCCATGACCAGCGCCTCGCCAAAGGGCGTGTCGAACCAGCCCCATCGGATGCCCAGTCCCTCGCCGCCCCGCGCGTATTCGCCGGGCGTCATCGCCTCCCAACGCAGGAACAGGTCGTGCAGCCGGCCCGGCCCCGACAACCCCGCCTCATGCGCGGCGTCGAGAACGGTGAACCGCTCGGCCAGCATCCGCCGCGCCTGGCCCAGCGCCAGGTATTGCTGATAGCGTTTCGGCGAGACGCCCACCCATTGCGTGAACAGCCGCTGGAAATGCGCCGCGCTCATCCCCAAACGCGCCGCCAGATCCTCGAGCGCCACACGCTCGCCGCCAGCGGCATCGATTTCGGCGATCGCGCGCGCCATGACGCCATAGTGATAGCCCCGTTCCTCTTGCATGACCCGCGCCCCATCATCTTGTCGAAAATACGCTCCGGGGGGTCCGGGGGGTGGAAAACCCCCCGGTTCCGGACCGTCACCCTAGAACCGCCGCACCCCTGGCTCGACCCGGAACCTGCGCAATCACCCGCCCCACCAGTCGCGCGGTTTCAGCCGTTGCGCCCGTTTCGAGCGGTCGTCCAGCCACAGCGCCAGCCGGCGCAGGGGCGACAGCGCCAGTTTCAGCCAGGCACGGTTGCGCCAGCGGGAATAGTCGCGGTTGAACGGACAGACCCGCAGGCAGATCGCGCAATCCGACGACAGCTTTGCCCAGTAGCCAAAGCATTTCTCGGCGTCCGAGGTCCATTTGACCACGCCCCGGATGGCGCTGCGGCCCGGCGCCTGGTCCGAGGGCGGGCCAAAGGGCAGCGCCTTGACCGGGCAGGCATCGGCGCAGCGGGTGCAGATGTCGCAGACCGCCTTGACCCCGTGCGGGCGGGGACGGTCGTGGGCCAGCGGCAGGTCGGTAAAGATCTTCGAGAACCGCAGCCGGGGGCCGAACTCGGGCGTGATAACCATCTGGTTGCGGGCGTATTCGCCAAGCCCGGCCTGGATCGCAAAGGGGATGACCAGCCCCGTATCGTTCATCGAGGCCACGGCCTGATAGCCCAGGTTGCGGATATAGGCGGCCAGCTGCATGACGATCGCCGCCTCGTGGCTGTATTCGCGCCCCGTGGCGGCGCCCGCCAGCGCACTGGGATAGGTCTGCACAAGCGGCGCGTCCATCTGGTGGCCCAGCACGATCACGTGGCCCAGCCCCTGGGGCAGATCCACCGGCGTTTCGCTGAAATCGCGGGTATCGACCTGGGTTTCATAGATCCAGCGGTCGTCAAAGCCGGTGATTCCACACAGGTCGGCGCCAAAGAAACGGGCGATGCGCTTGACCTCGGCCGCCATGCGCGCCGGGTCATCGACCGGCACCTGCACCGGCGCGACCGGCGTGTCGGCGCGGATCGGCGCCTGGAAGCCCTCGCGCCGCCCCTCCGAGGCGCTGCGATTCGACACGATGTCGCTGACCAGCCAGGCGGCGTTGCGCAGGGCGAAATCGCGTTGCTGGAATCCGTCGCCCTTTCGCGGCGTGGCGTCGATGCGGTAGCTGGCAAAGAAGGCGTCGGTGGCCTTGCTGCGCACCGTGTCGTCCCAGAAGGCCCGGGTGAACACGTCGTCGCGTTGCCGAAAACGGGTGAAATCCGCCGTCACCTCGATCCCGGCCAGGGCGTCGTCGGGCCGCGAGGGATCGGGCTGGGGCGGGCGGTTGTGTCCGGCGGCCGGCGGGGTCTGGGCGGTCATGCGGTCTCCTTCCGGGTGCAGGCTAGGGGCGGCGCCGCGCCGAGGTCAAGCTTTCGCGTCTGGACGGCACGCGCGCTTCGCGCCAAGGTATCGGCACTCATCTTAGGCATGCCCCATGACCCTGCTGATCTCTTTCGCCGCGCTCTTTGCCTCGGTGTTCCTGCTGCAACTGGGTTTGGGGGGCGTCGTCCCGCTGGATGCGCTGTCGGGCACCGCGCTGGGCTTTACCGCCGAACAGATCGGCGCCATGGGGTCGGCGCATTTCCTGGGCTTCTTCATCGGTTGCTGGTGGGCACCGCGCCTGATGGGCACGGTTGGCCATTCCCGCGCCTTTGCCGCCTTTGCCGCAGCTGGCACGATCGGCATCATGGCGCATATGATGTGGGTCGATCCCTGGGCCTGGGCATTGATGCGGATGGCCTCAGGGCTGGCGGTGGCGGGGTGCTACACGATCATCGAGGCCTGGCTGCAATCCAAGGTCACGAACCAGACGCGCGGGCGCGCGATGGGGGTCTACCGGATGGTGGACGTGTCGGGCAACCTGGGCGCGCAGGTGATGATCGCCTTTCTGACCCCGGCCGCCTATGTCAGCTACAACCTGCTGGCGCTGTTCATGTGCGCGGCGCTGTTCCCGCTGCTGCTGACCCGGGCCGAGGCCCCGGCGGCGGGCGAGGCCCCCCGCTTGCGTCCCAGGCTGGCCTGGGACAAGTCGCCGCTGGGCGCGGTGGGGGTCGTCGTTTCGGGGATCACGGGCGCGGCATTTCGCATGGTCGGCCCGCTCTACGGCATTGCCGTCGGGCTCGAGGCCGACCGAATCGCGCTGTTCCTGTCGGCCTATGTGGTGGGCGGGGCCCTGGCGCAATTCCCCATCGGCTGGGTCGCGGACAAGTTCGACCGCAGAAAGGTCCTGATCGGGATCTCGGTCGCGTCGATCCTGGGGTGTGGCGCAATGGTGGCCGGGGCGCAGGGCAACATCGTCACGATCTTCCTGGCCGCGGGGTTCTTTGGCTTCACGACCTTTCCGATCTATTCCATCTCGACCGCGCATGCGCATGACTTTGCCGAACAGCACGAGCGGGTGGAATTGAGCGCGGCGCAGATGTTCCTCTATGCGGTGGGCGCCATCGCCAGCCCGGTGATCGCCTCGGCGCTGATCTCGGCCTTTGGGCCGTCGTCGATGTTCGTCTTCATCGCGCTGGCGCATGTGCTGCTGATCGTCTTTGGCCTGGTGCGTATGCAGATGCGCCCGGCACCGGAAACCCGCACCGCCTATGTCTACACGCCCCGCACCTCGTTCCTGATCGGCCGGCTGCTGCGCCGCCCGCGTCAGGACTGAGGCTTGCCCCCATCCCGCCGACGAGGCAAAGAGCCCGCATGACCGCGCAACTCGATTTCCTCACGCTACGCGAGATCTTTTCCCGGTTTCAGGCCGCCGAGGCCGAACCCAGGGGCGAGCTGGAGCATGTGAATGTCTACACCCTGCTGGTCGCCGTGGCGCTGTCGGCGCAGGCGACCGACGCGGGCGTGAACAAGGCCACGCGCGGGCTGTGGCCGGTGGCCGATACGCCCGAAAAGATGCTGGCGCTGGGCGAAGACGGGCTGATCGAACATATCAAGACGATCGGCCTGTTCCGCAACAAGGCCAGGAATGTCATCCAGCTGAGCCGGATCCTGGTCGATCGGTATGGCGGGCAGGTGCCCTCGTCGCGCGCCGCGCTTCAGTCGCTGCCCGGCGTGGGGCGCAAGACCGCGAACGTGGTGCTGAACATGTGGTGGGGCTTGCCCGCGCAAGCGGTGGACACGCATATTTTCCGCGTCGGCAATCGCACCGGCATCGCCCCCGGCAAGACGGTCGAGGCGGTCGAACGCGCGATCGAGGATAACGTCCCCGCCGAATTCCAGCGCCATGCCCATCACTGGCTGATCCTGCACGGCCGTTATATCTGTGTCGCACGCAAGCCCCGATGCGGGGACTGCCTGATCCGCGACCTTTGCCCCTTTGAGGAGAAAACCCTGTGAAACGCTACCAAGTCGCCGGGATCGGCAACGCCATCGTCGATGTCATCAGCACCGTGAACGACCATTTCCTGGATCACATGGGCATCCACAAGGGCATCATGCAGCTGATCGAACGCGAGCGCGCCGAAACGCTTTATGGCGCGATGAAGGACCGGCAAGAGGCCTCGGGCGGGTCGGTGTGCAACACGATCGCGGGCATCGGCGCACTGGGGCTGAAGACGGCGCTGGTGGGGCGCGTGCGCGACGACAGCCTGGGGCGGTTCTTTGCGCAGGACACCGAACGCGCCGGCACCGCCTTTGTGAACCCGCCCGTCACCGGGGGCGAACTGCCGACCTCGCGGTCGATGATCTTCGTCACGCCGGACGGCGAGCGGTCGATGAACACCTATCTGGGCATTTCGGCCGAGGTCGGGCCCGATGACGTGGACGAACGCGTCATGGCCGACAGCGGGATCGTGTTCCTCGAGGGGTATCTGTTCGACAAGGACAAGGGCAAGGAGGCTTTCCTGAAAGCCGCGCGGGCCTGTCACAAGGGCGGCGGCCGCGTGGGGATCGCGCTGTCCGACCCGTTCTGCGTGGACCGCCACCGCGCCGACTTTCGCCGGCTGGTGGCCGAGGACATGGACTATGTGATCGGCAACGAGAAAGAGCTGACCTCGCTCTACGAGGAAAACGACCTGGACGACGCACTGGCGCGGGCCGCGCAGGAATGCGGGATCGTGGTGTGCACGCGCTCGGGCGATCCGGTGGTGCTGATCCAGAACGGCCGCCGGGTCGAGGCCCCCGTGCGCAGCGTCACGCCCGTCGATGCCACCGGCGCGGGCGACCAGTTCGCGGCCGGGTTCCTCTATGGGCTGGCCACCGGGCAATCGCTGGAAACCTGCGGGCGCATGGGCAACATTGCCGCCGCCGAAGTCATCGGCCATATCGGCGCCCGCCCCCGCGCCGATGTGCTGGCGTTGTTCCGCGCCGAAGGGCTGCTGTGATCTTGCAGCAGGGCTGAGCCGCCCCATATCAGCGGTCAGAGACGGAGGTAAGCCATGGGCTACGTCAAGACCGGGATCCTGATGGCCGCGATGACCGGCCTGTTTCTGGCGGTGGGTTATGTCATCGGCGGGCAGGCCGGCGCGTTGATCGCGCTGGTGATCGCGGCGGGCATGAACGCCTTGACCTGGTGGAATTCGGACAAGGCGGTGCTCAGGATGCACAACGCCCGCCCGGTCGATGCCCATACCGCGCCCGAATTGCAGCAGATCGTCATGGAACTGGCGCAGAACGCGCAACTGCCGACACCGGCGGTCTATGTGATCGACAGCGACCAGCCCAATGCCTTTGCCACCGGGCGCAACCCCGACAACGCGGCGGTCGCGGTGTCCACGGGCCTGATGCAGCGGCTCAGCCGGGACGAGGTGTCCGCCGTCGTCGCGCACGAGATGGCCCATATCCGCAATTACGACACGCTGACGATGACCGTGACCGCGACGTTCGCGGGGGCGATCTCGATGCTGGCGAACTTTGCCTTCTTCTTTCGCGGCGGCGATCGCGAGCGGTCCAATCCCATTGCCATGATCGCGGTGATGTTTCTGGCACCGATGGCGGCCGCGCTGGTGCAGATGGCGGTGTCACGCTCGCGCGAATACGAGGCCGACCGCATCGGTGCGCAGATCTGCGGTCATCCGCTGTGGCTGGCCGACGCGCTGCGCAAGATCCAGGCCTATGCCGAACGGATCGACAACCCGACGGCGGAACGCAACCCGGCCTCGGCGCATTTGTTCATCATCAACCCGCTGCACGGCGGCGCGCGGGACAAGCTGTTCTCGACCCACCCGAACACGGAAAACCGCATCGCTGCCCTCGAGGCGCTTGCGCGCGAGATGGGCGACACCGGCCGGCCGGCGCCACGGCGCGCGCGGCGCGACTATGGCGGCCCGTGGAGCTGAGGCTTGAAGGCCACCGATTGCGCGTTTAGCCTGCTGCCATGAGCACCCTGTTCTTTACCGATCCCGCCTGTCTGACCCATGTCACCCCTGAGGGGCACCCGGAACGGGTGGACCGACTGCGCACGATCCTTTCGGCCCTGGATGACCCCGGGTTCGCCGCGCTCGACCGCCGCCAGGCCCCGCCCGCGCCGGTGTCGGAAGTGTTGCGTTGCCACCCGCAAAGCTATGTGGACCAGATCCGCGACGCAGTGCCGGTGCTGGGTCAGGTGCAGCTCGATGCGGACACCTGGCTGTCCTCGGGCAGTTGGGACGCGGCGCTGAACGGCCTGGGCGCATTGCTGGGGGCGCTGGATGCGGTGATCGCGGGCGAGGGGCGCAATGCCTTTGCCGCGATCCGCCCGCCGGGGCACCACGCGGAAACGGCAAAGCCCATGGGGTTCTGTCTGTTCGGCAATGTCGCCATCGCCGCGAAACGCGCGCTGGATCATCACGGATTGCGGCGCGTCGCCGTGCTGGATTTCGACGTGCACCACGGCAATGGCACGCAGGATCTGCTGTGGTCCGAGGGGCGCGCGCTGTTCGTGTCCAGCCACCAGTTTCCGCTGTGGCCGGGCACCGGGCGCGCGGACGAAACCGGCGCCCTGGGCACCGTGCTGAACCTGCCACTGCCCCCCGGCACCGACGGCCCCGCGTTTCGCGCCGCCTGGGAGGCGCAGGTCTTTCCCCGCGTGGACGCCTTTGCGCCCGAGCTGATCCTGGTGTCCGCGGGCTTTGACGCGCATCGCGACGACCCGCTGGCGCAACTGGCCCTTGGGGTCGAGGATTTCGACTGGATCACCCGGCGCATTTGCGATCTGGCCGACACGCACGCCGGCGGCCGGGTGGTCAGTGCGCTGGAAGGGGGGTATAACCTCGACGCGCTGGCGGCCTCGACCGCCGCGCATGTCAAGGTGCTGATGGAGCGGGGCGCATGAAACAGGTCGGCGAATTGTCCTTTGAAGAGGCGCTCAAGGAATTGGAGCAGGTGGTCGGCCAGCTGGAAAGCGGCAATGTCGATCTGGACAAGTCCATCGCGCTGTATGAACGCGGCGCCGATCTGAAGCGGCACTGCGAGGCCAAGCTGGCGCAGGCGCAGGCGCGCATCGAACAGATCACGCTGGCGGAAAACGGTCAGCCCTCGGGCACCGCGCCTTTCGACGCGCAATGAGCTTTACCGCCGCTCTGGATGCCGCCGCCAGGGCCGTGTCCGGGCGGCTGGACACGGCCCTGGCCGCGCTGCCCGACAGCCGGGTGCGCGCCGCGATGGGTCACGCGCTGGTCGGCGGCAAGGGCCTGCGCGGTTTCCTGGTTCTGGAAAGCGGCGCATTGCACGGCGTGGCGCGCGACACCGCGCTGACCGCCGCCGCCGCGATCGAGGCGATGCACGCGTATTCGCTGGTGCACGACGACCTGCCCGCGATGGACGACGACGATCTGCGCCGGGGCCGGCCGACCGTGCATGTCGCCTATGACGAGGCCACGGCGATCCTGGCCGGCGACGCCTTGCAGGCCCTGGCCTTTGAACTGGCCGCCGGGACAGGCAGCGCGCCCCTGGTCGCCGGACTGGCGCGCGCCGCCGGCGCGCAGGGCATGGTGCTGGGGCAGGCGCTGGACATCGCCGCCGAAACGGCCGCGCAGCCGCTGACGCTGGCGCAGATCACGCATCTGCAACAGGGCAAGACCGGCGCGTTGTTCGGCTGGTCCTGCACCGTGGGGCCGGTTCTGGCGGGGGCCGATCCGGCGCCGCTGGCGGATTACGCGCGTGCCCTGGGTCTGGCGTTCCAGATCGCCGACGACATCCTGGACCACGAGGGCGACGAGGCGACGGCCGGCAAGCGCCTGAACAAGGACGCGGCGGCGGGGAAAGCAACCTTTGTCTCGCTGCTGGGTCTGGAACCCGCGCGCGCCCGTGCCGCCGAGTTGACTTCACAGGCCTGCGACGCTCTGGCATCCTATGGAGACCGGGCCGCGACCTTGCGGGATGCCGCGCGCTTCGTTATCAGCCGCGACAAGTAGCCGGAGGGCCCATGTCAGACCGACCCGCCACACCGCTGCTGGACCGCGTCTCCAGCCCCGCCGATCTGAAGCGCCTGAGCGACCCGCAGTTGAAGCAGGTCGCCGACGAATTGCGCGCCGAGACGATCAGCGCGGTCAGCGAGACCGGCGGTCACCTGGGCGCAGGTCTGGGCGTGGTCGAGCTGACGGTCGCGCTGCACGCGGTGTTCGACACGCCGCGCGACCGGCTGATCTGGGACGTCTCGCACCAGTCCTATCCGCACAAGATCCTGACCGGCCGCCGCGACCGCATCCGCACGCTCAGGCAAAAGGACGGCTTGTCCGGTTTCACCAAGCGCGCGGAAAGCGTCTATGACCCGTTCGGCACGGCGCACAGTTCGACCTCGATCAGCGCCGCGCTGGGGTTCAAGGTGGCGCACGATCTGGGCGGCGCGCCCGATCCGGCGCTGGGCGACGCCATCGCCGTGATCGGCGACGGCTCGATGTCCGCCGGCATGGCGTTCGAGGCGTTGAACAACGCCGGCCATCTGGGCAAGCGGCTGTTCGTGGTGCTGAACGACAACGAGATGTCCATCGCCCCGCCGACCGGTGCGCTGTCGTCCTATCTGTCGCGGCTTTATGCCGAGCGGCCCTTGCAGGACCTCAAGGCCGCCGCCAAGGGCGCCCTGGCGCTGCTGCCGCCCCCCCTGCAAGAGGGGGCCAGGCGCGCCAAGGACATGCTGAAGCACATGGCCGTCGGCGGCACGTTGTTTGAGGAGCTGGGCTTCAACTATGTCGGGCCGATCGACGGGCATGACATGGACAGCCTGCTGGCGGTGCTGCGCACCCTGCACGCGCGCGCCACGGGGCCGACACTGATCCATGTGCTGACGCGCAAGGGCAAGGGCTATCGCCCCGCCGAACTGGCCGCCGACAAAGGGCACGCGACGGCGAAATTCGACGTGCTGACCGGCAAGCAGCACAAGGCGCCCTCGAACGCGCCCAGCTACACCAAGGTTTTCGCCCAGGCCCTGATCCAGGCAGGCGAGGCCGATGACAAGATCGTCGCCGTCACCGCCGCGATGCCCGACGGCACGGGTCTGAACCTGTTCGCGGAACGCTTTCCGCAACGCTGTTTCGACGTCGGCATCGCCGAACAGCACGGCGTCACCTTTTGCGCCGGGCTGGCGGCGGGCGGGTTGAAGCCGTTCTGCGCGATGTATTCCACCTTTCTGCAACGCGGATACGACCAGGTCGTGCATGACGTGGCGTTGCAGGGTCTGCCGGTGCGCTTCGCCATCGACCGCGCGGGGCTGGTGGGCGCGGACGGCGCCACCCATGCGGGCAGCTTCGACGTCGCCTATCTGGCGAACCTGCCCGGCATGGTCGTCATGGCCGCCGCCGACGAGGCCGAGTTGGTGCACATGGTCGCCACCGCCGCCGCGCATGACACCGGCCCCATCGCGTTCCGCTTTCCGCGTGGCGAGGGCGTGGGCGTCGAGATGCCCGAACGCGGCGTCCCGCTGGAGATCGGCCGCGGCCGCGTGATCCGCGAGGGCGCGCGCGTGGCGATCCTGTCCTTTGGCACCCGCCTGGCCGAGGTCCTGAAAGCCGCCGAGTCGCTGGAGGCACGAGGCATCGCCCCCACCGTCGCCGACGCGCGGTTTGCAAAGCCTCTCGACCGCGACCTGATCCTGCGTCTGGCGCGCGACCACGAGGCGCTCATCACCATCGAGGAAGGCGCGGTCGGCGGCTTTGGCAGCCATGTGGCGCAGCTTCTGGCGGATGAGGGCGTGTTCGACAACGGGCTGAAATTCCGCGCGATGGTGCTGCCCGATGTGTTCATCGACCAGGCCTCGCCCGAGCAGATGTATCAAGCCGCCGGCCTGACCGCCGCCGATATCGAAGCCCGGGTGCTGGGCGTGCTGGGCGTGGCGTTGGTGGGCAAACGGGCCTGAAACGCAAACGGCCGCGCCTTTCCTGACGCGGCCGTTGCGGTTTTGATTGCGTGGATCAGAACTGATAGCCGACCCGCAGCGACACCGTATCGAGCAGTGTGCCAACGGTGTTTGCCCCAGTGGTTCCCCGGACATCGCGACGCGCGACCTCGACCCCGACGAACATGTTGTGACTGAGCGCGACTTGCAGGCCCAGGCCATACACCGTTCCCGTCTGGTTGAACCTGTTCCCAATATTGTCCAGCAGGTTCGAGCGCGCGGCACCGACAAAACCGTAAGCCATGCTGCGCCCCCGGGCATAGCCCAGGCGGGCGCGCAATTCGGTCAGGTTTTCCTGATTCGATGTCGGAAAGCCCACCATCGGCGTCGCGAACGCGACGTAGTTGAGCTCGCCACCAAAGACGACATTCCCGCGCTGCCAGTTATAGCCCGCAAAGGCCCCCATGCCCGAGGTGCCGACCATCGCGGGGCCCGCAACGGGGGCGTTGACGTAGTTCACGCGACCCGAGACGTCAGAATAGCTGAGGCCGCCGTAAAAACCCGACCAATCGGTGACGGCGGGCGCCGGCGCGACCAGCACGGGCTCGGGATCGACGACCACGGGCCCCGAGGCCATCGCGGCCCCCGCAAAAAGCCCCGAGGCGAGCACCGAGGCGGCGACGAGTTTCGAAATCCGAATCGCTTTGAACATGATTTTTTCTTCTGATGTTGTCGGTATTCAGAGTTACTAAATCATGATTTCGCATTTTTGAAAAGACACGGTCTCGCCGGGGGGCTCGTCCGGGGATGGAACCCCAATCGGCGCTTTCCTCCAATCAGGACAGAAAAAGGGCCGGCAACCCCGGGGGTCCCGGCTCGTCCAAGTCCCGATCCGTTCCACAGGGCGGCGCCAGACTGCGCCGCGACTGTGTCGGCCAGGACCACGCATACCTCGGCTTACAGCGCCTTCCAGGCGTTCAGGCCGCCCGCGATGAAGCGCGCGTTCGTGTAACCCATATCCTGCAAGGTCGCCGCCGACAGCGCGCCCCGGTTGTAGGCGTTGCAGTAGCAAAGGATCTCGGTCTCAAGATCGGGCAGCAGGCTTTCGACATTCATTTCGAGCTTGCCGCGCGACAGGTTGATGGACCCGGGGATATGCCCCTTGGCGTGTTCGTCGGGATCGCGGATGTCCAGCGCGACGGCACCTCTGGCGATCAGCGCGGCGACGTCGGCGGGGGCGACACCCTGCACGCGTGCCTGGGCAGCATCGGCGAGGGCCTGGAATTTCTCGGTGTAAGCCACGGGGCTCTCCTGTTCAGCGGTTGATGCGGCAGAGCTAAGGCCGGGCAGGAGAGGTTTCAATCGAAATATTCAATTTATCGTATATGTTATCCGCGACGCGGTGACGCGGGGCGGCCGCAAACGAAAAGGCCGCCCTGGCGGGCGGCCCTGGCAGCGACGTGAACGCGGACCGATCAGGCCACGGCGTCTTTCAGAGCC
This sequence comes from Rhodobacter sp., assembly GCA_020637515.1. NCBI lineage: Bacteria > Pseudomonadati > Pseudomonadota > Alphaproteobacteria > Rhodobacterales > Rhodobacter > Rhodobacter sp. Next base: position 845,075 of record JACKKG010000001.1, on the reverse strand, counting down.
TTGGCGACGGTCACCTTGACGGCGCGGTCGGCCGGTTTGGTGATGGTCTCGCCGGTGGCGGGGTTGCGCACCTCGCGCTCAGGGCGAGCGCGGCACGAGACCTTGCCGATGCCCGGCAGCGTGACGGCGCCGCCGGCGGCGACTTCAGCGGCGACCAGCTCGGCCAGATTGTCCAGCGCCGAGGCGGCGGTTTTCTTGTCAGCGCCCATCTTTTCGGCCAGCGCGGCGACGAGCTGCGTCTTGGTCATCGGCTTGTTCATTGTTTCTCTCCGTCTGATGTTCGTGGTCGCACGGCCGATCGTCTGCCCTGCGGGATAGATCGCGTGTATCGGCTGAACGAAAGCCATACAATCACAAAGCCGCCTCAGCCCCAGCAAATACGCCAAAAAAACGGGCGAATTGGCCCCGGCGCGGGACTGGCGCGGCGCTACAGAAAGGCCGTCTCGTCAAAGCTGCGCAGCTTGCGGCTGTGGATGCGGTCCAGCGGCATGTCGCGCAACCGCTCCATCGCCCGAACGCCGATCAGCAGATGCCGCGCGACCTGCGTCTTGTAAAAGGCGCTGGCCATGCCCGGCAATTTCAGCTCGCCGTGCAGGGGTTTGTCGGACACGCACAAGAGCGTTCCATAGGGCACGCGGAACCGAAAACCGTTGGCGGCGATCGTCGCGCTTTCCATGTCCAGCGCGATGGCCCGCGATTGCGACAGGCGCTGCACCGGACCGGACTGGTCGCGCAATTCCCAGTTGCGGTTGTCGATGGTGGCGACGGTGCCGGTGCGCATGATGCGCTTCAACTCGTAATCCTTGAGTTGGGTGATCTCGGCCACGGCCTCTTGCAGGGCGATCTGGATCTCGGCCAGGGCGGGGATCGGCACCCAGACGGGCAGATCCTCGTTCAGGACGTTATCTTCGCGCAGATAGGCGTGGGCCAGCACGAAATCGCCCAGCGACTGACTGTTGCGCAGCCCCGCGCAATGGCCGACCATCAGCCACGCGTGCGGGCGCAGCACGGCGATATGGTCGGTCGCGGTCTTGGCGTTCGACGGTCCGACGCCGATGTTGACCAGCGTGATCCCCTGCCCGCCCGGTCGTTTCAGGTGATAGGTCGGCATCTGCGGCAGTCGCGGCAGCGCCGGGATCGTGGCGTCGGATTCGGTGATGACGGCATTGCCCGGCGCGACAAAAGCGGAATAGCCGCTGTCTGGATCGGCCAGCACCTTGCGCGCGTAGGCCTCGAATTCATCGACATAGAACTGATAGTTCGTGAACAGGACGTGGTTCTGGAAATGCTCGGGATCGGTGGCGGTGTAATGCGCCAGCCGGGCCAGCGAATAGTCCACGCGCTGCGCGGTGAACGGCGCCAGCGGCACCGACCCGTCGGCGTTGCGCACCCCCTCGCCGTTGACGATGTCATCGTTGGTGATGGACAGGTCGGGCACATCGAAGATGTCGCGCAGGGTAAAGGTCAGCTCGCCCGTCAGCGCCACGTCGCCCCGGCCCGCCATGGCAAAGTGCAGCGGGATGGGCGTGTCGGAAAAGCCGATCATCACCGGCTGATTGTGGTTCTTCAGCAAGAGGCCGATCTGCTGTTCCAGGTAATTGCTGAACAGGTCGGGGCGGGTCACGGTGGTGGCGTAGGTGCCCGGCTCGGGCACATAGCCAAAAGCCAGCCGCGAATCCGGCAGGTCGTAGGTCGAGGTCGTCAGTCGGATCTCGGGGTAAAAGGCGCGGTAGCGGGCCCGGGGATGGCCGTCTTCCAGCACCTGCTGAAAGCGCGCGACCAGGAAATCGGTGGCCTGGTCGTAGAGCGCCTGCAAATGCGCGACGGCGCGCGCGGCGTCGGTGAAGGCGCGCGGCTCGGACGGCGGGGCGAGTTCGACAGGAAGGGAACGGGTCGGTTTCATGCTCTGCTCAATGCTTGTGCCAGACCCCTCGGTGCCGCACCGAGGCGGCAGGAACGTAACACGGACTTTCGGGGAGAGATCGGCGTTTCCATGCGCCACGATGCCAGAGGCGCCGGTCGAAGGGAAGGGGTCGCGCGCCCCTTCCCTCGTCCGCAAAAGCCCGGTATCCCTGCGGCCAGGGGCCCCATTGGCCCGGACCGAAGGGGGGCCCATGGATTTCCGCGCGCTGTTGATGGGGCTGGCCTTTGCCTTCATGTGGTCGTCGGCCTTTACCTCGGCGCGGATGATCGTGGCCGATGCGCCGCCCCTGTTCGCATTGTCGGCACGGTTCCTCATCTCGGGGCTGGTGGGGATCGCGGTGGCGCGGATGCTGGGCGAAAGCTGGCGGCTGACCCGCAGCCAGTGGCGGGCAACGATCATCTTCGGCCTGTGCCAGAACGCGGCCTATCTGGGCCTGAACTTCGTGGCCATGCAGTGGGTCGAGGCCTCGGCCGCTGCCATCATCGCATCGACGCTGCCGCTGATGGTGGCGCTGGCGGGCTTTCTGTTCATGGGCGACCGGCTGAAACCGATGGCGGTCGCGGGGCTGTTCGCGGGGTTCGGCGGCGTCGTCATCATCATGGGCGCGCGGTTCTCGGGCGGGCTGGACCCGCTGGGCGTGGCGCTGTGCGTGCTGGCCGCGATCGCGCTGACGGTCGCCACGCTGGCGCTGCGGGGGGCCTCGTCTGGTGGGAACGTGATGATGGTCGTCGGCCTTCAGATGCTGGTGGGCGCGGCGGCGCTGATCGGCCCGGCCCTACTGTTCGAGGAACCGGCCGTCCACTGGACGCCGCGCCTGCTGGGGGCGTTCGCCTATACCACCCTGGTGCCCGGGCTGGCCGCGACCTGGGTCTGGTTCAAGCTGGTGCAACGGATCGGCGCGGTCCGGGGCGCGACCTTTCACTTTCTCAATCCGTTCTTCGGGGTGGCGATCGCGGCGGCGCTGCTGGGCGAACGGCTGGGGACCACGGATGTCATCGGCGTGCTGATCATCATGGCCGGGATCCTGGCGGTCCAGCTTTCCAAGGCGCCGGCGTCACGCTAGGCTGGCACCATGGCCCTGAGACTGTTCCGCTACCGCAAGCCGCATCGCAGCCCGCCCGGCTCGGCCCCGGGGACGATGACCATCGACCCCGATGCCGGCAAACCCAGGCTGCACGCCATGCTCATCGGCCCCGACGGGGTCGAGGAAACCGACAGCCCCGAGATCGCACCCCCGCCCGAGGGCCGGGTTCTCTGGCTGAACGTCACCGGGTTGGGCGACCTGACCACGCTGCAATCCCTCGCGCGGGTGTTCAGCCTGCATCCGCTGGCGATGGAGGACGTCGTCAGCCGGAACCAGCGACCCAAGGCCGAGGATTACGAAAACCACCAGTTCCTGGTGCTCAGGATGCCGGACCCTACGGCGGACGACCTGTCCACCGAACAGGTGTCGGTGTTCCTGGCCGGACGCGCCGTCATCACCTTTGAGAACCGCCCGGGCGACGTGTTCGACCCGGTGCGCGCCCGGCTGCGCAACCCGCAAAGCCCGATCCGGGGGCGCGGGGCCGATTACCTGACCTATGCGCTGATCGACGCGGCCATCGATTCCTTCTTTCCGGTCGTGGACCGGATGGGCGAGCGGCTGGAATCGCTGGAAGACGCGATCATCGCCGAAACCGGCGCGGTCACGATCGGCACGATCCACGCGACAAAGCACGACCTGATGGCGCTGCGCAGCACGATCTGGCCGATGCGCGACATGCTGTCGGCCATCCTGCGCGAGGAACACCCACGGTTTTGCGAATCGACGCGCATCTATCTGCGCGATGCCCAGGACCATACGTTCCAATTGATCGACATGATCGAAACCTATCGTGAGATCGCGAGCGGGCTGGTGGACATCTTCCTGTCGGCGCAGTCGAACCGCATGAACGAAGTCATGCAGGTGCTCACGCTGATCGCGACGATCTTTATCCCGCTGACCTTCATCGTCGGCGTCTACGGGATGAATTTCGTCGATATGCCCGAACTGCATTGGCGCTGGGGCTACCCGGCGGTGCTGATGCTGATGGCGGTCATCGCGCTGGCGCTGACCGCGTGGTTCCGGCGCAAGGGCTGGCTGGGCAGACGGCGGCGCTGAGGCTCAGCCGTTGCGGTCGCCCTCGCCCAGCGCCGGCGCCGGCAGGTCGGAGGCGCAGCGTTCCCCGTCGATCACAAAGGGCGAGCGCACGCCAGGATGCGGCCCCAGGTCCAGCGCCATGCCGCGCGCCTGCACCTGCGGGTCGGCGAAAACCTCGTCCAGGGTGTTGATCGGCCCGGCGGGCACGCCCTGATCCTCGCACCCGCGCAGCAGGTCGGCCTTTGTCCAGCGCCGGGTCGCCGCACTCAGCGCGTCGGACAGCGCCGCGCGATTCGCCACGCGGTCGGCATTGGTCCGATAGGCCGGATCGTCGATCAGCCCGGGCAGGCCCAGCAGGTGACACAGGCGCTGATACTGGCCGTCGTTGCCGGTGGCGATGATGATATGCCCGTCCGCGCATTCGAACACCTGGTAGGGGCCCAGATTGGGGTGCCAGTTCCCGGTGCGCCCGGGCGGCGTGCCGGTGGACAGGTAGTTCATCGCCTGGTTCGCCATCACCGAAACCGCGCAATCCAGCAGCGCCAGGTCCAGATGCGCGCCCGTGCCGGTGCGCGCGCGTTCGACCACGGCGGCCAGGATCGCGGTGGCGGCATAGACGCCGGTGAACAGGTCGGTGACGGCGACGCCGACGCGATGCGGCTCGCCCTCGGCCGGGCCGGTGATGGACATCAGGCCCGACATGCCCTGGATGATGTAATCATAGCCCGCGCGATGCGCGTAGGGTCCGTCCTGACCGAACCCGGTGATCGAGCAATAGATCAGCCCGGGGAAATCCTGCTTGAGGGTCGGATAGTCCAGCCCATATTTCGCCAGGCCACCCAGCTTGAAATTCTCGATCAGGATGTCGGCGTCGGCAAGCAGGGCGCGAACCTTGGCCTGGCCTTCGGGCGTGCGGAAATCGGCCACGACCGACCGCTTGCCGCGATTGGCCGCGTGGAAATACGCGGCGACGGGCGTGCCGTCCCGGTCGATGAAGGGCGGGCCCCAGCGGCGGGTGTCGTCCCCTTCGGGTGCCTCGACCTTGATGACCTCGGCGCCCAGATCCGCCAGGGTCTGGCCGGCCCAGGGACCGGCCAGGATGCGGGCCAGCTCGACGACGCGCAGGCCGGCCAGCGGCTTCGAACTCATGAGCGTCCCAGCAGCGGATCGAGGATCGCCTGGAATTCCTCGAAGCTCATGTTGGAATGCAATTCGCCGTTGATGACGAAGGACGGCGTGCCCGGGATGTTATATTCGCGCTGGTTGTTCTGATAGACCTGCATCAGCGCCATTGCCATCTCACGGTCGGTCAGACAGGTGTTCAACTGGTCGTCGGTCATGCCGGCCCGCCTCCCGATGCGGCGCAGGTTGTCGGCCACCGCGGTCTGGTCGTCGCCATGCGTCCATTCGCGCTGTTCCGCATAGAGCATGTCGACGATACCGAAATAGCGCATCTCGCCGCCGCAGCGCGCGACCATCGCCGCCCACAGGCCGTAGGCGTCGAAATACACCTCGCGGTAGACGAAGCGAATCAGGCCGGTGTCGATATAGGCTTCCTTGAGCTGGCGATAGACCGTCTGGTTGAAATGCGCGCAATGCGGGCAGGTGAACGAGGCGAACTCGATCACCGTGACCGCGGCGTCGGGGTTGCCTTCCTCCATCTCCTGCACGCGCGAGATGTCCACCGGATCGGTGCCCCCGGTGCTTTGCGCAAAGGCCGCGCTCGGGGCCAGCGCGGACATGCCGGGCAGCGCGCGGCCGGTCAGGCTGGTATAGCCGCCATAGGCGCCCACGGCTGCCAGCGCGGCGCCGCCCGAAAGCAGAAGGGTGCGTCGTTTCATCGGTCTTCCTTTCCTTCGGCGCGACCCGTCAGGGGGTCGCGCTGTGTCTGACGTGACAGGATGCCCAGCGCCAGGCGGTCCAGCGCCGCGCGCAACGCGCTGTCGCCGACGCCCGCGGTCAGCCCCGCGACGACCTCTTGCGCGCGGTGCAGCGCCTGGGGGCTGGGGCGGGCGACATTCGGTCCTTCGAACGGGCGCTGAGGTTCGGCGAACCCCTGCGCGGCGGTCTGCGTCACGCGAATTCGGGAAATCGCGGCGTAACCATAGATCGCGTTCACCTTTTCGCGCAGACGTTCGAGCTGCATCTGCACCAGGGGCGCGGCCGCCCCCGAGGCCAGCAGGGTCAGCGTCGCCCCCAGCCCTTGCTGCGCATAGCTCACCTTGACCGGGCGGCATAGAGGCGCCAGATCGGGGCCGGCAACCTCGGGCCAATGGGTCAGCAGGCGGGTGACGGCGAAACCGCGCGTTTCGCCCGCCTTGCGAATCGGCTCACGCAGCAGACCGCCGGCAGGCTCGAAGCCACGCATCCGCCGGTCGCTTTTCTTGCGCGGCGGCTGGGAATGGTCGGCGGTTGCGGTCATGGTGGCTGCGGATCGGGCTTTTCCAAGGGTCCGGGGTATTCTAAGCCATTCCCCGGCCTTGGCCAGAGGGACCGATGGGGGGCGCGTCAAGAATGTGTGACGAAACCGAAGCTTCCGCCGCGCTGCTGCGCTGGTATGACGGCGCCGCCCGGGTCCTGCCCTGGCGCGTCGGTCCGGCCGAACGCGCGGCCGGCCAGCGCCCCGACCCCTATCGCGTCTGGCTGAGCGAGGTGATGCTGCAACAGACCACGGTGGCGGCGGTCAAAGGGTATTTCCACCGCTTCACCACGCGCTGGCCCGACGTGCAGGCGCTGGCCGGCGCGCAGGATGCCCATGTGATGGCCGAATGGGCCGGGCTGGGCTATTACGCCCGCGCCCGCAACCTGCTGGCCTGCGCGCGTCAGGTGGCGGCGATGGGCGCCTTTCCCGATACCGCCACGGCCCTGCGCGCCCTGCCCGGGATCGGCGCCTATACCGCGGCGGCGGTCGCCGCGATCGCTTTTGACCGGGCCGAAACCGTCGTCGATGGCAATGTCGAGCGCGTCACCGCCCGCCTGTTCGCCGAGGAAACGCCGCTGCCCGGGGCAAAGCCCCGCCTCGCCCGGCTGGCCGCGCGCCTGACACCACGGGACCGGCCCGGCGACTTTGCCCAGGCGATGATGGATCTGGGCGCCACGGTTTGCACGCCCCGGCGCCCGGCGTGCGCGACCTGCCCGCTGGCCGGGTTCTGCGCCGCCCTGGCCCAGGGGATTGCCGCCGACCTGCCCCGCAAGACGCCAAAGAAACCCAAGCCGACGCGCCGCGGCATCGCCTATGTCGCGCTGCGCGCGGATGGCGCTCCGCTCGTCGAAACCCGGCCCCCGCGCGGGCTGCTGGGCGGTATGCCCGGCTTTCCCGGCACCGACTGGGTCGAGGACCCCGCCCCCGCGCCCCCCCTGTCCGCCGACTGGCGGCTGCTCGACGGCACGGTGCGCCACAGCTTCACGCATTTCCACCTGGACCTGACGGTGGCGCTGGCCCGCGTGCCGCTGGGCCACTTGCCCGAGAGGGGCGCGTTCCGGCCCGGTTTCGATCCCTCCAGCCTGCCGACCGTGATGCGCAAGGTCTGGGACCATGCGGCAATGGATGGGCTTTTCCGCGCGGACGGCGACGCTTAGACTGCGCCACCGGAGGTTCCCATGCCCGACGCCCGCCTTGTCCCCGCCCTGCCCTTCTGGCTGTCCCTGGGTATCGTGCCGGTGCTGGGATTTGGCGCCTGGATGGGAGGGCTGTGGCCGCTTCTGGCCGATGTCTATGTGTTCGGCGTCTTTTCCCTGCTGGACCGCGCCCTGGGGCTGAACCAGGCCAATCCCGACCCCGACACGCCCGTCTCGCGGCTGTTCTGGCACCGACTGGTCACGCTGGTCTGGGCGCCGGTCCAGTTGGCGATGATCTTCGGCCTGATGGCTTGGGTCACGCGCTCGGGCCACCTGAACGGGCACGAGCAGGCGCTGCTGTTCGGCTGCCTGGGTATCGCGACGGGCGGGGTGGGGATCGTCTACGCGCACGAACTCATGCACCAGAAAACCCCGCTGGAACGATGGCTTGGGGATATCCTGATGGCGTCGGTCCTCTACAGCCATTTCCGCAGCGAGCATCTGCGCGTCCATCACCTGTGGGTCGCCACCCCGCGCGATCCCGTGACCGCGCGCTACAACGAGGGCTTCTGGCGCTTCTTTGCCCGGGTGCTCGGGTCCTGCCCGCAAAGCGCCTTTCGGGCGGAACGCGCGCTGCTGGCCCGGGGCGGCAAACCCGTGTGGCACCACAGCAACCCGTTCTGGCGCTACGCGCTGTTGCAGGCGGGCTTCCTGGCGCTGGCCTGGGCCATCGCCGGCGGCTGGGGCGTTGCGCTGTTCGCATTGCAGGCGCTGATCGCGATCTGGCTGCTGGAGCTGACGAACTACGTCGAACACTACGGCCTCACGCGCGAGCACCTGGGCGACGGCCGCTACGAACCCGTCCGCCCGCACCACAGCTGGAACGCGGCGCATATGGCGTCGAACTGGCTGTTCATCAACCTGCAACGCCACTCGGACCACCACTACAAACCCGACCGCCGCTTTCCGCTGCTGCAAACCTATGGCACCGACAGCGCCCCTCAACTGCCGCTGGGCTATCAGGCCATGGTCATCGCGGCGGCGATCCCTCCCCTGTGGCGGCGGATCATGAACCCCAGGGTACGCGCCTGGCGGCGACAGTTCTACCCCGGGATCCAGGACTGGTCGGCCTACAAGACCGCCCGCAACCCGATGCCGCGAGGCGCCAGCTGACCGCACCCTTCTTTGTGCCGGAAATATCCTCGGGGGTATCCAAAGGGGGTGGAAAACCCCCTTTGGCGGGGGGTGCGGGGGGCTGGCCCCCCGCCGCGCCCGGGCGCGCCCGGGCGCCCGCCTCTCATTCGTCGCTTTCCAGTTCGGACCGCAATTCGCGCAGAACCGGCAGCGCGGCGCGGACCTTTTCGATGCCGACCTTGCGCGCCAGCCCCGCGATCACCGGCGCGATGGATTGCAGCGCCGCGTCGCGCGCCTGCCGGCCCGAGGGGCTGATCGACACGAACTTGCGCCGCGCGTCGTCCCAATCGGGGCGGATATGGACATGCCCGGCCATCTCCAGCTTGGACAAGGTGTTGGTCATGGCGCCGCGCGTGACGTGGAACGCCTTCGCCAGTTGCGCGGGCGTGCGCTCTTCCTGCTTGCGGGCCAGATGGTTCAGCACGCTGAAATGCGACAATTCCATGCCCCGGGGCAGCACCCGGCTCAGCCGGGCGCGGGCCAGTTGATCGGCCATGAACAGTTCGGCAAAGAGGGCAACCGCCAGGTCGTCGATCGGTTTCATGCGGCGGGTTCCGGCGGGGCATGGGGCCGGTCGTGCGTCAGCGACGGCACCCGCGCGCGGGCGCTGCGCACCGCCTCGAGGTCGAGATCGGCATAGACCACGCCCGGTTGCGTGCCCGCGTCCGCCAGCACCTCGCCCCAGGGCGCCACGGCCAGGCTGTGGCCGTGGGTCGCGCGGACGCGTCCGGTGGTCTGGGGATGGGTGCCGGTCTGTGCGGGCGCCAGGACGTAACAGCCGGTTTCGATCGCCCGGGCGCGCAGCAGCGTTTCCCAATGCGCGGCGCCGGTGACCGGGCTGAAGGCGGCGGGCACGGTCAGCACCTGCGCGCCGGCCTGCGCCAGGGCCCGGTAGAGATGGGGAAAGCGGATGTCGTAGCAGATCGTCATGCCCAGCGCGGCAAAGGGTGTCTGCGCCAGAACCGCCCGGTCACCCGGCCGGATGCCGGCGGATTCGCGGTAGGTTTCGGTTTCCGACACCTGCACGTCGAACAGGTGGATCTTGTCGTAGCGCGCAGCCACGGCGCCATCCGGGCCGATCAGCACCGACCGGTTGGCAAAGCGGTCGTCCGTGGCGTCACCGGTCTTGACGATGACCGAGCCCGCCAGCACCCAGACGCCGGCGCGCGCGGCCTCGTTGCGCAGCATGGAAAGCACCGGGTCGGCGGCTTCCTCGGTCAGGACACGGTGCTGGTGCTGGCGGTCGGCCGAGATGCCGTTCGTGCACTCAGGCGTCAGCACGAAGCCCGCGCCGCCCGCGATTGCCGCGCGCACCGCCGCGCGCACCGGGGCCACGTTCTCGACCGGAAGGTCGCCGACGGTCAGTTGCACCAGGCCCGCGCGCATCGGCTCACCCTTTCAGCAAAGGGTCGAGACCGCCGCGGCGGTCCAGCGCATAGAGATCGTCGCAGCCCCCCATGTGCTGCCCGTCGATGAAGATCTGCGGCACGGTGCGGCCACCGTTGGCGCGGTTGATCATCTCGGGCTTGCGCTCTGGGTGCTGCATCACGTCGATCTCGGTATAGGCGACGCCCTTGTCCTTCAGCAACCGCTTGGCCGCGTGGCAATAACCACAGAAGGGCGAGGTGTAGATTTCCACAAGTGGCATGGCGCGTCCTTTCGCATCTGCAACGGATGTAATGCGCGATCATGGCCTTGTGAACCGTTAACCGGCCCGCAGGCTCATTCGCCGCGCGTCACCCGGGCCAGGACCACCACGTCCACGTCGTCGGCGCCCGCCTGATAGCAGGCCTCGGTCGCGGCGGCGAGCGTCGCGCCCGAGGTCATCACGTCATCGACCAGCAGGATATGCCGCCCCTCGATCCGTGCCGCGCGGGGCGGATTGGCGACGATCGCGCCGCGCAGGTTCTGGAACCGGCCCTCGCGCGAGCGGCCGTCCTGGCTGTCGGTGGCGCGGTTGCGGCGCAACAGGTCCGGGCAATGCGGCCTTTGCAGCGCGCGGCCCAGCGCGGCGGCCAGCAGGGCGGATTGGTTGTAACGCCGCCGGAACAACCGCAAGCGATGCAGCGGGACCGGGGCGATCAGCGTATCGGCGCGAATCAGCGGGGCCACCGCGCGGGCCATCCACTGGCCGGCCGGGGCGGCGATCTCCAGCCGGTCGGCGTGTTTCAGGCCCAGGACCAGGGCCCGGGCCGTGGCCCCGTAGACCAGCGCGGCGCGGCCATGGCTCCAGGGGCGGGCGGTATGCTGGCAATCGTCGCAGCGCACGGGCGCATCCTCGATGCCGCCGGCCAGCGGCGCACCGCAGAGATCGCACGACAGCCCGGTGTTGAACGGCGTGTCGGCCCAGCACGACGGGCAGAGCGCGCCGTTCTCGGTCACGGGGGCGTCGCAGGCCAGGCACGCGGGTGGATACAGCAGGTTGACGCCCAGCGTCAGCACATGGCGCGCGCCCTTGACACCGCCGCCGAGCGCACCGAACACAGGTTCCATGAACACCACGCATCCCCCTGCCCTGACCGACCGCGCCGCGCTGGCCCTGCACCGCGCGCGCGCCCTGCGCGACCCCGCGCTGTTCCTGCACGAAGACGCCGCCGACGAGGTTCAGGAAAGACTCACCGAGGTTAACAGACAGTTTACGGCACCCGCCGTTGTGACCCCTTTTGCGCAGGTCTGGCAGGGGCGGCTGCCGGGCGCGCGGATCGTTGCCGACGCGCCGGTGCTGGACCTGGCCGAGGGCGCCCATGATCTGGTGGTGCACGCGCTGGCCTTGCACTGGGCCGACGATCCGCTGGGCCAGATCATCCAGGCCCGCCGGGCGCTGAAACCCGACGGGTTGTTCCTGGGGGTGCTGTTCGGCGGGCAGACCCTGCACGAATTGCGCGCCGTTCTGGCGCAGGCCGAAAGCGATGTGACGGGCGGTCTGTCGCCGCGCGTGGTGCCGATGGGCGAGATCCGCGACCTGGGCGCCCTGCTGCAACGCGCGGGGCTGGCCCTGCCGGTGGCGGACGGGTTCACCCGGCGGATCCTCTACCGCGATCTCATGCATCTGGTGCGCGATCTGCGCGCGATGGGCGAGACGAACGCGCTGGCCTCCCGGCACCGCATGCCGATGCCGCGCGCCATGCTGGGCCGCGCGGCGCAGCTTTATGCCGACAATTTCGCCGATGCGCAGGGCCGCATCGGCGCGACCGTGGAAACGCTGGTGCTGACCGGCTGGGCGCCCGCCGACACGCAGCCGCAACCCCTGCGGCCGGGATCCGCCGCCCATCGCCTGGCCGAGGCCCTGGGAACCACCGAAACGGGGCTTGAACCCGCGCCATTCGCCGCACCCGGTCCCTCACGGGATTGACGCCGCTGCCGGCTGCGCTAGCTGCATCCCACGCCACCCGAAAGGAAGCCGATGACGACCCTCGACCAGCCCGGGACCGGCCGCCTGGCCCATGCCCCCGCCGATCACGTCCCCGTTGCGCGCGCCAAGGTGGGCGTGCTGATCGCCAACCTGGGAACGCCCGACCATTACGACTATTGGTCGATGCGCCGGTATCTGAACGAATTCCTGTCCGACAAGCGGGTGATCGACATCGCCGCGTGGAAGTGGCAGCCGCTGTTGCAGGCGATCATCCTGACCAAACGGCCGTTCACCTCGGGCGCGAACTACAAATCCATCTGGAATCACGACAAGGGCGAAAGCCCGCTGATGACGATCACCAAGGCCCAGACCGCGGCGCTGGCAGAGCGGATGCAGGCGCGGTTCGGGGATGCGGTGCAGGTGGACTTCTGCATGCGATACGGCAACCCCTCGACCCGGTCGGTGGTGGACCGGATGGTGCGCGAGGGGTGCGAAAAGATCCTGTTCTTCCCGCTCTATCCGCAATACGCCGGGGCCACGACGGCCACCGCGAACGATCAGTTCTTTCGCGCGCTGATGGGGCAGAAATGGCAGCCCGCCGCGCGCACCGTGCCCGCCTATTTCGATGATTCGCGCTATATCGAGGCGCTGGCGCAATCGGTCGAGCGCGCCTATGCGGCGGCGGCGGAAAAGCCCGAGGTTCTGGTCGCGTCCTATCACGGGATGCCGCAGCGCTATCTGCGCGAGGGCGACCCCTATCATTGCCAATGCCAGAAGACGACGCGCCTGCTGCGCGAGCGGCTGGGCTGGGGGGCCGAGTCGATCCACACCAGCTTTCAGTCGGTGTTCGGCCGCGAGGAATGGCTGCGGCCCTATACGGTTCAGCATGTCGCCAGGCTGGCCGAATCGGGGGTGAAGCGAATCGCCGTGATCGCACCGGCCTTTGCCGCCGATTGCATCGAAACGCTCGAGGAAATCCAGGGCGAGATCCGCGAGGCGTTCGAGCACGCCGGCGGCGAATCGTTCACCTATGTGCCCTGCCTGAACGACGAATCGGCGCATATGGACGCGCTGGCTGCCATCGTGGCCGAGAATCTGCGCGGCTGGCTGGGCTAGGCCGCGCGATTCGCGGGGCCCGAAAAACCGAAAGGGGCCAGGCATGGCCTGACCCCTTTGGTTCGATCGCTGTGAAGCGGATCAGTTCGCCAGAGCGGCGACCAGAACCAGCAGCAGCAGCGGAACGATGACGCCGCCGACCGACGACGACGAGTGAGCCACAACCACTTCCGGCTCGACCATCGGTTCGACGTAGCCCGAAGCCAGAGCAGCGGTGCCGACGACGGCCATCAGACCAGCGAGAGCAAGTTTCTTCATGTCAACCTCCAGTATTCGCACACGCCTGTTGTTCTTTGAGGACAGGGATGTGCACCCAAGACGATACCTCGTAACGCCTTGAAAAGCAGTTTGCGGGCCGAAATGCAACGGGGCTCGTGGGGATTCCGTGCAGTTCGCCCCAATGTCGTCAAATTAGCAACACCTGCGTGCCTACTTGTGCGAAGCCGAAAAGCTCGGCGATGTGTTCGTTGTAGAGACCGATGCACCCGCTCGACGACCGCCGCCCGATCTTGCGCGTGTCGTGGGTGCCGTGGATGCGGTAATATTGCCAGCCCAGATACATCGCGTGCGTGCCCAGCGGATTGTCCGGACCGGGGCCGACGTATTCCGGCCATTCGGGATAGCGTTCCCGCATCGAAGGCGTGGGCCGCCATTCGGGGCCGACCACCTTGCGCACGATCTCGGTGCGGCCGCGGCGGGTCAGGTCGTCGGTCATCGGCACGGACGAAGGATACAGCCGATAGGTGTTTCCATCCTCGGACCAGAAATGCACGCAGCGGCTTTCGGTATCCGCCAGGATCGCACCCTTGCGCAGGTCGGGGAAATGGTCTTGCCATTCCAGCGTGCGGAAACTGGCGATGTTGCGCACGGTGGTTTCGCGGATGTCCTGCTCGACCTCGGTCGAATTGGCCAGCGCGGCGGTCTGGGCGGCGGTCGGGGCCGTCTGCGCCAGCAGGGCCGGCGCGCTCAACGCGGTGCCGCCCAGCGCCGCGCTGCCCGCCAGAAAACCGCGGCGGGAAAGCCGCCGGAAGGGATCGGATGTCATGGGACTGCCTCGGACGCTCGATGTTTTTTGGCTGTTATACGGCAAAATCGCCGCCGTCGCAACGCAAGCCGGGGCCATCACGCCGAGTTGCATTTGAAATCCGCGCCCCGATTCGCTACGAGGTAAAGGCTTGAAACCCACAGGAACCTCATGCCCAGCCCCGCTTATCCCGCGCTCGTTGCCGTTGCTGCCGTCGCCGCCTGCACCGCCCCCGGGACACCGATGCGGCTGGGACCGGACGGCCGCCCGGTGCCGGTGATCTACCGCATCACCGACCGCGACGTGCCGCAGATCCAGGCCCGGATGCGCGACGCCATCAACACCGTGCGCCAGCAGCGCGGCATGGGGCCGATCGAATACAACCTCGACCTGACCTCGGCCGCGGCGACACAGGCGCGGGACATGTCGGTGCAGGGCCGGCCCTGGCACTTCGGTTCGGACGGGTCCTCGCCCATCGACCGGGTGCGGCGCGTCGGCTACAGCGGTCATTTCCTGGGCGAGACGATCTCGGAAAGCTATGAGACCGAGCTGGAGACCCTGACCGCCTGGCTGTCGCAAGACGATACCCGGGCGATCATCCTGGACCCGCGCGCCACCGAACTGGGCTTTGCCTGGTATCAGGAACAGAACGGAAAGCTGTGGTGGTGCCTGACCACCGGGACGGCCAATAACGGCACCCGCACCGCCCAGCAGATCGAGGTTCAGGCCCCCCTGGCCGACACGCGGCCGAACCGCACCGACACGATGCCGCCGGGCCACAACTGAGCCGGCCGTGCGGTCGGTTCAGGGCGGCCGGTTCAGGGATAGATCACGATCGGCGTGCCGGTCTGCACCATCGAATAGATTTCCTCGATCTCGGAATCGGTGACGGCGATGCAGCCGACCGTCCAGTCGCCGCGCACGAACCGGTTCCCGCGCCCGCGCCCATGGATGAAGATGTCGCCGCCGGGGTCTTCGCCGGCGGCCTCGGCGCGCGCGCGGTCCTGTTCGTTCGGATACGAGATCCCCAGCGACAGGTGATACAGGCTTTGCGGGTTGCGCCGGTCGATGGTGTATTCGCCCTCGGGCGTGCGACCGTCGCCATAGCGTTGCTTGTGCCCGGCGGGCGCAAAGCCCAGCCCGATGTCGTAGCTGCGCAGCACCTCGGCGTCGTGCATCAATTCCATCCGGCGCTCGGTCTTGTAAACGCGGATCTGCGTCACCTCGGGGCCGTTGTAGTCCAGGAACCGCGGCGCGCGCGAACAGGCGGCCAGCGCCAGCAGCACGAAACTGCGCCGCGCGATCATGAAAGCCATGCCGTCACCCCCCTCAGAAAGGCCGCGTCGCCGGGGTTTCCCAGCAGATCGGCGGCGGTGTGCGGGTCCATCCAGAGGGCGCTGTGGCCAGCTTCGGTCGGCGGCCCAAGGGGGCGCACCGGATAGGCCAGATAGACGGTGCACAGCTTTTCCGCCCAAAGATCGTATTCGGGCATGTGCGTGAACCGACGAAAGACCCCCAGCCGACGCGGCCGGGCGATGCGCCAGCCGGTTTCCTCGCGCACCTCGCGGTGCAGCGCGCGCAGGGGCGATTCGCCCGGGTCGATGCCCCCGCCAGGAAGCTGAAATTCGGGCCAGGGTTGGTCCTGATGGGTCAGCAGCACCTCGCCGTCGCGCCAAAGCACGGCATAGGCCCCCGCGCGGCGGGTATAGCGGCGGCCGCTTTCGGGTGGGGCGCCATAACGCGGGGTCATTGCCTGTCCTCTGCCTGCGGGTCTTGCGGGGGGCGAATCGCCTTTGCCCCTTGGCCCTTTGCATTTGCTACCTATATGAGGGCCTCAAAGCCAAGCCCTGACGTGAAGGTTACACCATGACCCTCGGTGCGCAAATCGCCTGGGATGATACCATCCTGCCGTTCCAACTGGACAAGGCCGACATCCGCGGCCGGGTCGCGCGTGTCGATGGCGTGCTGGACTCTGTTCTGGCGCAGCACAGATACCCCGATCCGATCGAGGCTTTGGTCGCCGAGGCGGTGCTGCTGACGGCAATGATCGGCCAGACGCTGAAACTGCGCTGGCGGCTGTCGCTGCAAATTCGCGGCAAGGGGCCGGCGCGGCTCATCGCGACCGATTACTACGCCCCCGAATCCGAGGGCGCGCCCGCGCGCATCAGGGGTTATGCCAGTTATGACGCCGAGCGGCTCAGCCTGACCGAAGACCCGTTCAGCCAGATCGGCGAGGGGTATCTGGCGCTCATCATCGACCAGGGGCAGGACATGCAGCCCTATCAGGGGGTCACGCCGATCGCCGGTCAGTCGCTGGCCGACTGCGCCGAGGCCTATTTCGCCCAGTCCGAGCAGTTGCCGACCCGCTTTGCCGTCGCCTTTGGCAAGTCGCAGATGCCCGGCAAGCCCGAGCATTGGCGCGCCGGCGGGGTCATGGTGCAGCACATGCCCAAGGCCAGCCCCCACGCGCAAGAGGCCACCGGCGAGGGCGGTCTGCTGAAGGCCGCCGATCTGGTGCAAGGCGAGGACGCCGAGAACTGGACCCGCGCGAACGTGCTGCTGGACACCGTCGAAGAGCTGGAACTGATCGGCCCTTCGGTGCAGCCGACCGATTTGCTGGTGCGGCTGTTCCACGAGGAGGCGCCGCGCGTCTTCGATGCCCAGCGCATCGAGTTCGGTTGCACCTGTTCGGAAGACAAGGTGCGCCAGTCGCTGTCGATCTATTCGGCCCGCGACATCGCGCACATGACCACCGAGGACGGCCTGGTGACCGCCGACTGCCAATTCTGCGGCGCGCATTATGTGCTGGACCCGAAAACCGTGGGGTTCGAGGCCGAGGATGCTGCAAAGACCTGACACGCTTGGGCGGTTGGCCGCGGCGCTGAAAGGCGAGGGGCCGGAATCCAGCGATTTCGACCTCTCGCCGCAGTTCCGGCCCAAAGGGCGCGTGCTGCGTCCGGCCGCCGTTCTGATGCCGCTGGTGCAAACGCCCGGCGGCTGGTCGATGCTGCTGACCAAGCGTGCCTCGGGGTTGAAACACCACCCCGGGCAGATCGCCTTTCCGGGCGGCAAGGTCGATCCCACCGACGCCGACGCCCGGGCCGCCGCCCTGCGCGAGGCCCACGAGGAGGTCGGCCTGAACCCGGCGCAGGTCACCGTGCTGGGGGCGATGGCCCCGCATGAAACCGTCACGGGTTTCAGCGTCACGCCGATCCTGGGTCATGTGACCGGACCGTATACCCCCGTGGTCGAGGCCGGCGAGGTCGAGGAAGCGTTCCTGGTGCCGCTGGCGCATCTGATGGACGTGTCGGCCTATTCCATCCAGCGCCGTCAATGGCTGGGCCAGTGGCGCAGCTATTACACCGTGCCCTGGGGGCCCTATTACATCTGGGGCGCGACGGCGCGGATGCTCAGGGCGCTGGCGGCGCGGGTGGCATGAGGGGCCGGGCATGAAACTCGCGGGCGGCTGGCTGGCGAACCCGGGCACGCAGGCCGTGCTGGGGATGCTCACGGGCGCCGGGTATCACGCGCTGGCGGTGGGCGGCTGCGTGCGCAACGCGCTGCTGGGCGTGCCGGTGACGGATGTGGACATCGCCACCGACGCCCTGCCCGAAACCGTCTCTGACCTGGCGGAAAAGGCCGGGCTCAGGCCCGTGCCGACCGGGCTCGCGCATGGCACGATCACCGTTGTCGCCCACGGCGAAGGGTTCGAGGTGACCACCTTTCGCCACGATGCAGAGACCTTTGGCCGGCACGCCCGGGTCTCGTTCGGGGCCAGCCTGCATCAGGACGCGGCGCGGCGCGATTTCACCATGAACGCGCTCTATGCGCAGGCCGACGGCACCCTGGTCGATCCGCTGGGCGGTCTGGCGGACCTGCGCGCGCGGCGGCTTCGATTCGTGGGCACGCCCGACGCCCGCATCCGCGAGGACTTTCTGCGCATCCTCAGGTTCTTTCGCTTTCACGCCCAGTATGGCGACCCCGCGCAGGGGCTGGACCCTGACGCCCTGGCCGCCTGCGCCGAACATTCCGCCATGCTGGAGACGCTTTCGCGTGAGCGGATCACGGCCGAGTTGAAGAAACTGCTGGCCGCCGCCGATCCCGCACCCGCCGTCGCCGCGATGGACCGCACGGGCGTGCTGGCGCATGTCCTGCCCGGAGCGATGCCGCAGGCGCTGCCGGTGCTGGTGCATCTGGAAGACGGCAAGCCGGGCGGCTGGACCCGGCGGCTTGCGGTGCTGACCGGCGATCTTGCAGGGCTGCGCCTGTCCAAGGCCGAAACCCGCGATTTCACCCGTGTCCGGGACGCCTTCGGCGGTATGGACACCGCCGCCGCGCTGGGCTGGCGGCTGGGCCTCAGGCTGGGCAGCGACGCGCTGCTGGGGCGGGCGGCGCTGCTGGAAACCCCGCCCGCCGCCGATTGGCAGGCGCAGGTGGCGCGCGGCGCGCACGCCGATTTTCCGCTGAAACCCGCCGATCTGATGCCGGTGCTGCAAGGCCCCGACCTGGGCCGCGCACTGGCTCGGGCCCAGGCCCACTGGCTGGACCAGGACCTGCGTCCGACGCGCGGCGATCTGTTGGCGTTCCTGGGGCTGGCCTAAGCCCGGAATGACGCCTAGATTGCCTTCACAAGTGAAGGAATTGCGCGTGTTCAAGGTATTCGAAACCCTTGTCGATCCCTATGTGGACTATCCCCAGGACGACACGCCCCCGCGGCGGTTGTGGCCGTTCCTGAACGCCTATGCCCGGCCCTTCCGCAAAGTGTTCGTCCTGACCGGGCTGGCCTCGATCACCGTCGCATTCTTCGAGATCTGGCTGCTGTGGTATCTGGGCCGGGTCGTGGACCTGCTGGACGCAAGCGGCGTGCAGGGGTTCTGGGCCGCGCATGGTTGGGAATTGCTGGCGGTCGCCGTCTTCCTGCTGCTGATCCGCCCGCTGTTGCAGGTGCTGGACGTGGGGCTGATCAACAACGCGATCCTGCCCAATTTCGGCACCCTGATCCGCTGGCGCGCGCATCGCCATGTGCTGCGCCAGTCGGTCGGCTGGTTCGAGAACGATTTTGCCGGGCGCATCGCCAACCGCATCATGCAGACCCCGCCGGCGGCCGGCGAGGCGGTGTTCCAGATCTTTGACGCGCTCAGCTTTTCCATCGCGTATATCGCGGGCGCCGCCGTGCTGCTGGCGGGGGCCGATGCCCGGCTGGTGCTGCCGCTCTTGCTGTGGCTGGCGCTTTACGGGTTGCTGGTGCGCTGGACGATCCGCAACGTCGGACCGGCGTCCAAGGCCGCCTCGGACGCCCGCAGTGCGGTCACGGCGCGGGTGATCGACGCCTATACCAATATCCATTCCGTCAAGCTGTTCGCCCAGCAGGACCTGGAGAACGAGCACGCGCGCGAAGCTATCGAGCACGCGCGCGTCACCTTTCAGAAAGAGATGCGCATCTTCACGGTCATGGACCTGTGCCTGGTCGCGCTGAACGGTTTTCTGATCGTCGCCGTGGTGGGCTGGGCGATCTGGCTGTGGTCCGGCGATGCGGCCAGCGTCGGCGTCGTCGCGGCGGCCTCGGCGCTGGTGCTCAGGCTCAACGCGATGACGGGTTGGATCATGTGGGCGGTCAGCTCGTTCTTTCGCAACCTCGGCGTGGTGGCCGAGGGGATGGAAACCATCGCCCAGCCGATCACCCTGACCGACGCCCCCGGCGCAAAGCCGCTGGACTTTCGCCAGGGCCGAATCGACATCGAATCCGTCAGCCACCATTACGGGCGCGGATCGGGCGGGTTGCAGGACCTGAGCCTGGCGATTCGCCCGGGCGAAAAAATTGGCCTGATCGGGCGCTCGGGCTCGGGCAAGTCAACCCTGGTCAAACTGCTCTTGCGGTTCTACGACACCGAGGCCGGGCGCATCCTGATCGACGGGCAGGACATCGCGCAAGTGACGCAGGACAGCCTGCGCGCGCAGATCGGCATGGTGCAGCAGGACACCTCGTTGCTGCATCGGTCGGTGCGCGAAAACATCCTCTACGGCCGCCCCGGCGCGACCGAGGCGCAGATGATCGAGGCCGCCGGACGCGCCGAGGCCGTGGATTTCATCGCGGCCTTGAGCGACGCCCAGGGCCGGCGGGGCTATGACGCGCGGGTGGGCGAACGCGGCGTGAAACTGTCGGGCGGCCAGCGCCAGCGTATCGCCATCGCCCGCGTGATCCTGAAGGACGCGCCGATCCTGGTGCTGGACGAGGCGACCTCGGCCCTGGACAGCGAGGTCGAGGCGGCCATTCAGGATACGCTTTACGGCGTGATGGAGGGCAAGACGGTGATCGCCATCGCGCACCGGCTGTCCACCATCGCCCGGATGGACCGCATCGTGGTGCTGGACGACGGCCGTATCGTCGAGGACGGCACCCATACCGAACTGCTGGCGCAGGGCGGGCTCTACGCCCAGTTCTGGGCGCGCCAGTCGGGCGGCTTCATCGGAACCGAGGATACGACGGACTGACATGCCCCTATCGACCCTGATCCACCCGTTCCATCCGGCCGAAGGGCCACCCCCCGGCCGGCTGGGGGCCTTCATCCGCTGGGCGCTGAGCGGCGCCTGGCCGGGCATCTGGATCTCCACCGGGATCTCGGCCCTGGGCGGCGTGACCGAGGTGATGTCGGCGCTGGTCATGGGCATGGTGGTCGATGCGGCGACGGGTGGGCAGATCGCCACCTTCTTTGCCGACAACTGGGTCATGCTGCTGGCCTTTGCCGCGTTTTTCCTGCTGCTCAGGCCGCTGGCCTTTGGCCTGAACAGCGCGGCGAATTTCCTGACCATCGCGCCGAACGTGGAACCCCTGGTGCTGTCGCGGCTGAACCGGTTCACCATGGGGCAGGACATCGGCTTTTTCGACAACGACTTTGCCGGCCGGATCGCGCAAAAGCAGATCCAGACCGCGCGCGCCCTGACCGAGGTCGTGGCCGAAAGCATCAACACCGTCGCCTTCGCGCTGTCGTCGCTGATCGGATCGGCGGCCCTGGTGGGGTCCATCGACTGGCGGCTGGGCCTGGTGCTGGTGATCTGGTCGGCCTGCTACCTGGCGCTGATCCGCGCGTTCATGCCGCATATCCGCAAACGCGCCGCCGCACGGGCGGGCGCGCGGGCGATGGTGACGGGCCATGTCGTGGATACGATCACCAACATCCGCACCGTCAAGCTGTTCGCCCATGCCCGGCACGAGGATCGCAATGCCCTGAACGCGATGCAGGGTTACCGTGAGCGCGTGC
Organism: Rhodobacter sp.; assembly: GCA_020637515.1. Taxonomy (NCBI): domain Bacteria; kingdom Pseudomonadati; phylum Pseudomonadota; class Alphaproteobacteria; order Rhodobacterales; genus Rhodobacter; species Rhodobacter sp. The sequence goes on along the minus strand of JACKKG010000001.1, from coordinate 823,529 downwards.
TGTCCTATGGTCGGGTCTCGGCCAGCTTCCGCATCGCGTTGATGCTGATCGCGGGTCTGCTGCCGGTGCTGCTGGTCGGCGGCACGCTGTGGCTGTGGACGCTCGGTCAGACCACGACCGGGGCCATCGTTGCGGCGGGCACCGTGGCGATCCGCCTGGCGCAGATGACTGGCTGGGTCAGTTTCACCTTGATGGGCATCTACGGCAACGTCGGCGAGGTCGAGGACGGGATGCGCACCCTGTCCGCCCCACATGCGCTGAGCGACACCCAGGGCGCGCGCGACCTGCCCCCGGTCAAGGGCGAGATCCGGTTCGATGACGTCACCTTTGCCTATGGCCGGCGCACGGGCGGTGTGGACGGGCTGAACCTGACGATCCACCCGGGCGAACGGATCGGCATCGTCGGCGCCTCGGGTGCGGGGAAATCGACGCTGGTGGCGCTGCTGCTGCGGCTCTACGATACCGAAAAGGGCGCGGTCAGGATCGACGGGATCGACGTGCGCAGCGTCACGCAGGAAAGCCTGCGACGGCAGATCGGCATGGTCACGCAGGACACGGCGATGTTCAACCGTTCGGCCCGCGACAACATCCGCTATGGGCGGCCCGACGCGACCGACGCCGACCTGGTCGCCGCCGCCGAGGCCGCCGAGGCCCACGAATTCATCCTGGACCTGCGCGATTCCGCCGGGCGCATCGGGTATGACGCGCAGCTTGGCGAACGCGGCGTGCGGCTGTCGGGCGGGCAGCGGCAGCGGATCGCGCTGGCCCGGGCCTTTCTGAAGGACGCGCCGATCCTGGTGCTGGACGAGGCGACCTCGGCCCTGGACAGCGAGGTCGAGGCGCAGATCCAGAAGGCGCTGGGCCAGGTGATGGCGGGCAAGACCGTGCTGGCGATCGCGCACCGGCTGTCCACCATCGCCCGCATGGACCGCATCATCGTGCTTGACGCCGGCCGGATCGTCGAGGAAGGCACCCATGACGCGCTGCTGGCGCAGGGGGGCCGTTACGCGCGCTTCTGGGCCCGTCAGTCGGGCGGGTTCCTGGGTGTGGACGAAGACGAGGTCGCCTGAGATGGATCTGGAAACCGTGAATGCCGCCGATTTCGGCCGCAGCCTGACCGGGCTGGGGGTGAATCTGCTGTGCCGCGACGTTCGCGCGATGGCGGCGTTCCTGGCCGGCGTGTTCGGGCTGGGTGTGCACCGGCTCAGCAACGATTTCGCGCTGATCCGCCATGGCGCGGTTCTGATCCAGCTGCACGCGGACGGCACCTTTGGTGCGCATCCCTTGCTGGGCATTGTGCCCGAAAGCCCGCCGCGCGGCGCCGGCGCGCAGTTCTACCTGTTCGGAATCGACCCGGACGCAGCGGTCGCGCGGGCCAACGACCTTGGCGGCGTGGTGATCGAACCTCCGGCCACAAAGCCGCACGGTCTGCGCGAGGCGACGATCCTGACGCCCGAGGGCTACGCCTTTTCGCCCGCGGTGCCCGGCTGATGTCGGCGCGGGCCATCTGTCACGCCCAAAGGGGGGCCGCATGACGGTTATCGAGCGTCTCACCCTGCGCGCCGAGGGGGTCGGCGACGGCCTGGTCTTTGCCCGCGTCCTGCCTGGCGAGACGGTCGAGGGCACGGCGGTCGAGGGCCGTGTCGCGCAACCCAGGATCGTGACGCCCTCGCCGCAGCGCGTCGCCGCGCCGTGCCGCCATTACAAGGCTTGCGGCGGCTGCGCGCTGATGCACGCCTCGGACGGGTTCGTCGCGGACTGGAAGCTGGGCGTCGTCCGGCAGGCCCTGATCGCGCAGGGGTTGGACGCGCCGTTGCGGCCGGTCCTGACCTCGCCGCCCGGTTCGCGGCGGCGGGCGACGCTGACGGGGCGGCGGTTGAAATCGGGCGCCCTGGTGGGGTTCCACGGGCGCGCCTCGGACACGGTGACGCCGGTGCCCGACTGCCGCCTGCTGGACCCCGCGCTCTTGGCCGCGCTGCCGGCCATGGAGGCGCTGGTGCTCGAAGGCGGCTCGCGCAAGGCCGAGGTGCGGCTTACGGCCACGCTGTTCCTCCAGGGTGTCGAGATCGCGGTCGAAGGGGGCAAGCCCCTGGATACTGCCCTGCGCCTGTCCCTGCCCCGGATCGCCGGCCAACACCGCCTGGCGCGGCTGTCGTGGAACGGCGAGGTCCTGGCGCAAGAGGAACCCCCCGTGCTGGCGATGGGCCGGGCCCGGGTCTCGCCTCCGCCGGGCGCCTTTCTGCAAGCGACCCCTCAGGGCGAGGCCGCGCTGCTGGACGCGGTGCGCGAGGCCGTCGGCCCGGCGCGGCAGGTGCTGGACCTGTTCGCCGGGTGCGGCACCTTTGCCTTGCCGCTGGCCGAAACGGCCGAGGTGCATGCCGTCGAAGCGGCCGCGCCGATGCTGGCGGCGCTGGATCGCGGCTGGCGCGGCGCGTCCGGTCTGAAACGGGTCACGACCGAAGCCCGCGATCTGTTCCGGCGCCCCCTGTTGCCCGACGAACTGGCCCGCTTTCAGGCCGTCGTTCTCGACCCTCCGCGCGCCGGCGCCGAGGCCCAGGTGGCCGAGCTGGCCCACGCCGCCGTTCCGGTGATCGCCCACGTCAGTTGCAACCCGGTCAGCTTTGCCCGCGATGCCCGCACGCTGGTGAACGCAGGCTATCGGCTGGACTGGGTGCAGGTTGTCGATCAGTTCCGCTGGTCAGCCCATGTCGAACTGGCCGCGCGGTTCCACCGTAACTAGGGCGCACCGGCTGCCGGGGCTGTCCACCGCCTGCGCCTTGTCGCTGGCGGCCGCGCAGGCGCCGGACCGCGACCCCGCGCCGGTGCCGGGTATCGCCCGCGCCACGCCGATCGAACCGACGGTGCGTTACGGACATCAGCCAATGGGCCCGGACGTAGCCGATCACGGCGCGCTGGCGCGGGTTCCGGGCGAGGGCTCGACACGCGAGATCCGCCTGCCCCGCACCCGCGTGTCCGTGGACAGCATGGTGCGCCTGGCCGAGGTGACCGGTGACGGCCGGTCCGGGGCCCGTGGTGGTCGAAAGCGACCTGACGCACGGCGCACGGCGGTCGGTCCATGGCCCCTGCGGGCTGATCCCGGCCTCGCTTTCCTCGCGCTGGATGGCCGTCGCGGGTCTCGGCGATCTGGATGGCGAGGGCACCGCCGAGATCGCTGTGGCGAACCGCACACCCCTGCGGCGGGGGCTGGTGATCCGGCGGCTCCTGGATCAGCGTCTGGTCCCCGGGGCCGCGCTGGCCGGTGTGACGAGCCACCACCGGCCAGCGCCCCAAATCCCGGGCGGGCCGCGCGATTGCGGGGCCGGACCCGCGATCATCCTGGCCACCGCCATACGGACGGCGCTGCTGGCGGTGCGCCTGACGAACGGCGCCTTGCAGGCCTGTCTCCTGCGACCGGATACCGACGCGGCGGCGTTTCGCCGGGCGCTGGGTTGCGCCTGTTTCACCCCGCTGGACCGTCGTATTCGAACAGCGCGCAACTGACGTCATCGGGAAAGTCCTCGGACCCGTGCCAGCGCGCCAGTTCCCACATCAGCGCATCCAGAAGCGCGGTGTCATGCAGGTCGGACAGGTTGCGCAGGATGCGTTCCAGCCCCTCATGCCCCAGTTCCTCGCCGCTGGGATCGGGGCATTCGGTAACCCCGTCCGACACCAGAAGCAGCCGCTCGCCCGGGTGCAGCCGCGTCTGGAACCCGCTGTATTCCGCCCCCTCCAGCAGACCGACCGGAAGGCCGCCCGACCCCAGCAGGCTGACCCGCCCCGAGGCGTGCTGGATCATCGGGTGCGGATGCCCGGCCTGCACCATGCGGACCACCCCGCTCAGGCGGTCGATCTCGGCATAGGCGAGGGTCACGTAGCGTTCCGTCTGGATTTCGGACAACATGAGGCGGTTCATGGCCGCCGCCACCTGCTCAGGCGGGTGCCCGACCGGGCCGGCCGGCCCGACCGAGATGGCGATGTTGTGATCCGCCGAGGCGCCGGTCAGCAGGCCCGACAGCCGGGCGGTCATCAGCGCCGAGGTCACGCCATGGCCCGACACATCGAACGCATAGAGCCCGGTCTGCCGCGCGCCGATGTCGAAGAAACCCACCATGTCGCCGCCCACCGGCCCCGAGGGGCGCAGCAGCAGGCTGACCCGCCCCTCGGCCGTGCGATGATGGCGTTCGCGCAGCAGCGATTGTTGCAGATTGCGCGCCTCGACCAGATCGCGATCGAGCGAATCGTAGAGCGTCTGCAACTTTGCCAGTGCATCGCTGAGCAGCAGGTTGCTGCCCCTGAGCGCGCGTTCCATGGCCAGCACCCGCGCCCCGGCGTTCACCCGCGCGCGCAATTCGCCGGGATCGAGCGGCTTGGCCAGGAAATCGTCGGCGCCGACATCCAGCCCTTCGGCCACGGCGGCCTTGTCGGATTTCGAGGTCAGCAGGATGAAATAGATATAGCGGTCGCTGGGCCGGGCCCGCAGCGCGCGGCAGAAATCGACCCCGGTCATGCCCGGCATCATCCAGTCGGACAGCACCAGATCCACCTCGATCCGGGTGCAAAGGGCGAGCGCCTCAGCCCCCGAGGCCGCGTGATGCACGGTGAACCCGTGGCCGCGCAGGCCGGCTTCGACCAGCATCCGCTGCGCGCGCGAATCATCCACGATCAGGACATGGCGAATGGCGTCCTCCGCCGCGAAGGACGGTGGATGAGGGGGGCTTGCGGCGCTGGGTTGCAACGATGACACGACACACCTTTTCATGAACTCAGCCCGGTTGTGACGCAGCCGTTTTAACAACTCCTGAAACATACAATTGTTTTCAGTTGTTTTTTCACGTTAAGATTTCACTCAGAGGTTGCGCGTCACTCTGCGAGGGACGAAAGGAACGGGCAATGATCGACTGGGCGCAGGTGGATGAACTGAGGGCCGACATGGGCGACGCCTTTGGCGAGATCGTCGATGTTTTCCTGCAAGAGGTTGCCGATGGAATCGCGCAACTCGACGGGTGCGACGACGACGCGACACTGGCGGCGCGGCTGCATTTCCTCAAGGGGGCCGCGCTGAACCTGGGATTTCGGGACTTTGCCACGCTATGCACCGACGGCGAAAACCGGGCCAATGACGGGCGGGGGGGGCAGGTGGATCTGGGCGCGATCCGGCGCTGCCACGCAACCTCGCGCGAGCAGTTCCTGACGGGCCTGGCGCGGCGCGCGGCGTGACGGGTGCGCCCCGGGTTCGGTGGAGGGGGCCCGCGCAGACGCCGGACGTCGCGGGCCGTTCAGACCAGGAAATTTGCCAAGGTCTCGTCCACCGTCACGTCGCGGTAATCGAACCCGGCGGCATCCATGCGGGCAAACAGCGCGGCGATGTTGTCGGCATGGTTCGTCTCGATCCCGATCAGCACCGAACCAAAGTTGCGCGCGGATTTCTTCAGGTATTCGAAACGGGCGATATCATCCTCGGGTCCCAGAATCTCGAGAAAGTCGCGCAGGGCTCCGGGGCGCTGGGGCATCCGCAGGATGAAATACTTCTTGGTGCCGGCCCAGCGCATCGCGCGTTCCTTGACCTCGGGCAGGCGCTCAAAGTCGAAATTCCCGCCCGAGGTGACGCAAACCACGGTGCGCCCGCGTATCAGGTCGCCCAGATCGGGCAGCGCATCGACCGACAGCGCGCCGGCGGGCTCCAGCACGATGCCCTCGACGTTCAGCATGTCCAGCATGGTGCCGCAAATCCGGTCCTCGGGCGCCAGCAGCACCTGAGTGGGCGCCTCGTCCGCGAGGGCGGCAAAGGGCCGCGCGCCGATACGGGCGACGGCGGCGCCATCGACGAAACTGTCCACCCGCGGCAGCGTGACCGGCCCGCCGGCGCGCAAGGCGGCGGTCAGGCTGGCGCCGCCCAGGGGTTCGACATAGCGGAACGCGGTCGGGGCATCGAGCGCGGCGAAATAGCGCCGCACGCCCGCGGCCAGCCCGCCGCCACCGACCGGCAGGACCATCACATCGGGCATCCGCCCCAGCTGTTCGACGATCTCGACCCCGACCGAGGCCTGCCCCTCGATCACATCCTCGTCGTCGAAGGGCGACAGGAAATGCGCGCCCACCTCGGTGCAAAAGCGTTGGGCGGCGGCCAGCGACTGGTCGAAATAGTCGCCGATCAGCCGGATTTCGACGGCCTCGCCGCCAAAGATGCGGGTCTTGTCGATCTTTTGGCGCGGGGTGGTCACCGGCATGAAGATCACGCCGCGCTTGCCGAAATGGCGGCAGGCAAAGGCGACGCCCTGCGCATGGTTTCCGGCCGAGGCGCAGACGAAAGTGTCCTGGTCGGGGGACGCATCCAGCAACCGCCGCATGGCGTTGAAGGCGCCGCGGATCTTGTAGCTGCGCACCGGCGTCAGGTCCTCGCGTTTCAACCAGACCTCGGCGCCGAAGCGGGCCGACAGGTGGTCGTTGCGTTGCAGCGGCGTCGGCTCGAACAACTGGCGCAGTTCGGCGGTGGCGGTGCGGGCTGAGTTGAGGATATCGCGCATTCCCATGCTCTACTGCGCGAGGAGCCGCCGGGAAAGGCGCAATCCGCCGCATCACCCCCTGACGGCGCGCCCAGCATGGTGTATGCAGCGGGCGATCCTGTCAGCGGACCGTCCATGCGCACGTTTACCATCCTTGCCCTGGCTTTTCTGGCCGCTTGCGCCCAGCGCGAGCGCGCGGATTTCGTTGACGGGACGGCACCCGGTGCGGTCTGGGTGCCGATTCTGGTGGCGACGACGCGCGGCCCCGATCCCGAGCAGCCGGAAATTCCCGGCTGGTCGCGTGACGCCGAGGAAACCTTTGGCCGGTATACCGTCTCGATCCCGCCCGACCGCGAGCGCGGCGAGATCACGCGCCCGCGCGGACGCCAGCCGGGCAACCCCGAACGCGATTTCATGCTGGCCGGCGCGCAGCAACTGACCGGCCCGCAGTTCGAGAACGCGGTGCGCCAACGGCTGAACGAACAGGCCCCCGACGCGCGCGAGGCAGTGATCTTTGTCCATGGGTTCAACACGACCTTTGTCGAAGGCGTGTTCCGCACCGCGCAGCTGGATTACGACCTGAACCTGCCAGGGGTGATCCTGCATTATTCCTGGCCCTCGCTGGGGGCGCCTCTGGCCTATGCGCATGACCGCGACAGCGCCCTCTATGCGCGCGACGGCATGGTGCAGATGATCCGCCGCGTCGCCGCCGCGGGACCGCACCGGATCATCCTGATGGCGCATTCGATGGGCAGTCATCTGACGATGGAGGTGCTGCGCCAGATGGCCCTGACGCACGATCCGGCCCTGTCGGCGGTGGGCGGCGTCATCCTGATCTCGCCCGATGTGGATATCGAACTGTTCCGCCAGCAGGTGCGCGATATCGGCCACCTGCCCGAGCCGTTCCTCATCGTCACCTCGCAGCGCGACCGGGTGCTGATGCTGTCGGCCAGCCTGACGGGCGAACGCGCTCGGTTGGGCAACATGCCCAATGCCCAGCCGGTCGAGGGGCTGGATGTCACCGTGGTCGATGTCAGCGCCTTCAGCCGGGGCGGCGGGCATTTCACGGTGGGGTCTTCGCCGGCGCTGATCGGTTTGCTGAACCAGATGGGGGCGATGAACGCCGCGTTGTCGCGTGACACCGCCGGGTCGCTTCCGCTGCTGCCGGCGACGATCCTGACATTGCAGAACACGACCGAGGTGATCCTGACGCCGTTGACCTCGGACCCGTCGCGCCGGCGCAGCGTGGTGCCTTACTGGTTGCAGCGGCTGACCGGATCGATCGGCGCCTCGACGGCGCCGCAGGTGCGCTGACGGCGTCCTAGCGACGCTTGCGCAGGTAAACGTAATACGCCCCCGCCCCGCCGTGCGCGCGGTGCGATTCGCGCAATTCCAGCACCAGCGGACCCAGCGGCGCGCTGCGCAGCCAGTGCGGCACCTCGTGCTTCAGCACGCCCTGTCTGGCCGGCATCGGCGCGGCGTGGTCCGATCCGGCCTTGCGTCCCTTGCCGGTGATGACCAACACCAGCCTGAGCCCGCGCGCCTGCGCCGACAGGATGAAGCCCGTCAGCGCGCCATGGGCCTGCGCGACCGTCATGCCATGCAGGTCGATCCGGGCCTCGGGCTCGAGCTTGCCGCGCGACATGGCGCGGTGCAGGCTGCGATCCATACGCACCGGCTCGCGCGCCAGCCTTTCGCTGATCGTGGGCGCCAGATCCAGACTGACCCGTGGCGCGGGGGTCCCGCGCAGGGCCCCGGGCGGCATCGGCAGGGCCACGGCGCGGGGCGGGGTGGCCGATTCGGCCGGGGGGCGCGGCGCGGCCTGCGGGTCGGGGGCCGCGCGCGTGCGGGTGTCGGGGGCGGGGTCTTGCGCGGGCAACAGGCGCCGCGCGTTGCGCACGACGCGCTGCCAGATCTCGCGCTCCTCGTCGGTCAGGCGGCGGCTCATGGCGCGACGCTTTCTGCCACCGGCCGCGCGACGATCAGTCGCCGGTCGCGACCAGCCGCCAGTTGGGGTTTTCCGACCCCATCACGCGGGCAAAGGTCCACCGGTCGCGCTCTTGCTTGATGCGGGTCGCATCGCCCTCGACCACCTTGCCGTCGCGGTCGCGCACGACCGAGGTCAGCTCGCCCACCAGGCGCACCGTCACCTCGCCCTCGCGGGTGGCGGCGTCGAAACGGGCTTCGGTCAGCTCGATCTCGCGCACGCCGATGAAACTGGCCTCGACCGTCAGCCCCTGGCGTTCGCGCAATTGCACGACCTCGTCAAAGCTTTCGAACACGTCGCGCGACAGCAGGGGCACCAGATCGTCCAGTTGGCCACGCTCGAACCCCATGAGGATCATCTCATAGGCCTGGCGCGCACCGTTCAGGAACTCGCCGACATTGAAGCCGGGCTCGGCGCGCTTCATGCCGGCCAGCGCGGTGGCAGAGGCGCTGCCAGCGGGAACATGGTCGGTGATGTCGCGATCCTCGCCACCTTCGATCACCTCGAATCCGCGGCGCGGGGTGGGGGCGGGGCCCGGCGCGGGGGCCTGACCCGGTTCGAAACCGTCGCGCGTGCCCAGGACATTGCGCAGCTTCAGGATCAGGAAAACGGCAATTCCGGCCAGGACCAGGAGTTGTATCACGGCGTTATCCATCGTTTCCTCAAAGCACTCGGGCTTGGTTTCAACCAATCGGTGACTATGTAGGGTGCGCGAAGGCCTAAGTCCACCACAACACCCAAAGGGATTTTCCGGTTTGCCCCTGCTGCTGCTCTTTGTCGCCCTGCCGTTGATCGAGATCGCGCTGTTCATCGCCATCGGCGGGCAGATCGGTGTCGGCACCACGTTGCTGCTGATTGTGCTGGGCGCGATGCTGGGCGTGACCATCCTGCGCGGACAGCAGGCGCGGGCGCTGGCGATGATGCAGGGCGGTCTCAGGATCGACCCGGGCACATTTCTGGCGCAGGGCGCGTTCCGGGTTCTGGCGGGGATTCTGCTGATCCTGCCGGGGTTCCTGACCGACACGCTGGGCCTGCTGCTGCTGCTGCCGCCCCTGCAACGCGCGCTGGTGCGGCTGATCGGTGCCAGAGCCACGGTGACGACCCGGGTCTGGCAGGACGATGTCGTCGAAGGCGAGTTCAGCGTGCGCGATCCGGCGCGCGATCCCCTGGATACCGATCACCGCATCGAGCGACCGCGCCGACCGTGAGGCCCGTCCTTGAGGCGCCGGGAACCTCCTGCTAGAACGCCGTCAGACCCATAGTCATCAGGAGAGTGTCATGGCCGAGACTGGCAACGGAGCCGCGCCCCAGGCCGGTGCGCAACCCGGCGCGCAGCCGCAGGTGAAATTCCAGGTTCTGGCGCAGTTCGTGCGCGACCTGTCGTTCGAAAACGCCGTCGTGCGCGGCACCGGCATCCTGCCTGCGGGTCAGCCCGACATCCAGGTGCAGGTCAGCCTGGACGCGAAAAAGCGCGAACAGGACGGCCATTTCGAGGTGATCTCGAAATACAAGGTCGAAGCCAAGACCAAGGAAACCAACCAGACCCTGTATCTGGCGGAACTGGAATACGGCGCGATCTTCCTGATCGAGGGCCTGCCGCAGGACCAGCTGCATCCGTTCCTGCTGATCGAATGCCCGCGCATCGTCTTCCCCTATGCCCGACGCATCATCTCGGACGTGACGCGCGACGGCGGCTTCCCGCCTCTGAACCTGGAAATGATCGACTTCATGCAGATGTATCGCCAGCAACTGATGCGTCAGCAGGGCAACACGCCCGTCGCCTGAGGCGACCCCCACGATTGCCGGACGGCCGGGCCCCGCGCCCGGCCGTTCGCGTTTGCGCTTTCTTAACGGCCCTGGGCGATGCTGGCGGAACCGCCCCGGGTGCCGGGGTGCCGACAAAGGGGGTTGCCACCCGTGACCAGCACCACGCTTGAAACCGACAGCCGGCGCCCCTCGCGCCAGGACCGCCAGGCACGGGTCGGGATTTTGCGCAATCCCAACACCGCGCCGCGGCCGCCATTGCGGCGCGCTCAGCTGATGGGTCGGTGGCCCAGCCTGCGCAGCGGGCGGCGGGCCTCGGCCCTGCAAATCGCCCGTGCCACCCAATCCCTGCTGGGGCCTGACGCGGCACCGGACACTCTGGCAGACGCCGACATTCCCGCCGTGCCGACGGACCCGCCGCCGGGCGGTGCCCTGGGGATCGACCTGGCGGGATTGATCGCCTCGGTCGAACAGATCGGCACCGACAAGCCGATTCGCACCCCTTACGGTGCCGGAATGCGCGCCGATCTGCCGTCGGACAGTGCCCCGGCCCCGGCCCCGGCCAAATCCGGTATCCTGTCGGCCGATGCCTGGCTGGACGACGACCTGCCCACCCCGCTGCCGCCGCGGCCCATCGACGCCGCTCCGCCGGCCCGGCGAACGCGCCGCTGGTCCCGGTCCTTGATGGTGCTGGGCGTCGGCGGGATCGGGCTGGCGCTGGCCATCCTCGCCCTGCTGCCGGCCAGACCGGGGCTGTGAACCGCCCGCTTTACCACGGGTTCGTGTTTCGGTATCGACGCCAGAGAAACCGGACGGGGACAGCGGATGAAGCAGGCGCGCGCCTGGCAGAGGATGCTCTCGGGGCGCAGGCTGGACCTGCTGGACCCGACCCCCGTTGATATCGAGTTGCAGGATATCGCCCACGGGCTGGCCTTTGTCGCGCGCTGGAACGGTCAGACCACCGGCGACTGGCCCTATTCGGTGGCCGAGCATTCGCTGCTGGTCGAATCGCTGCTTGGACGGATGGAACCGGGCCTGGCCCCGCGCTGGCGCCTGGCTGCGCTGCTGCATGACGCGCCGGAATACGTCATCGGGGACATGATCTCGCCGGTGAAGGCCGCCGTCGGGCCCGATTACGGCGCGCTGGACGAACGGCTGACGGCGGCGATTCACATCCGTTTTGGCCTGCCCGCTGTGCTGCCTACACCGATCAAGACCCTCATCAAGAAAGCCGATATCGTCAGCGCATGGCTGGAAGCGACGCAGATCGCCGGCTTTTCCAAGGCCGAGGCCGACCGGATCTTTGGCCGTCCGACGCCCCAGGCCGCCGGCGTCACCATCGCCCCCCGCCCCCCGGCCGAGGTTCGCGCGGCCTTCATCGACCGCCACGCCCAGTTGATGGCGCAGGTGGACGCGGCCCCCGGGCGTTAATCCCCGGGTGTCAGCAGAACGTCCAGGGCGGCGGTCAGGCCCGGTGCCAGCGGTCCCAGACGTTCCAGCATCTCGTCTTGATACTGCATCGCCACCGGCAGCACCCGAGCGACCAGATCGTGCCCCGAATCGGTGAGTCGCAGCGCCAGAAGCCTGCGGTCCTGATCGTTCACCGCCTTGCTGACATAGCCCGCCGCCTCGAGCCGCGAGGCGGCGCGGCTGACCTTGGACTTTTCCATGTCCACCCGTGATTCGATGTCGCGCACCGACACGTCGCCCGCATGATGCAAATGCACCAGGACCCGCCATTCGGGGATGGTGATGCCGAAATCCTCGCGGTAGCGGTCGGCAAAGGCACGGCTGATCCGGCTGGCGGCCGCGTTCATACGGTAGGGAAGAAACGTGTTCAGGTCGAAATCGGGGGCGTCGGTCATGGGCGTCTCCAAGCGTCCGGCGAGCCGACCACAAAGCAGCGTCGAAAGCAACGGCAAGGCGCTCGGCCCTTGACATTGTTGCAACTGCAATAAATGTTAAGTGATACGAGAGATGACGATTATCCTGAGCGAACAGGAAACCCCATGACCAACCCTTCCCTTCCCGACGGCATGACCCGCGCCCCTTCGGCCGGTGGTCCGCATGACGGCTACATGCCCGGCTTCGGCAACGATTTCGAAACCGAGGCCCTGCCCGGCGCCCTGCCCCAAGGTCAGAACAGCCCGCAGAAATGCAACTACGGTCTCTATGCCGAACAGCTTTCGGGCACCGCCTTTACCGCGCCGCGCGGCCAGAACGAACGCACCTGGTGCTACCGCATCCGCCCGTCGGTCAAGCACACCGGCCGGTTCCGCAAGATCGCCGTGGACGGCTGGAAATCGGCCCCGCATGTGCTGCCCGACGTCATCAGCCTGGGCCAGTATCGCTGGGACCCGATCCCGATGCCGGGCGTCGGCGAAAGCCTGAGCTGGATCACCGGAATGCGCACCGTGACCACCGCCGGCGACGTGAACACGCAGGTCGGCATGGCCAGCCATGTCTACCTGGTGACCGCGTCGATGGTGGACGAATACTTCTTTTCGGCCGACAGTGAGTTGCTGGTCGTGCCGCAAGAGGGGCGCCTGCGGTTCTGCACCGAAATGGGCGTGATCGACCTGGAGCCCAAGGAAATCGCCATCCTGCCGCGCGGCCTGGTGTATCGGGTCGAGGTTCTGGAGGGGCCCTGCCGGGGCTTTGTGTGCGAGAATTACGGCCAGAAATTCGACCTGCCGTCGCGCGGGCCGATCGGCGCCAACTGCATGGCCAATCCGCGCGACTTCAAGACGCCGGTCGCCGCGTTCGAGGACCGCGAGGCACCCTCGCGCGTGGTCATCAAGTGGTGCGGCCAGTTCCACGAGACGCGGATCGACCACTCGCCGCTGGACGTGGTGGCCTGGCACGGCAACTATTGCCCGGTGAAATACGACCTGCGCACCTATTCGCCGGTGGGCGCGATCCTGTTCGACCACCCCGACCCGTCGATCTTCACGGTGCTGACGGCGCCCTCGGGGCAGGAGGGCACGGCCAACATCGACTTCGTGTTGTTCCGCGAACGCTGGATGGTGGCCGATCACACCTTCCGCCCGCCGTGGTATCACAAGAACATCATGTCCGAGCTGATGGGCAACATCTATGGCCAGTATGACGCCAAGCCGCAGGGCTTTCTGCCGGGCGGGCTGAGCCTGCACAACTGCATGTTGCCGCACGGGCCGGACCGCGACGCCTTTGAAGGGGCGTCCAACGCGGATCTGAAGCCGCATCTGTTGGACAACACCATGTCGTTCATGTTTGAAACGCGCTTTCCGCAGCACCTGACCCAATGGGCCGCCGAAACCGCGCCCTTGCAGGACGATTACCTGGAATGCTGGACCACGCTTGAGAAGAAATTCGACGGCACACCCGGTATCAAGGACTGAGATCTTTGCCGGACGGGCCCTGTTGCCCGTCCGTCGCCGCCCAACCCGCAGGAGATTCCATGTCGCTCATTCGCTCCTGGGTCGAAACCGCCAACGACCCCACCTGTCCGTTTCCCCTGAACAACCTGCCCTGCGGCGTCTTTTCGACCCCGGCGCTTTCGGCGCGCTGTGGCGTGGCGATCGGCGATTTCGTGCTGGATCTGGCCGGCATGGAAAAGGCCGGGCTTCTGGCACCCGCCGACACGCCCCTGTTGAACACCCCCGCGTGGAACCCGCTGATGGCCGCGGGCCCCGCGGTCTGGGACAAGCTGCGCCGCCAGCTCATCGGCCACCTGGCCCAGGGCAGCGACACCCGCGACCAGGTCGAACCCTATCTGCACGCGCTGGCCGGCGTGACGCTGCACATGCCGTTCACGGTCAGTGAATACACCGATTTCTATGCCGGCCGGAACCACGCGTTCAACGTCGGCACCATGTTCCGCGGCCCCGAGAACGCGCTGCCGCCCAACTGGTTGCATATCCCGATCGGCTACAACGGCCGGGCTTCGTCGGTGGTCGTGTCGGGCACGGACGTGCGCCGCCCCTGGGGTCAGTTGAAGGGCCCGCAGGATGCCGCGCCGCGCTGGGCGCCTTGTGCCCGTTTCGACCTGGAGCTGGAGATGGGCGCGGTGGTCGGCCAGCCCTCGAGCGGGCCGGTGACGGTGGCGGAAGCCGACGCGATGATCTTTGGCTATGTCTTGCTGAACGACTGGTCGGCGCGCGATATCCAGGCGTGGGAATATGTGCCGCTGGGCCCGTTCCAGTCAAAGGCGACGGCCACCACCATTTCGCCCTGGATCGTCACCAAGGCGGCGCTGGAACCCTTCCGCACCGCCGCGCCCGATCGCGAACAGCCCCTGCTGCCCTATTTGCAGGAACCGGGCCCAATGCTGTATGACATCGCGCTCGATGTCGAACTGGCGCCGCAGGGCGCCGCGCCCAGCGTCATTTCGCGCACCAACTACCGGGAAATGTATTATTCGGCCGCGCAGCAACTGGCGCACCACACCACGTCGGGGTGCGCGATGCGGGTCGGGGATCTGCTGGGGTCTGGCACCATCTCGGGGCCGGTCAAGGACTCGCGCGGATCGCTGCTCGAACTCAGTTGGGGCGGGCAAGAGCCGCTTTCCCTGCCGGGCGGACAGACGCGCAGCTTTCTGGAGGACGGCGACCGCCTGACGCTGAAAGGCCAGTGCCGTGGCGACGGCTATACCATCGGCTTTGGCGATTGCAGCGGCACGATCCTGCCGGCCCTGGCCGATCCCTACGCGCGCTGACCCACCGGCGCAGGGGGCCAGCCCCCTCGCCGCTGGCGCGGCTCACCCCCGGGATATTTGCCGCACAAAGAAGGGCGGGTTGACAGGCGCTTCACCCGCCCGGTCCGCTTGCCGGCATGCCGCAAGGGGTGGCCTGGCCAGACGGGCCTGTCAACGGTCGTAAAAGTCTTCCTCGGCTTCGGTGACGTCGATTTCGAGGGCTTCAAGGCCCGCTTCCAGGTTCTCGGACAGGTGCGGCATGCCCATCAGGTAATCCGCCGTCGGGGTGGTCGCCTCGGCAAAGGCGGTTTCCAGGGCCTCGGCGAAATCCTCGGGTTCGAAGGCGCCGCGGCCGACCCAAGCAATCGCCACCAGGTTGGCCTTTTCATCGTCGTTCAGCGCGTCGATGAAGGCGTGCAATTCGCCCGGGCGCCCGGATTCGCGCGCCTGAAAGATGATGTGGACCACCTTCTTGATACTGATGTCGGGCGTCATGGCGCATCTCCTGTCTGGGGCAAGCATCGCCCGGGGCGCGGCGGCGTGCAAGGGGTCGTGTTAGCCGCCCAGAATCATCGCCGCGGCCTTTTCCGCGATCATGATGGTCGGCGAGTTGGTGTTGCCCGACGGAATCGTCGGCATGATCGAGGCATCGGCCACCCTGAGCCCGCGCACGCCGTTCACGCGCAGATCCGGCGTCACCACGGCGCGCGGATCGGTGCCCATGCGGCAGGTGCCGACGGGGTGAAAGATCGTCGTGCCGATGTCGCCGGCGGCGCGGATCAGCTCGGCCTCGGTTTGCAGCGCGGGGCCGGGTTTGAATTCCTGCGGCCGGTATTTCGCCAGGGCCGGCGCCGCCATGATCCGCCGGGTCAGCCGGATCGCGTTGGCGGCGACGTGCTTGTCGGTTTCGGCCGACAGGTAGTTCGGCGCGATTTCCGGTGGGGTCATCGGATCGCGGGTGGTCACGCGGATCGACCCCCGGCTATCCGGCCTGAGATGACAGACCGAGGCCGTGACGGCCGGAAAGTCGTGGGGCGGCTGACCAAAGGCCTCGAGGCTGAGTGGCTGCACATGGTATTCCAGATCGGCCCGTTCGACCCCCGGGCCCGAGCGTGCAAAGGCCCCCAGTTGGCTGGGCGACATCGACATCGGTCCCGAGCGGAACAGCGCATATTCGGCTGCGATCCGGGCCTTTCCGAACAGACTGTTGGCCATCGTGTTCAGCGTGCGCGCGCCCGTCACCTTGAAGGCCAGGCGCAGTTGCAGGTGGTCTTGCAGGTTTTCGCCCGCGTCGCAGTCGTGGAGCGGCGCGATTCCCAGTTGGCGCAGGCGGTCGGCCGGGCCGATCCCCGCCAGTTGCAGCAACTGGGTCGAACCGACGGACCCCGCGGTCAGGATCACCTCGGCGTTGGCGCGGGCTTCGGTCGGTTGACCGTCGCGCAGATAGCGCACGCCGGTGCAACGGTTGCCATCAAGGATCAGGCCGGTAGCGTGGGCGTTCGTGTGCACCTCGATTCGGGCGCGGGCCGGGCGCAGAAACGCCTTTGCGGTATTCCAGCGCCAACCCTTGCGCTGGTTCACCTTGAAATAGGCCACGCCCTCGTTGTCGCCGGTGTTGAAATCCTGCGTCGCGGGAATTCCGGTTTCCTGCGCGGCGCGCGCCCAGTCATCCAGAATCTGCCAGCGCAGGCGCTGGTTTTCGACCCGCCACTCGCCGCCGGTGCCGTGCATGTCGCCCGGGTCTCCGGCGGCGTAATCCTCGTGTTTCTTGAAATAGGGCAGCACATCGTCCCAGCCCCATCCGGTGTTGCCCATCTGGCGCCACTGATCGTAATCCGCCGCCTGCCCGCGCAGATAGAGCATCCCGTTGATCGAACTGCACCCGCCCAGCACCTTGCCCCGGGGATAGAGCAGGCTGCGGCCGTTCAGCCCCGGCTCGGCCGCGGTGCGCAGGCGCCAGTCGGTGCGGGGATTGTCGATGCAATAGAGATACCCGACGGGCACATGCACCCAGATGTAGTTGTCGCGCCCCCCGGCCTCAAGCAACAGAACCCGGTGGCGTTCGCTCAAGCGGTTCGCCAGAAGCGACCCCGCGCTGCCCGCGCCGACGATGATATAGTCCCAATCCGCCATCAGAGCCCCCGATGCTGCCCCGTCACGTTAGGGGCAGCGCGATTCGGGCGCAATGGCCGCGGGCAGGATGTTGCGGCGGGGAAATCCGCCGATACCAGCCCTAGCGGTTGAGGTCTCTGGTCATTTTTGGTAACAATAACGACAGTTTATAACGGATTGTTAAGACGACTCGGCAAGAGTCGCACGACCTTTGGATCGAGGCAGACATGAAACACCTGATGATCGCCGCCGCCCTTGCGTTGACGACGCTGGCCCCCGTTGCGGCGATGGCCGGCCCGATCGAAACCGCCTGCAATCGATCGGATCGGCCGCAGTCCAGCCGCCAGTTGTGCCGCTGCATCGATGCCGCTGCCGACCATACGCTGACCCGATCCGAACAGCGCCGCGCGGCACGTTTCTTCACCAACCCGGACGAGGCCCAGGCGGTGCGCATGTCTTCGACCCGCGCCGACAACGAATTCTGGGCGCGCTACCGGACCTTTGGCGATCTCGCGCAGCAGATGTGCGGCGGCTAACGCCGGACCGCCACCTGGCGCGCACGCCACAGGGTGAACAGACCCGCACAGACCACGATCGCCGCCCCGATGGCCACATTGGGGCGCAGCGTTTCGTGGAACACGACGATGCCGATAAGGCTGGCAAAGACCAGTTGCAGATAGGCAAAGGGCTGGATCGCGCTGGCCTCGGCGACCTCGTAGGCGCGGATCAGCATGTAGTGGCTGCCGGCCGAGGTGATGCACAGTAGCAGCATCCAGACCCAATCCGAACCCACCATCGGCTGCCAGTGGAACACGCCCACCCCGGTGGTCACGATCAGGCCCATGATGCCCGTCCAGAAGAAGCTGACCGCGCTGCTGTCGTAGCGCCCGACATAGCGCGTCACCAGACCGTAAAGGGCGAACATCAGCGCGGCCAGAAACGGGATCAGCGCGCCGATCCGGAACACGCCGAACCCCGGTTCCAGGATCACCAGGACCCCGGCAAAGCCGATGCCGATGGCGACCCAGCGCCGCCAGCCCACGCGCTCGCCCAGGACGGGGCCGGACAGCGCGGCGATCAGCAGCGGATAGACGGCAAAGACGGCGTGCGATTCCACCAGCCCCAGCACGACAAAGCCCTTGACCGCGACCAGGATCTCCAGCGCCAGCAAAAGGCCGCGAAAGACCTGCGCCTTGGGTGCGTGGGTGCGCGCGGCGTTGCGTATGCCACCGGCCTTGCGGCTGGCGACGGTGATGACAAAGGTCGCAAAGAACCAATACCGGATCATGATGATCATGAAGACGTTGTATTGCCCCGCCAGGTGGGTCGAGATCCCGTCCTGAAGGGCAAAGACCAGCGTGACGGCGATCATCAGCCAGATCCCGAGGGTGGTGTTCTGTTCGCGGCTCATGTGGGCATCCGGGCGGTTGTCATGTGTTTCTTGCGGCCGAAACCGGGCTGGCGGGTGACGCGAAAGCCACCGGACTCGAGCGCGCGGCGGACATGGCCGGCGGCGGTATAGGTGGCCGCGGTTCCCCCGGGCCCGGTATGGCGGGCGACCTGCTGCAGAAGGGCGTCGTTCCACAGTTCGGGGTTTCGGGCGGGGGCAAAACCGTCCAGGAACCAGGCATCCGCGCGGTCTGGCCAGGGTGGCAGGGTCTGCCGGGCGTCGCCGATCCGGATTTCGGCCGCGATACCCGGCAGGTCGATGCAACGCACCGGACCATCGCCCTGCCATTGCGCGACCAGGGCGTCGGTTCCGGGCAGGGAAAAGGGGGCCAGCGCGCGGGCCATATCGGACCGGGCCATGGGAAAGGCCTCGAACGAGGTGAAGCGCAGGGTGCCGGGGCCGACCCAGACCTGCGCCAGCGCCAGCAGGTTCAGCCCGGTGCCAAAGCCCAGTTCGGCCACATGAAAACCGGCACGTAACCGCCCGGGCAGGTCGTTGCCGGCCAAAAAGACATGCCGCGTCTCATCGAGCCCGCCGGTGAAATACGGGTCGTCAAAGGCGGTGGCGACGGGCGTGTCGCTGTCGGTCCATGTCAGAGCGGGCTGGTTCATACGCATGTGAAGGGCTACAACGCGGCGACCTTTACGCGGCGGCGGGGGAAAGGCAATGGCACAAATCGCGGTCATGGGCGCGGGGATTTTCGGGCTCGCCTCGGCCTGGGCGATGGCGCGGCGCGGTGCGCGGGTCCGCGTGATCGAGGCCTCGCGCATCGGCGCGGGGGCCTCGGGCGGGGTGGTCGGCGCGCTGGCGCCGCATGTGCCCGAACAATGGAACGCGAAAAAGGCCTTTCAATTCGACAGCCTGATGATGGCCGAGGGGTTCTGGCACGCGGTCGCCAGCGCGGGCGGGGGCACGCCGGGCTATGCCCGGCTGGGCCGGGTGCAGCCCCTGGCGGATGACGCCGCCGTGGCCCGCGCGCGCGAACGCGGCGAGACGGCGCGCGAGCTGTGGCAGGGGCGGGCGACGTGGCAGGTGGTGCCGGCCCACGCGGTGGCGGGGCCCAGGGTAATCTCGGGCACGGGGCTGGTGATCCATGACACGCTGAGCGCGCGCCTGTCGCCCCGGGGTGCCGCCACGGCGCTGGTCGCCGCACTGGCCACGCGCGGCGTGACGGTCGAACAGGGCACCGTGCCGCCGCCGGGCTGGACGGTTCTATGGGCCACCGGCGCGCAGGGGTTGCGCGACCTGGGCGCGGATCTGGGCCGTCCCATGGGCAACGGGGTCAAGGGGCAAGCGGCCTTGCTGGCGGCCGATTGGCGGGATTCGCCCCAGCTTTTCGCCGACGGGTTGCATATCGTGCCACACGCGGACGCCACGGTGGCCATCGGATCGACCAGCGAACGCGACTTTGCCGCCCCCGACACGACCGATGCACAGCTTGATGACCTGATCGCGCGGGTGCGTGCGGTCTGCCCCGACCTGGCCGCCGCGCCGGTTCTGGAACGCTGGGCCGGGGTGCGTCCGCGCAGCCCCTCGCGCGCGCCGATGCTGGGGCCGTGGCCCGGGCGTGACGGTCAGTTCGTGCTGAACGGCGGGTTCAAGATCGGCTTCGGCATGGCGCCCAGGCTGGCCGAGCTGGCGGCCGACCTGTTGCTGGACGGCGCCGACGCCATCCCGCAGGGATTTCGGGTCAGCGACAACCTGGGTTGAGGGACGGGTCCCGGCGGTTCACGCCCGGCGGAAGGCCGCCGTCGCGATGCCCATGGCGATCAGCGCGCCGCCGCCCAGCCGCGAGAACCACGCCAGCACCGACGGCCGCGCCACCTTTGCGCGCAGGCGGTCGGCGAGCAGGGCATAGGCCAGCGCATTGATCGCCGCGAGGCCCACGAAAGTGACGACAAGCACCGCGAATTGCGGCAGCAGTGCCCGATCCGCCGCGACGAACTGCGGCACAAAGGCGATGAAAAAGGCGATGGACTTGGGGTTCAGCGCGGTCACCGTCGCCGCATGGGCGAAAACCGCGGCCGGGCGGGTCGCCGCAAGGGATTCGACCGGGCCCAGACGGGCACTGCCGGCGCTGCGGACCAGCTTGATGCCCAGATAGACCAGATACACCGCGCCGATCCACTTCAGCACCGTAAACAGCGCCGCCGAGGCCAGCACCAGCGCGCCCAGGCCGGCCAGCGAGGTGGTCATCGCGATCAGATCTCCCAGCGCCACGCCCGCCGCCATGGCCAGTGCAACCCGCCGGCCCTGGCTGATGGCATAGCTCAGCACCAGCAGGATCGTCGGCCCGGGAATGATCAGCAACGCCAGCGACGCGGCAACAAAGGCAAACCAGGTGTGCAGGTCCATCGTCGGTTCCTTTCTGGCGAGGCGCCCTCAGAAAGCCACGCCGGCCCGCCGGCGTAAAGGGGGCACCGCGGGTCCGCAAACGCGAAAGGCCCCGCCGGAGCGGGGCCTTTGCGAACGGTATCCGAGGGGGCCTCAGTGCAGGCGGGCATCCACCGTGGCAATCGAGCTTTCGATCAGCTTGGCGGCGTCTTCGGCTTCCATCTTCTTGGCGATCAGCTCGCGCGAGGCCGAGATGGCCACGGCGATCGCCTGGTCGCGCACCGCGCGCACGGCCGAGGCCTCGGCCGAGGCGATCTGATCCTCGGCGGCCTTCAGACGGCGCACGATCGAGGTTTCAAGATCCGCCCTCGCCTGCTGCGCGGCCAGTTCCGCGTCAGCCCTGGCCTTGGCGACGATCCGTTCGGCCTGATCCTTGACTTCGGCCTTCTTGCGCTCGAACGAGGCGCGCAGTTCCTGCGCTTCCTCGCGCAGCTTGCGGGCTTCGTCCAACTCGGCGCGAATCGTATCGGCACGCTTGTCCAGCATGGCGCCGATCATGCCCGGCACCTTGAAGAACACCAGCACGGCCAGGAAGACAAGAAAGGCGATCCAGACCACGAACTCGGTGCTACGCAGCGAGAAGAAGTTTTCTTCGGCCGCCAGCGCGGGCGTGGCGGCCAGTGCCAGAACCAGCGTCAGAATGCGGGTCATGCGGCACCCCCTTTCAGGCGGGCGTTGATCGCGGCCGTCACGGACCGCGCGTCCGCCTTGACGCCGAACGCCCCAAGGATTTCCTTGGTGGTGTCCTTGGCGACCTCGGACACGGCCTCGGCGGCGCTGGCGCGGATGTCCGCGATGCGCGCTTCGGATTCCGCGGTGCGGGCGGCGATTTCGGCATCGGCCTTGGCGATGGCGACGTCCAGATCCTTCTGGATGTCGGCGCGGGCTTCGTCGATCACCTTGGCGGCGGCGGCGCGCGCGTCGTCGAGGGCCTTGTGATAGGCGGCCTCGGCGTCAGCGGCCTGCTGTTTGTAGGTCTCGGCGGCGGCGATATCGTTGGTGATGGTGCCCGTCCGTTCGGCCAGGACCGAACCGATACGGGGCAGCGCCACGCGCGAGAGAATGAAATACAGCACGACCAGCGCGATCACGAGCCAGATGATCTGGTTCGGGAACGTGGTGATGTCGAGCTGCGGCATCCCACCAGACCCGGCCGCCTCGGCAGCATGGCCAGCGGCGGTTGCCCCGGTTTCGGCAGCGTGCCCTGCGGCGGTTTCTGCTGACATGGCGTCCTCCTGATTGACCGTATCCGCCGGATGGATCGTGCGATCCACCCGGCCGTAAGGATCACGGATAGATCAGGATCAGACGGCGAACATCAGCAGCAGCGCGACGAGGAACGAGAAGATCCCCAGCGCTTCGGCGAACGCGATACCGATGAACAGCGTGGCGGTCTGGCCAGCGGCAGCCGACGGGTTGCGCAGCGCGCCCGACAGGAAGTTGCCGGCAACGTTGCCCACACCGACCGCAGCCCCGCCCATGCCCATGCAGGCCAGGCCAGCGCCGATGTACGCACCCATTTGAACGATCGAGCCTTCCATGTTCGTCACTCCTTACGGTTGGAATTTGGCTGAGAGAGAATTCGACAGGCGTCAGTGGTGCGGATGCAGCGCATCCTTGAGGTAGACGCAGGTCAGAATGGTGAAGACGTAGGCCTGGATAAAGGCCACGAGGATTTCAAGCCCGTACATCGCGGTGATCGCCAGGATCGACAGCGGCGTGACGGCGAGGCCGATGGTGGACATCAGGATCAGCGGGGCAAAGGCGGCGAACACCTTGATGACCGCGTGACCGGCCATCATGTTGCCGGCAAGACGAATGGAATGGCTGACCGGGCGCACGAAGTAGCTGATGATCTCGATCAGGGCCAGGATCGGGCGCAGCGGCAGCGGCGCCGAGGTCACCCAGAACAGGCCCAGGAAACCCGCGCCATTCTTGACGAAGCCGACGATCGTCACGGTCAGGAACACCGCCACCGCCAGCACCGCCGTCACGGCAATATGCGAGGTCGAGGTGAACGCCCCCGGGATCAGGCCCAGAAAGTTCGAGAAGACGATGAAGATGAACAGGGTGAAGATGTAGGGGAAGAACTTCAGCCCGTCCTTGCCGGACACGTCCTCGACCATCTTGTGGACAAAGCCGTAGGCGAGTTCCGCGATCGACTGCACGCGGGTCGGCACGATCGACCGGCCCCGGGTGCCGACCACAAACAGCAAGGTCGCCATAAGCACGGCAACCAGCATCCAAAGCGCCGCGTTGGTAAAGGTCAGGGGGCCCACGACGCCATCGTCGCCGAACAGCGGGCGCACGATGAACTGGTCCATCGGATGGAACACAAGACCTTCGCTGTTATGCGCTGCTTCCGACACGTCTAGTCCCCTTCGTTCCGGGCGGCCGTCGCCGCCTCCTGGCTCTGGCGCTGGACCTCGGCGGCGGATCGCATCATCACGCGAATCCCGGCCGCCAGGCCCAGCAGAATGAACAGCACCAGAAACAGGGGCATCGTGCCGAACAGCACATCCAACCCGTATCCGATGCCAAAACCGATCAGCAGACCGGCGACAAGCTCGGTGACCATGCGCCAGGCGACATTCGCCATCTCATGGCCTTGTTGCTGCACCTTGGGGCCCGGCTGATTGGCCTTTTTCAGCTTTGCGAGCCGCTCGTCGAGCGCCTTCAGACGCTCCAGATCGTTCGGTTCCGACATTGCTGAACCCCTTGGGACAGTCGGGCGGAACCTACGGAGGGGTGGGGTCAGAGTCAAGGCTGAAAGCCGCGGTTCAAGCTATTGAAATGGCTAGGATAATTTTCGGCCGCTCACGCTGCCGTGTGCTGTTGGGCGCTATCAGGCGGCGGCGCGGACATTCAACCGATGCGTTGAACGTCGCTTGACCGTCCCGGTGGTCACCGCTACGCCTTTGCGGGTGAGCACGTCCGATCCCCTCGACACGGTCTTCATGGCGCTGGCCGATCCGACGCGGCGGGCGATCCTGACCATGCTGCTCGAGGACGACATGGCCGTCACCGACGTGGCCGAACCGTTTTCGATCTCGCTGGCGGCGATCTCAAAGCATCTGGCGATCCTGGCCGAGGCGCGGCTCATCAGTCAGGAAAAGCGCGGGCGGGTGAAGTGGTGCAAGCTTGAACCCGACGCCATGCGCGCGGCTTCGGTCTGGATGCAGGCGTTCGGCCAGTTCGAGCCGCTGAACCTGGACGCGTTCGAGCGGTTCCTGCAAGCCGAGCTGAACCTCCCGCCCGAGGGCGAGTGAGCCGAGGCCACAGCGGGCTTGGCCCCGGGTCGCGGGCTTGCTACGCTCGCGGCGGTCCCGACAGGAGTTTTCATGCGTTCCCTTCTTGCCGCCGCGATGTCCCTTATCAGCCTCTTTCCCATGACCGCGCAGGCGCAGAACGCGCCCTGCGGCGGCAGTTGGTCCAGCTTTATCGGCGACCTGCGCGCCGAGGCCGTGCGCGGCGGACTGCCCGCCGACACCGCCGATCGCTTCTTTGGCCGCCTCAGGCAGGATGACACCGTGCTGCGGCGCGACAGGGGGCAGGGGTTCTTCCAGCGCCCGTTCATCGATTTTTCGCGCTCGCTCATCAGTCAGAACCGGCTGGACCGCGCGCGGCAGATCCTGCGGCAGCAACCGGCCCTGTTCCAGCGGCTGCAACGCGAATTCGGGATCAACCCGGGCGTGATGCTGGCCTTCCTGGCCTTCGAGACCGATTTCGGGGCCTTCCAGGGTGACATCAACACCGCCAACGCGCTGGCGACCCTGGCCCATGATTGCCGGCGGCCCGAGCTGTTCCGCCCGCAACTGCTGGCCATGGCCGAACTCTATCGCCGGGGCGATCTGGACCCGGCCACCACCCAGGGCGCCTGGGCTGGCGAGATCGGCATGGTGCAGATGCTGCCGCGCGATATTCTGGCGTTGGGTGTGGATGCGGACGGCAACGGGCATGTGGATGTGCGGGGTTCGATGCCCGACGCGGTGCTGACCGGGGCCGCGCTGCTGCGCCACCACGGCTGGCGCCCCAACGAACCCTGGCTGGTCGAGGTGACGATCCCGCAGGGGCTGGACCTGACCCGCACGGGCCTGCGCACACAGATGAGCGTCGGCGACTGGCAGCGGCTGGGCGTGCAGGCGCGGGGCGTGCCGATGCCGTCGGGACGGTTGAGCGCCTCGGTGATCCTGCCCCAGGGCTATCGCGGCCCGGCGTTCATGATCTTCGACAACTTCCGCGTGATGTTCGAATGGAACCAGTCCTTCACCTATGTCGTGACCGCCGCCTATTTCGCCACCCGGATCGAAGGCGCGCCGGTCTATGACGCGGGCAACCCCGATCAGGGGCTGGACCAGAACGGCATGCGCGAGTTGCAGCGCCGGCTCGAGGCACGCGGCCATGACGTCGGCGCCATCGACGGGATCCTGGGCGCTGGCACCCGCGCGGCCGTTCAGGATGTGCAGGCGCAGTTGGGTTTGCCCGCCGATGGCTGGCCGACGCCCGAGTTGCTGCGCCGTTTGTGACCCCGGCGGGGAAAGGGCCGGGTGATTTTCCCTTGCGGCGAGGGGGTGGGCCTCCATAATCTCGGCGCGAGGGAAACAGAGCATTCTTGTCCAGAGGGAGACACCAATGGGACGCCGCGACGAACTGATTGCCAAATACGCCGACGACCTGCGCAACAAATGCGGCATGGATCCGGACATGGCGCTTCTGACCAAGGTCACCATTGGCTGCGGCCCGTCGATCTATGACGCCGACGCGTCAACCGTGGCGGGCAGCCAGCCCGGCGAGATCGAGACCGTCAAGAAGAACTTCCTGATGAAGAAGCTGGGTCTGGCCGATGGCCCCGCCCTGGACGAAGCGATCGCCGCCGCGATCCAGACCTATGGCAAGTCCGAGCGCAACAAGTATCGCGCGGTGATGTATTACATGCTGACCAAGCATTTCGGCAAGGAATCGGTCTACGGCTGAAACCGCGCCGCGCGGCATTTGTCTTAAATGCCGCGCAGCTTTCCTTTGCGGGAATCGACTGCGCGTGGCAGGGTCTGTTCATGGGGCCAGGATGGCCCGGGACATATCCAGTTTACACGTGTGGTGCGAAGGGCACGTGGGAAGATGGGGGGTTCCGGGTGACCGGCGCCCCCCATCGAATTTTCGCGTCCTGCCTTGCCGTGACCCGCCGCCCATCTGAACGCCGGCCACGGCCCCCGGTGCCACGAACAGACCGCGGGCCGGGATGGGAACCAAGGCGGCGATTTCCGGCCAGCGTCACAGGTCGGCGAAGCCGAACACCTCGTAATCCCGCCGGTAGGCGCGTCGCGCCAGCGCGCGGACCTCGTCGTCCAGGACCGCGGCCAGCCCCGTGTCGCCCTCGGGGACATAGGCGGGCGGGGTTCGGATGCCAAGGCGGCGGCCCAGGGTGGCCAGATCCTCGGTCAGGTCGTCCTCGCGCAGGATCAGATCGGGGATCACGGCCTGCGCGTAGCCCTCGAGATTGGCCGCCTGCGAGGCAAAGGCCGGCCACGGCTGCAACCCGGTCTGCCCCGACAGGCTGGCGTCGCAGAACCTGAGAAACGCCTTGAATCCGGCGCGCTCTCCGTCCTCGGGGCGGAAATCGAACAGACGGGTCATATGCTCGCGCACCGGCTGCATGTCGCCGGTCAGAACGCGGTTTCGGAACACCGCATGGGCGCGGCGCAACGGGTGGCGCAGAACCGTGAAACTGCGGAACCCGGGATGCGCACGGCGCCACTGCTCAAGCCGCCCCTGGTCGAAATCATGGGGCAGGTCGGCGGGTGCGATCGCGTCGATCGCGGCCATCCAGTCCAGCACCGCCCCCTCGGGACCGCCGCGCATCGGCAGGAACAGCAGCGGCACCGAGAGGGCCGCGTGGATGCCGGGCAGCAGGGGGCCGCGGCGGACCTCGAAGTTGGGGGTCCGGGTCAGATCGAAACGGTCGATCCGGGCCAGCGCCTGCGGCAGGGCCTGCGGGTTGGTGAGCTTCTGCTCCAGGGGCTCAGGGTTTTGCTTTTTCAGCGCGCGCGGCAGGTCGGCGATGCGCGCGGACACCCCCAGCCAACGGGCCAGCCCGTTCAGGACCGACAGGTCGTTGGCATCGTCATAGCCGATGTAGAACGCCGACTGCCCGGTGGTCTGCAAGACTCGCTGAATCTCGATCTGGGTGGCTTGCAACCGGGCGAGATGGGCCTCGAACTCGGCCCCGTCAAAGGCGACGCGGCTCTGCTTGCGGTGCTTCACGTCGCCCAGTTTCCACTGGTTCGTCGCTGCGGCGATCTTGCGTGAGACGTAGCTGTCCAGCGGATTGCGCGTCAGCACGATCTTGGCGCAGGCGGTGTCGGCCAGAACGTGGTCCCAGATGCGCCGGTCGTGATCGTGAAACAGCCGGAAGCCCACCATCCGCCCGCCCCCCGCCCGCACCGCGTTGAGCAGCCGCCACGGATCGCCATCGCGCTGCGCCAGGGTGACATCGCGATAGCGTTCCGTTGCCGGCGTGTTGATGAACCCCGGGTTGAACAGCTCGCCGTGGCATTCGATGCCGTCAAAGGCGTTCAGGTTCGATTCCAGCAGGTTCGAGCCGGTGCGCATTTCGGCGAGAACCACGAAATAGTCGAATGCCATGCGTTACTTCATCCGATGCGAGGGGTCGGGGCTGACCGGGGTCTGCGGGAATTCCCCCATCAGCACGGGCTGCATCCCCTGATTGCGCAGCTCTTGCAGGAAGGTGCCGAAACCGGACAAGTCCACCAGATCGGGCAGCCGGATCAGGCGCGCCTGCGAATGCGGGGCGATCTCGTCGAACAGGGTGTGCAGGGGCTCGGCCGGGTTTTCCAGGAACTCGGCCATGGTCCAGATGCGGATGCGGGCGCGCGTGCCGGGCGATTGCAGGATTTCGATCATCTGCGTTTCGATGCGTTGCAGGCGGGCGGCCTCGCGGCGGATTTCGGCGGTCGGGCGACCCGAACGGTAGAGCGGCACCGCCCAGGCGCCCGAGATGACCGAAATCTGCGCGTTGGAATCCGCCGCCATCAGCCACAGCAGATCGAATTTCCTGCCCTGCGTGTCGCCCGGACCGAACTGGAAGCACTGGCGCTCGCCCCGGGTGGCCCACAGCAGGTTGGTCAGAAAGGCGCGGGGATTGTAGTCGCGCAATCCGGCGCTGTCCGACAGCCCTCCGGCAAAGATCTTTTCGCGGTTGGCGAATTCGACCTTGTGCGGGGCAAAGAGATGGCCGTGCACGCGGCAGTTGGCCACGGCGGACAGCCAGCCCTCGAAATCCTGGAACACCTCGGTAAAGCCCTGAAAGACGGAATAGGGCTCGGCTGTCTTGCCGTTCTCGCGGTTCTTCACGGGAAAGCGGCTGGCCATATACAGACCCGGCCGACCCCGCACGCGCTGCGCGGTGGCCTTGGCGAAATGCCGGTCGATGCGCGAGGGCTGGGGCTCGGCGCTGGAGGTGCTTTCGCGCGGGGCGAGGAAGTGCTGATACAGCCGGTCCGCGCCGGGCCAGACCTTGCGCACCATGAAGCATTCTGAGCGGCGCAGCAGTTGCAGGTGGTCGTCATAGAACACATGCGGCCGGCCGGTGTGGTCGAATTTTCCCAGTGTCAGGGACCGGCTTTCGATGCGGCGGGCGTGCAGCCGCACCAGAGTCTGGAAATAGCTTTCGTCGGGAATCCAGACGCGCCGGAAATACCGTTCGAACGGGCGGCGCATCGGGTCCTTCAGGATCGCCTGAAGGGTTTCGCGCGTCAGACACCACCATTGCGAGCCCATGTGCGGCACGATCCCGTCGGGAATGTCGCGCCGCACCCTGAGCAGCCGCTGCGCATCGACCAGCCGATCGAACAGCCATTTGTTGCGCTTGAACCCGATGGGGAAATGCAACGTGAAGCGTTCCTCGTGCAGACCGCCCTTGGTCCAGTTCACATCGGCCACGTTCACCGATTCGATGAAATCGGTGTCGGGGTGGCGGTCCAGCCAGGCGGCCAGCTCCGCGATCGGTCTGAGCGGCATGCAGGCGCCGGACAGGGCATAGACCCTTTCCACCTCAGGGCAGGTGTCGAGCAGCATCTCGGTCGCCGTCTGCATCGCGGCAACCAGCGACCAGGTGCCCCATTCGCCCCGGTGACGGCGGCAGAAGCGAACCCCGGGCAGGTCCGCCAGCGCCTGCACCAGCGTCTGATACTGCGCGGCAGAGGTCGAGGCATCGACATGGATCACCAGCGGGCTGCCGGCCTCGGCGACATACCGGGCAACCTGCGCCGCGCGGTGCAGCGCGGTATGCACCAGCATGATGAAGCCCAGCCGCGCGCTCACGCCCAGTTCCCTTTCGACATCAGCCCCAGGATCTCCAGCTGGCGCCAGTTGATGAAGCGTTCGGACCATTTGTTCCACAGATCCGTGCGGTCGGAAAGCACGGCGGCATAGGCCTGGTATTCGCGCCCACCGGCGTAATGTTGCGCGCGCTGGATTTCCTCGCGGGCCTTGTCGCCCAGCGTCTCGAGGAATTTTGCGTGCAACAGGCACCCCGAGGCCTTTTCGCCCCCCAGCGTGTCATAGGTCAGGTTCAGCCCGCGCGGCAGCAACATGTGGGTCGAGCTGACATAGGCATAGCCCCGGTCCCATTTCACCAGCGGCACCTTGTTCAGCGCGGGCGCGGCGCGGGGCTGTTCGGCAAAGAACCCGCGTGCCCGGGGGCCGCCCTGAATCCACAGGTTGCCGTATTGGCCGTTGCGCGTGATGGCGTAGTTCGCGCTGTCGAACCAATGCGCGATCTCGAACGGATTCTGCCCCTCGGCGCAGGGCTGATCGCCGACCGGGCCCTTGGGATACATGTCCAGGATCAGCGTGCCGAAACTGCGCAGCCCGGCATCGTCCAGCCAGTCGGTCAGCGCACGCAGCGGGCGCGTATCGCAGAACGGATACAGAAAGAACTCATCGACATCGACCACCAGCGCCCAGCGCCCGTGCGCGTGCCGGGCCAGCAGCGCGTTGATCCAGTCCACGCCGAACCGCGCGCCGGCATAGCTGGCCGTGGTGGACCAGACCGAGGCGTCGGGCTGCGCCGTCAGATAGTCGGCCGACCCGTCGTCCGAGCCGTTGTCGATGAACAGGAAATGTTCGACGCCCAGATCCCGGTAGTATTTCAGGAACCAGGGCAGCCGGGGCCGTTCGTTCCTGAGGGTCGCGAACAACAGGATACTGCGCGGGCCCAGCGCCGCTGTGCGATCCGCCAAAGGCCTGAGGTCCCGCGCCTTGCGGCGGGCGCGGATCAACCAGCGCTTGCGGTTCCACCGCAGGCGGTATGACGTCACAATGCCCAACCGATCACCCGTAACAAACAGCCTGATTCGTCCGGTCTACCCCGGCGCGAATCAGGATCAAACCGAAAACTTTCGGACGGGTTTCCGGCCTGGAGCGACCGGCGCCTCATGCCCAACCACCGCGCGACATCAGCCCCTCGGCCTCGAGCTGGCGCCAGCCCCGGTAGCGGCTGGCGTGGGGATGCCACAGATCCGGTGCGGCGGTCAGCGCGTCGTAATAGGCGTCAAAGGCACCGGGCGCACCGAAATGCTGGCGGCGGGTTTTTTCCTCGGCCGAGCGCGCGCCGATGCCGGGCAGGAACTTGGTGTGCAGCAACACGCCCGACAGTTTCTCGCCGCCGTCGGTGGCATAGATGCGGTTCAGCGCGTGCGGCAGCAGCGTATGGGTCGAATTGACATAGGCATAGCGCCAGGACCATTTGACCAGCGGCACCTTGGTCAGGGTCGGGCCCTTGTGCGGCGCGTCCGCGAAAAAGGCCCGCGCGCGCGGCCCACCCTGGATCCACAGCGCACCGCTTTCGGGCTTTTGCTGGATCGTGTAGTTGGCGCTGTCATACCAGCACAGAACCTCAAGCGGGTCCTGGCCGGGGCCAAAAGGGGCGGCGTCCAGCGGGCCCCGGGGATAGAGATCCAGCATCAGCGCGCCGAAACTGCGCTCTCCCTCGGACTCGAGCCAGGCTGTCAGCGCCGGCAGCGGGCGGGTGTCGTGGTGCGGATAGACCAGCAGTTCGTCGGCATCGACCGTCAGGCACCAATGCCCGTCGCCGTGGCGCATCAGCAGCGCCTGCACCCAGTCCACGCCAAAGCGCGCGGCACGGTAGCTGGCCCGCGTATGCCAGACCGAGACATCCGCCTGATCGACCAGCAGGTCGCGGCTGGCGTCGGTGCTGTCATTGTCCACGACCAGAAAATGCGCGACGCCCAGCGCGCGGTAATGGGCCAGCAGATGCGGCAGGCGTTGGGCCTCGTTGCGCAGGACCAGAAAGGCCAGCACGTCGCCTTTGCGTATCGCATCGGTCCGGTCGGCCAGCGCCGCCAGTTCGCGCCGCTTGCGCCAGGCCCGCGCCAGCCGCATCTGCCGCCGCCGCCGCCACCGCAATGCCTCGATCAACGCGCCTGCCTTGCCCATTCGCCCCTCACGTCCGGGCGTCATCTTGCCCGAAATACGCGCGGGGGTGAATCCGCGAATGCGAAGAGGGGGCGACAAGCCCCCTCTCGTCCGGTTCGGTGGCGTGTCGGGCCTTATTCGGCGGCCGCGCGCATCGCCATCATGTCGTAGATGTAGTCTTCCAGCTCGTCGCGCAGGTCGGCGCGCGCCAGGCCGAAGGCCACCGTCGCCTGCAAGAACCCCGCCTTGGACCCGCAGTCGAATCGCTGACCCTGGAAGCGGTAGCCATAGACGTTGTTCTTGGCCTCGATCTGCTTGGCGATGGCGTCGGTCAGCTGGATTTCCCCGCCCGCGCCGGTCTGCTGGCCGTCAAGGGCGCGCAGCACATCGGGCGACAGGATGTAACGGCCGATCACCGCCAGGTTCGAAGGCGCGGTGCCCGGGGCGGGTTTCTCGACCATGCCGCGCACCGGCAGCAGGGGGCTGATCCCCGCGGGCACGTCCAGCACGCCATAGGACGAGGCTTTCTCGGCCGGGACCTCCATCGCGGCGACCATGTTGCCGCCGGTTTCCTCATACGCCTCGACCATCTGCTTCAGGCAGGGCTTTTCGGCGGCGATCACGTCGTCGGGCAGCAGCACCGCAAAGGGTTCGTCCCCGATCAGATGGCGGGCACACCAGACCGCGTGGCCCAGGCCCAGCGCCTGGTTCTGGCGAACATACGCGATGGCGCCCGAATCCATGCAGGTCTCGTTGTAGATGTTCAGCAGGTCGGTCTTGTTCTTCGCCTTCAGCGACTGCTCCAGTTCGGGGGCGCGGTCGAAGTAGTCCTCAAGCGCGCTTTTCCCGCGCGAGGTGACAAAGATGAATTCGGTGATCCCGGCTTCGCGCGCCTCGTCGATCGCGTATTGGATCAACGGGCGGTCAACCAGCGTCAGGACCTCTTTCGGAACGGATTTCGTAGCGGGCAGGAAACGCGTGCCCATCCCGGCGACGGGGAACACAGCCTTCGTGACTTTATTGCGCATCGGATCTTCCACCTTGCTGTGAAGACGAGCGTTCTGCCCGTCGATATGCAGGTTCTGCTTCGCAATCTGGGCGCGTTTGTGGCTGGAAATCGGGCTTTTAGGGTTAATTTGGGGAAATTAGTCTGGCGGGCCCCGAAACCCGCCAGAGTTGAATCAGCGCAGCGCCACCCCGGGCGACAGAACCAGGAAGAACGGGTTTTCATAGCCCGGCTTGCCATAGGTCAGAGGCGTATGGTCGTCGAAGCGCAGCACCTGCCCGCCGGCGCCCAGAACGACCGCATGACCGGCGGCGGTGTCCCATTCCATGGTGCGGCCCAGGCGGGGGTAGAAATCGGCCTCGCCGGTGGCGACCAGGCAGAATTTCAGCGACGAGCCCGCGCTCTTGGCGTCCTTGACGGCGTAGCAGTTGATATAGGTATCCGTCGCCGCGTCCCGGTGCGATTTCGAGGCCACGACCAGAAGCGCCGCGTTGTCGGGCTGCGACACGCGAATCGCCGTCCGGGCGCCCGGATCGGCGCCAAAGGGGCCGGCCTCTTCGACCGACGACCCGTCTGCGCGGGTGTAGAACAGGCGCGCGCGGGCCGGAGCATAGACCACACCGCGCACCGGCACGCCGTTTTCGACCAGCGCGATGTTCACCGTGAAATCGCCGCGCCGCTGGACGAATTCCTTGGTTCCGTCCAGAGGATCGACGATGATGAAGCGCGTGGCCTGGATGCGGTGGGATTCGGTCAGTTCCTCGGTCACGACGGGAAGGTCGGGAAACACCTCCGCCAGCTCGGCCCGGATCAGCGCATCGGCGGCTTCGTCGGCTTCGGTCACGGGCGAACTGTCGGATTTGGTGCGCGCTTCGAAATCGGGGCGTCCATAAACCTCCATGATGACGGCGCCGGCTTTCAGGGCGATCGCTCGAAACGCGGTTTCAACCAGTTGGTGAAAGTCTTGGGTCATGAGACGCCTTCGGTATCAGGGTCGAGTTGATCGACAACGGGTTTGGGCTTACCCTCTGGCCCTGCCGGAACACAAGTCCACAACCCCGGGGTCAGCCCGGGAACGGCAGGAAAGCGCGGATGCTCAACAATCGCAGCCATGAAACCTGGTTCGCCTCGGCGTTCACGATCGCCGAGCTGACGTTCCACGCCGCCGTGCGCAGCGCCCGCAACTCGCACGGGAACGCGCTGATCGGCCTGCTGCTGAACATCTTCCAGACGGTGATGCTGGTCGGGGTGTTCTGGGCGATGTATTATTTCACCGGCTGGGGATCGCGCGGCATTCGCGGCGACTTCATGCTGTATCTGATGACCGGCGTGTTCCTGTATATGGGCCACGTCAAGGCCATGTCGGCGGTCGTCGCGGCCGAGGGGCCGACCTCGGCCATGATGAAGCACGCGCCGATGAACACCATCGTCGCCATCGGCGCCGCCGCGCTGGGCGAGTTGTATATCCAGCTTCTGTCGATGTTCGTGGTGCTGTTTCTCTACGATGCCGCCTGGATGCCGCTCGAAATCTACGACCCGCTGGGTTGCATCCTGATGCTGCTGCTGGGCTGGTTTTCCGGCGTGGCCATCGGCATGGTGTTCCTGGCCGCAAAGCCCTGGGCGCCCAAGGCCGTCGTCATGCTGTCGCAGATCTATTCGCGCATCAACATGTTCGCCTCGGGCAAGATGTTCGTCGCCAATGCGCTGCCCGGCGCGATGCTGCCCTATTTCGAATGGAACCCGCTGTTTCACATCATCGACCAGGCGCGCGGGTTCGCGTTCCTGAATTACAATCCGCACTATACGAACCTGTTTTACCCGGTCGCCATTACCTTTGCCGCGCTGCTTCTGGGCCTGATGGGCGAATTCTACACGCGGCGGCAGGCCTCGCTGAGCTGGGGCGCCAAACATTAGGAGGGGGTCATGATTGCCCGCATTCTTGCCCTGCTGGTCACGATCCTGACGGCGCAGGCCGCGCTGGCGCAGGACTTTCCCGCGCTGCACCGCGTCTCGGGCGTCGCCGGGAACGACGTGCTGAACATCCGGGCCGAACCTTCGGCGCGCGCCGCCATCGTGGGCCATCTGGCGCCGAACGCCACCGACATCGAGGTTGTCGGCCTGTCCGAGGATCGCGCCTGGGGTCTGGTGCGCCATCACGAAGACGGCGGCTGGGCGTCGATGCGCTATCTGACGCGCCGGGGGACCGATCGCTGGATCGACGGCACCGTTGCGATGACCTGCGTCGGGACCGAGCCTTTCTGGACGCTGGCCTTTCACCTGCCGACGAATGGCGCGGACTACAGCGCCGCCGATGGCGATTTCGCGCTGGTCACGGATGCGCCGAACCTGCCGCAAACGCAGTATCCGCGCACCCTCGCCGTGCCGTTCACCGGCGCGCGGCAGGGCTTTGCCGTGGTGCGCCAGGGCCTGTGTTCGGATGGCATGAGCGACCTGCCCTATGGGTTGGAGGTTCAGGTCTACTGGCGCGGCACTCCGGGCGGTGGGCTGAGCGGCTGCTGCCGGCTGGGCCACTGAACGCCCGCGCCTTGCCAAGCGGGCCGCGGGGCGCCTAAATGTGCGCGTTGACCCGACAGGTGCCCATGCCGCTTTTCATCGATGCCGACGCCTGCCCCGTGCGCGAGGAATCCTTGCGTGTCGCCCTGCGCCACGGCGTGGCGGTCCGCATCGTTTCGAACGGCGGTATCCGACCGGTCGATCACCCGCTGGTGCAGAATGTCTATGTCGATCAGGGCGCCGACGCGGCGGACAAATGGATTGCCGCGCAGACCGGCCCGGACGATGTGGTGGTCACCGCCGACATTCCGCTGGCCGCGCGCTGTATCGACACCGGCGCACAGGTGCTGAAGCCGGACGGCACGGTGCTGACGCCGGCGAACATCGGCCAGGTGCTGGCGATGCGCGACCTTGCGGCGGACCTGCGGGCCGCCGATCCGTTCCGCCAGGGTTCGGGCAAAAGCTTTTCTGCCCGCGACCGGTCGCGGTTCACGCAGACTCTGGAACGCCTGCTGGGCGCGAAGCGATGAGGGCGTCGCCCTCGGCCGTCACGCTGGGCACGCTCAGCGCGGTGGGCGGGTCGCTGGCCTTTTCGCTGGGCGACATGTCGATCAAGTTCCTGTCGGGCGGCTATCCGCTGCACGAGATCGTGCTGATCCGTTCGGTGATCGGTCTGGCGATCCTGCTGGGGGCGGTCATTCCGCTGGCTGGCGGATATGGTCTGCTGCGCACCCGTCAGCCGGGCAAGCACCTGCTGCGCGGCGCCTTCGTCGTGGCGGCCAACATGACCTTCTTCCTGGCGCTGTCCGCCATGCCGCTGGCGAACGCGACAGCGATCTTCTACGTCAGCCCGCTGATGATCGCGTTGTTCTCGATCCTGTTCCTGGGCGAACACGTCGGGCCGCGCCGCTGGGCTGCCATTGCGGTTGGCCTGTTGGGCGCAATGGTCATGGTCCGCCCCGGCAGCGACACGTTCAGCACCATTGCGCTGCTGCCGCTGGTCTCGGCGGCGTGCTACGCGGGGCTGAACACGATGACGCGCAAGCTGGGCCCGGGCGAAAGCGCGGCGACGATGGCGTTCTACATTCAGCTGACCTTCATCGCCTTCAGCGTCGTATTCGGGCTGGCGGTCGGCAACGGGCGCTTTGATCCGGGCGGCGACAGCACGCTTTCGTTCCTGTTGCGCGAATGGGTCTGGCCCGCGCCCGCCGATCTGCCGTTCTTTGCGCTGGCCGGGTTCGGCACGGCCCTGGGCGGGTTGATGATCTCGCAGGCTTATCGGCTGTGCGAGGCGGCGCTGGTCGCCCCTCTGGAATACGCGGCATTGCCCATGGCCATTTTCTGGGGGCTGACGGTTTTCGGCGATTGGCCGGATGCGGTTTCCTGGATCGGAATTGCGCTGATCCTGGGGGCCGGTATATACATGGTCCTGCGCGAAGCCCGACCCGCTGCGAGGTAACAGTTTTGCGAAATGCAATTGACGTTTTTTAGTAGACCTGCCATTCGATTTTTTTGAGGAACCTATAAAAAGGACGAGATGATGGATCTGGACAGTCTGTCGCTGGCTGAGTTGAAGCAACTCAGAAAGGACGTGGAAGCCGCCATAACCGATTTCACCGAGCGCGAGCGCCGCAAGGCCCTGGCCGAGGTCGAGGCCTTTGCCCGCGAGCGGGGCCTTTCGCCGGCCGATCTGGCCAGCCTGGGCGTCAAGCGCACTCGCAAGCCGGCCGCGCCGAAATACGCCAATCCGGCCGATCCGTCGCAAACCTGGACTGGTCGGGGACGGCGGCCTCATTGGATCGAAGCGGCGCTGTCGGCCGGTAAATCGCTGGACGATCTGGCAATTTGACAGGCCGTATCGTGCCAGGAAAATAGCCGCCCTGGCCGGGCGGCTATTTTTTTTCAACCCCAGGTGGGATAAAATCGGTCAGCAGGCGAGAGCGTAAAGATTTCGCAACCGCCAGAGGTAACGCCGACCGAATGTTCGAATTGGGCCGACAGGGATTTGTCGCGGGTGATGGCGGTCCAATCGTCGGAAAGGACCTTGGTTTCAGCGCGTCCCAGGTTCACCATCGGCTCGATGGTGAAGAACATGCCTTCCTCCAGCACCGCCTCGCGCCCCGGTCGGCCATAGTGCAGCACGTTCGGCGGCGCGTGGAACACCCGACCCAGCCCGTGGCCGCAGAAATCGCGCACCACGGACATGCGCTGCGCCTCGACATAGCTCTGGATCGCGTAGCCGATGTCGCCAAAGGTGTTGCCCGGACGGACGGCCTCGATCCCCTTCATCAGCGCGTCATGGGTGACCTGGATCAGCCGCATCGCAAAGGGTTTCGGCGTGCCGGCGATATACATGCGCGAGGTGTCGCCATACCAGCCGTCAACGATCACCGTCACGTCGATGTTCAGGATGTCGCCGTCCTGAAAGGCGTCGTCGGTGCGCTTCTTCTCGTTGCGGCCGGTGGGAATGGCGCTGCCGGGAATGCCGTGGCAGACGACGTGATTGGTGCTGATGCAACTGGCATGCTTGTAGCCGCGATAGCCGATGGTCGCCGATTTGGCGCCGTGAGCGTGCACCATCCCCTCGATCAGGCGATCGAGGGCGCCGGTGGTCTGGCCCGGGGCGACATGCGGCGCGATATCGTCGAGGATCTGTGCGGCGACCTGCCCGGCCTTGCGCATTCCGGCGAAATCCTCGGCCGAATGGATGCGGATGCCGTCGCGGGTGACCTGGCCATTGTGGGTATCGTTCACGGGCGGACCTCTTGTTCTGCCGGCCCTAAATAGGCGTTATCCGCGCGAAACGCCAGACTGGGGGCTGTCGTCCACCGGAACCGGCCCTGTCGCCTGCACCCCTTGCGGGGTGATCCGCGTGCCCAGTGCCAGCATCCGCACCCCGGCGGCGCGCGCCTGATCGAAGGCGCGCGCATAGGCGGGGTCGATGTCAGCGGCGATCCGCACCCGCGCGACATCGTCGCGCGACATCAGATAGAGCATCGCGGCGCCCTGCCCCTGCGCCGCGGCGCGCGTCAGTTCGTGCAGGTGCCTTGTGCCGCGGGCGGTCACGCTGTCGGGGAATTCACCCCAGCCGCCCCGCGCGAGGGTGACGCTTTTCACCTCAAGCAAGGTGCCGTCGCCCAGCACGAAATCCAGGCGCGAGGATTGGCCGATCTTGACCTCGGCGCGGAAATCGCCCGCATTCAGGAAGCCGCCGCGCAGGGCCTCGGCCACCACGCGGTTGGCGAGGGCGGTATCCACCACCGCCCGGCCGGTGCCCGTTTCGACCAGTTTCCACGACCAGCGCAGTTTTCGCGCGGGGTCGTCGTTGGCTTCGATCCAGCAGGTCATGCCGGGGTCGGCCATGCCCAGCATCGACCCGGGGTTCGCGCAATGCACCGTCACCGTCCGGCCGTCCAGATCCATATCCGCGAGAAACCGCTTGTAGCGGCGGATCAGGGTGGCGCGGTGCAGGGGGCGAGGAAACTCCATACCCCCGGGAATAACCCCGCCGCGCCCGATTGGAAACGCCCGCAAAGCGGGGTAACGTCCGGACAATCAGGAAAGAGACCGCCATGCCGAACCCCACCGCCGCCATGCTCGTCATCGGGGATGAGATCCTTTCGGGTCGCACCCGTGACACCAACACCCACCACCTGGCCAACGCCCTGACCGCCCGTGGCATCCGCCTGCGTGAGGTGCGTGTGGTGGCCGACGAACACGACGCGATCGTGCTGGCGGTGAACGCGCTCAGGGCCTCGCATGACCATGTGTTCACCTCGGGCGGGATCGGCCCGACGCATGACGACATCACCGCCGACGCGGTTGCCGCCGCCTTTGGCGCCCCCATCGGCGTGCGCGAGGATGCGCACCAGATCCTGCGCGCGCATTACCAGCGCACCGGGCTGGAGCTGAACGAGATGCGCCTCAGGATGGCCCGCATCCCTGAAGGCGCCGCGCTGATCGACAACCCGATCTCTGCCGCGCCCGGGTTCACGCTGGGCAATGTCCATGTGATGGCCGGCGTTCCCGCGATCTTCGAGGCGATGGTCGCGGGCGTTCTGCCGGGCCTGACGGGCGGCGATCCGCTGCTCAGCCAGATGATCGACGTGCAGCGCGGCGAGGGCGAGATCGCGCGCCCGCTGGCCGATCTGGCCGCGCGCTATCCCGATCTCAGCTTTGGCTCGTATCCTTATCAGCGAAACGGCGCCTATGGCACGCAACTGGTGGTGCGCGGCACCGACGCCGCGCAACTGGACGCGGCGATGGTGGCGCTGGCGGCGCTGGCGGCCCAACCATGAGCGCCGCGCTGTTCGACGCGCTGGACGCCACCTGGCCGCCCGCGGCAAGTGAAACCGTCGGGGGCTATCGGCGCGCCGATGGCGCGGGCGGCGGCAAGCGGGTCAGCGCGACGGTCCTGACGGGCGAATTCGACCCCGCCGACCTGCCCGACGACCCGTTGTTTCAGGTCCGCCCCGGCCAGCAGGCGCTGGATGCCGCGCTCGAGGCGCGCGGTTACCATGTCGTGGACCCGACCGTGCTGATGGCCGCCCCCGTCGCCACCGTGGCCGAGGCCCCGCGCCCGATTTCCTTGTTGCCGATGTGGCCGCCGCTGGCCATTCAGCGCGCGCTGTGGGCCGAGGGCGGGATCGGGCCCGAACGGCTGGCGGTCATGCATCGCGCCTGCCTGCCCAGGATGGGCTTCATCGCGCGCTTTCAGAATCGCGCCGCCGGGGTCGGGTTCGCCGCCGTGAACCGGGGGATCGCCATGCTGCACGCCCTGCACGTGGAGCCCGCGTTCCGCCGCCAGGGCGTCGCCCGCTACATGGTGCGCGGCATTGCGGACTGGGCGGCGCAAAACGGCGCCGACACCTTTGCATTGGCCGTCACGCAGGCGAACGCCCCGGCCCGCGCGCTTTATTCCGCCCTCGGCATGGCCGAGGTTTCCGTCTACCACTACAGGGAGAAGACCCGATGACCCGCATTTCCGCCCTCGATCTGCCGCCGGTCGATCCGCTGCCCGAGGCCACGCAACGGTATTTCGACATCTGCCAGGAAAAGCTGGGGATGATCCCCAACGTGCTGCGGGCGCACAGCTTCGACATCACCAAGCTGAACGCCTTCACGGCGATGTATAACGACCTGATGCTGGGCGCCTCGGGCCTGTCGAAACTGGAACGCGAGATGATCGCCGTCGTCGTCAGCTCGATCAACCGTTGCTGGTATTGCCAGGTCGCGCATGGCGCGGCTTTGCGGCAGTTGTCGGGCAACCCGGCGCTGGGCGAGGCGCTGGTGATGAACTGGCGCATGGCGCATCTGGACGCCCGGCAGACCGCCATGCTGGCCTTTGTCGAAAAGGCCACCAAGGCCTCCAGCGAGATCGTCGAGACCGACCGGCAGGCGCTGCGCGACGTGGGTTTCACCGACCGCGACATCTTTGACATCGCCTCGGTCACCGGGTTCTACAACATGTCGAACCGCGTCGCCTCGGCTATCGCGATGGAACCGAACGCCGAGTACCACGCACAGTTCCGCTGAGGGGCTTGACCCGGGCGCCACCCGGGGCACCTTTCGCATTCACCTTGCCGCAAACACGCCGGAGATCGTGGGCAGAGCCCCCTCTCCGGCCGCATCGAGTCCGCCCGCATGTCGCAAAAGGCCCCCCTCATCACCCCCGTTCTGATCGGCGGGTGCATCATCATCCTGTTCGGCTTTGCCGCGCGGGCCTCGTTTGGGGTGTTCCAGATCCCCATCGCCAGCGAATTCGGCTGGCCCCGATCGGAATTTTCCTTGGCGATCGCCATCCAGAACCTGGCCTGGGGGATCGGTCAGCCGATCTTTGGCGCGCTGGCGGAACGATTCGGCGACCGCAAGGCGATCATCCTGGGCGCGTTGACCTATGCGCTGGGGCTGGTGCTGTCGTCCTGGGCCATCACCCCGGGCGCGATGCAGGCCTATGAGATTCTGGTGGGTTTCGGCATCGCCGGCACCGGGTTCGGCGTGATCCTGGCCGTGGTGGGGCGCGCCGCCTCTGACGAGAACCGGTCGCTTGCGCTGGGGATCGCCACGGCGGCGGGGTCGGCGGGTCAGGTGATCGGCGCACCGATCGCCGAATTGCTGCTGGCCTCGTTCCCGTGGCAGACCGTCTTTCTGATCTTTGCCGTCGCAATCCTGGCGACCCTGTTCGCGCTGCCGATGATGCGCAGCCCGCAGTTGGCCAGCCGTGCCGAACTGGAGCAATCGCTGGGTCAGGCGCTGACCCGCGCGTTCCGCGATCCCAGCTTCACCCTGATTTTCCTGGGGTTCTTCTCGTGCGGCTATCAACTGGCCTTCATCACCGCGCATTTCCCGGCGATGGTGGCGGAAACCTGCGGCGCCATCGCCCCCAACGGTTTCCTGGCCGCGCTGGGGATTTCCACGACCTCGGCGCTGGGGGCGGTGGCGATCTCGGTCATCGGGCTGGCGAATATCGCGGGCACGCTGACCGCCGCCTGGGCCGGAAAACGCTGGAGCAAGAAATACCTGCTGGCCGGCATCTACCTGGGCCGCACCATCGCCGCCGCGCTGTTCATCGCGCTGCCGATCACGCCCGGATCGGTGCTGATCTTCTCGCTGGTGATGGGCGCGCTGTGGCTGGCGACGGTGCCGCTGACCTCGGGGCTGGTCGCGCATATTTACGGGCTGCGCTACATGGGCACGCTCTACGGGATCGTCTTCCTCAGCCACCAGATCGGCGGCTTCCTGGGCGTCTGGCTGGGCGGCAAGCTGTATGACGTCTACGGCAACTATACCCTGGTGTGGTGGATCGGCGTGGGGGTTGGCGCGTTCTCGGCGCTGGTGCATCTGCCGATCCGCGAGAACCGCCCGCAGATGGTTCCGGCATGAGGGCGGTCTTTGATCTGGACGGCACGCTGATCGACAGCGCGCCCGACATCCACGCCGCCGGATGCGCGGCGCTGGCGTCCGAGGGGCTGCCCCCGGTGACCGCCGAGCAGTCGCGCAGCTTCATCGGCAACGGCGCCCGCGTCTATGTCGAGCGGCTGGAACGGGCGGCGGCGGGCGGCAACGAGGCCCCCCGGACCGAGCGGCTGCGCCAGCATTTTGCCCGGGAATACGAGGTCGCGCACGCCCTGACCCGCATCTATCCGGGTGTGGAACAGGCCCTGCACCTGCTGAAATCGCAAGGCTGGCGCCTGGGGCTGTGCACCAACAAACCCATCGCGCCAACCCTCAGCGTTCTGGCGCATTTCGGATGGGGAGCGTTGTTCGAAACCGTTCTGGGCGGCGACAGCCTGCCGGTCAACAAGCCCGACCCCGCACCTCTGCGCGCCACGCTCGCGGGACTGGGCGAGGGCCCCGCCGTCTATGTCGGCGACAGCGAGGTCGATGCCGCCACCGCGCAGGCGGCCGGGGTGCCCTTTGCCCTGTTCACCTCGGGCTACCGCAAGACCCCGGTCGCCGAAATCGCGCATCAGCGCGCCTTTGAGGACTGGGCCGACCTGCCCGCCATCGCCCGGGCCCTGGCGCGCTGAGACCGTTTCGGGTTGCGATCCCGGGCGAAATGCCGTCTATGCGCCGAAATCCCTTTCGGACCCGGTGCGATCCCGGGTGGCTCTTCCGGCCGCTGATCCGCCGGACAACCCTTTGACGCGTGCTGACCCCGTGCCGGCCCCCCCCCCGACGGGCCAACCGACACTGGCCGCAGGATTGCTGATGATCTCTCTTCTGGACTACCGCGCCCAATGGTTCGGCAACATTCGCGGCGACCTGCTGTCCGGCCTGGTCGTGGCACTGGCGCTGATCCCTGAGGCGATCGCCTTTTCCATCATCGCCGGCGTCGATCCCAAGGTGGGGCTGTATGCCAGCTTTTCCATCGCCGTGCTGATCGCCTTTGTCGGCGGGCGGCCCGGGATGATCTCGGCCGCGACCGCGGCAACGGCGGTGCTGATGGTGACGCTGGTGCGCGACCATGGGCTGCAATACCTGCTGGCGGCGACCGTGCTGGCCGGGGTCTTGCAGGTGGGCGCCGGACTGCTGCGGCTGGGCCGGTTCATGCGCTTCGTGTCCAAGTCGGTGATGACGGGTTTCGTCAACGCGCTGGCGATCCTGATCTTCATGGCCCAACTGCCCGAACTGAACCCCGCCACCCCGGGGGTCACCTGGCTGACCTATGCGCTGGTCGCGGCCGGGCTGGCGATCATCTACCTGTTTCCGTTGCTGACCCGGGCGGTGCCTTCGCCGCTGGTCACGATCCTGGTGCTGACCGCGCTGGTCGTGGGCATGGGATGGGATGTGCGCACCGTGGGCGACATGGGCGCCCTGCCCGACACGCTGCCCGTTTTCCTGATCCCCGACGTGCCGCTGACCTGGGAGACGGTCCTCATCATCCTGCCCTATTCCGCCGCTGTCGCGGTGGTGGGCCTGCTGGAAAGCCTGATGACGCAGAACCTGGTGGACGAGCTGACCGACACCCGGTCCGACCGCAACCAGGAATGCATCGGTCAGGGCGTGGCGAACATGGCGACCGCATTCATCGGCGGCATGGCAGGCTGCGCGATGATCGGGCAATCCATGATCAACGTGAAATCCGGCGGTCGGGGGCGGCTTTCGACCTTTACCGCCGGGCTGGTGCTGCTGGTCCTGGTGACGGGACTGGGCGATCTGGTGGCGCGCATCCCGATGCCGGCGCTGGTCGCGATCATGATCATGGTGTCCATCGGCACGTTTTCCTGGTCGTCGATCACCGCGCTGCGGGTGCATCCGCGCTCGTCCTCGGTCGTGATGATCGCGACCGTGGTCACCGTGGTCTACACGCACAACCTGGCCATC
The DNA here is from genome assembly GCA_020637515.1 of Rhodobacter sp. Classification (NCBI taxonomy): domain Bacteria; kingdom Pseudomonadati; phylum Pseudomonadota; class Alphaproteobacteria; order Rhodobacterales; genus Rhodobacter; species Rhodobacter sp. The sequence continues at coordinate 779,843 of JACKKG010000001.1, read as the reverse complement.
GGGGTGCTGGTCGGCGTGCTGCTGTCGGGGATCTTCTTTGCCGGCAAGATCGCGCAGCTTTTCCGCGTGCAGTCCACCCTGTCGGCGGACGGGCGCACCCGCACCTATGTCGTCGAGGGGCAGCTTTTCTATGCTTCGGTCGAACAGTTTGCTGCCGCCTTCGATTTCCGCGAGGTGCTGGATCACGCCGTCATCGACGTGAGCCGCGCGCATATCTGGGACATCAGCTCGGTTCAGGCGTTGGATATGGTGGTGCTGAAGTTCCGCCGCGAGGGGGCCACTGTGCAGGTCATCGGCCTGAACCGGGCCTCGGAAACGCTGGTCGATACGCTGGCCATTCACGACAAGCCCGGCGCGATGGATGCGCTGGGCGGGCATTGAGGGGGGTAGGACATGAGCAAGATCCTGGCGTTGCTGGATGGTTCGATCTATGCGCAAAGCGTCTGCCACCACGCCGCCTGGATCGCCGCGCGGCTGGGCGCCCCGGTCGAGGCGATGCATGTCCTGGGCCGGCCCTCGGGGGTGGACACGCCGGACCTGTCCGGCGCGTTGCGGCTGGGCGCGCGGTCGAAACTGCTGAGCGAACTGGCGGCGCTGGACGAACAGCGCGCGAAACTGGCCGCCGCACAGGGGCACGCGATCCTCGAGGATGCCGAAACGATCCTGCGCGCGGATGGCGTGACGCAGGTGTCGCGGCGTCTGCGTCGGGGCGACCTGCTGGACGCCCTGCACGAGGTCGAAGCCGACACCCGCGCCATCGTCCTGGGCAAACGCGGCGAGGGCGCGGATTTCGCCAGCGGCCACCTGGGGTCTAACCTGGAACGCATCGTGCGCAGCACGCAGGTGCCCGTTCTGGTGGCGGCGCGTGCCTTTCGTCCCGTCGCGCGGGTTCTGCTGGCCTATGACGACAGCCCCAGCGCCCGCCGCGCCGTGGACCGCATGGCCAACAGCCCGGTCTTTGCGGGGCTTTCGGTCACGGTCGCGCATGTCGGCGGCACGAACCCCGCGGTGACCGAACCCGCCCTGACGCGGCTCAGGGCGGCCGGGCTTTCCGTCACGCCCCGCACCCTGCCCGGAGAGCCCGACGCGGTGCTGGGCCGCCTGATTGCCGAGGACGGGTTCGACCTGCTGGTGATGGGCGCCTATGGCCACAGCCGCATCCGCACCCTGATCATCGGATCGACCACGACCGCGATGATCCAGACCGTCCGCGCCCCGGTCCTGCTGTATCGCTAGGGTTCCAGCCCCGCGATCTCGCGCAGGTCGGTCATGCGGCTGGCAAAGACCGTCTCGAAGCTGCACTTGCGCGCGAAATCGACACCCCGGACCGAGGCCGCGATGATCGCCTCGCGGTCGGCGTGCAGCCGTTCGATGCGCCGCGCCATCGCGGACGGGGACGGGTGCACCGTCCAGCCCGCCTGCGATTCGGCCTGCATCCGTCGCCACATGCGGTTGCGGTAACCCAGGATCGGCAAGCCGCAGCCCAAGGCCTCGACATAGGACCCCAGCGGCGTCGGCAGGCGGCGGGGCTGCACGAACAGATCGGCCTCGCGGCGCAGGCGCGGCACCAGAACCGGGTCGAAGGCCCCCATGGGACCCAGCGTCACCCGATCCTTCAACCCCAGCGCGGCGATGCCATCGCGCAACCGCCCCTCGAGCGGACCAGAGCCGAACAGCGCCATATGGAAGGGCAGGCCGCGCAGGTCCAGCAGATGCGCCAGCCGCAGCAGATCCTGAACCCCCGAGGCCGCGTCGAGCAGCCCGAACCAGGCCAGGCGCAACGGATCGCCCCGGCGCAGGGCCTCGGCACGGGCCCGTTGTTCCCCCTCGCGCACGAACATCGGGGTGCGGATGCGGTTGTCCAGAAAGCGCAAGGCGCGCGGGTTCAGCCGGCGATAGGCATCATGCGCGGGATACCCGTCGCACTGGATGCCGGCCGCGTCCCTGAGCGCGGCGCGCAGCCGCGGTTCCTGCCTGAGCGTCCACAGCAGGGACCCCAGCCGCCGGCGGATCGACGCGGGCCGCGCCATCACCTGCGCCAGGTGCCCGCTCAACGGTTCCTCGATCGTGTAGACGAGCTTTCCGAACCGGCCCAGCATCGCCTGCGGCAGATGCAGATACTGCATGTCGTCGGCCGCGACATAGACGACCGAAGCCTCGTCAAGCAGCAGTTCCGGAACCGGATCGCCGGGGTCCAGCACGATCAGGTCGAACCCCAGCTTTGCGGCGGCATAGCGCACAGGGTCCTCGATCGGAACGCCGGTCCGGCGCATGACGCAGCGCACGACCCCGGGCCAGAGCTGGCAATGCAGTTTCATGCCCTCGACGAACTTCACGTCGAGAACCACCTCGCCGCCGGGCAGTTCGATCAGCGGGGCGGGAGAGAGCATGACCAGGCTAGCCATTCGACCTGTCGTTTCCTGCAACCGTTTGTTGCCTGAGAAAACAGTGGAAACGCCCGGAAAGTCCATCCAAAATCGCCGGATGCTGAAGATTGGAACCTTTTCGATGGATTCACGACTGTTCCGGGCCCCCGCGCTGGTGGTGGCGATGGTGTTGGCGATGATCTTGCCGGCCGCCGCCCAGATCGACGTCGCCCCACGCGAAGGGCGTCGCGCACTGGGGCTGAACCTGGCCGAGGTCGTCGGCTGGTCCACGGAACTGCCCTTCATCGACGTAATGCACAACGCCACCCGCTGGACGGGCCACCTGCCGAACCAGTGGGGCGGTATGGACGAGGACGCGCTGCGCGCTGCCGGGGCGCTCGATGACGAGGGATGGATCGTGTCCTTTCCGCGCAGCGTGCGGCGGATCTCGACCTTTGTGTTGCAGGATCTGCCGGCGGGCATGACCTCGACCGCGGGAACCTGGCACGCGCAATGGGAAGGCACGGCCTATCTGGGGTTCAGCGGCGCGGTGCGGAACGTGCGCTACGGCGATCATTCCGCCACCTTCGACTATGTCCCGGGCGAGGGTGCGGTGCTGATCGAATTCAACCGCGGCACCCTCAGGAACCTGTCGGTCGTGCACGAACGCAATCTGGCACGCTTTGCGGCGGGCGAGATCTTCAACCCCGACTGGCTGGCGTTGGTGGGCGATGCGGCACAATTGCGGTTCATGGACTGGATGTTGACCAACAATTCCACCGTGCAGCACTGGGACGAGCGCGCGCAGGTATCGGATTATTCCTGGTCGCGGCGCGGTGTTCCGCTCGAAGTGATGCTCAGGCTGGCGAACGAGACGGGCGCCGAGCCCTGGTTCACCCTGCCCCATCTGGCCGATGACGCCTATGTCCGCGCCTTTGCGCAGATGGTGCGCGACGGGCTCAGGCCCGATTTGCGCGCCTGGTTCGAATTCTCGAACGAGGTCTGGAACTGGGGTTTCCAACAGGCCGACTGGGCGGAACAGAACGCGCGCGCGCGTTGGAACCAGGATTGGAAATGGGTGGAATTCGGCGCGGTCCGCGCGGCCGAGGTGATGCGCGTGATCGACGCGGTCTATGGCGACCAGACGGCCCGGCGCGTGCGGGTCCTGGGGCTGTTCACCGGCTGGCTGGGGCTGGAACACGACATGCTGGAGGCGCCCGACTATGTGGCCGAGGACCCGGCCCATCGCCCCCCGCACGAGGTCTTCGACGTGTTGGCCGTGACCGGCTATTTCACCGCCGAACTGCATTCCGAACGCAAACGCGAGATGATCCAGCAATGGTTGCACGACAGCCGCGCGGCGGCCGAGCAACAGGCCGACAGCCAGGGGCTGACCGGCGCCGCGCGCGACAGCTATGTCAGCGCGCACCGCTTCGACCGGGCCCTGGACTGGGCGGCAGCCGAGCTGCTGAACGGCGGCACCTCGGGCGATGCCGAAAACTCCATCCAGGACCTGCTGGACCGGACGCTGGCGCATCATGTCGCGGTGGCGCGGGACTATGGGCTGGCGCTGGTCATGTACGAGGGCGGCACGCATGTCGTCGTCCGGCCCGAGGACCACGGCGACACCGAGCTGGTCGCCTTTTTCGAGGCCCTGAACTATGCGCCGCAGATGGGCGATCTGTATCGCGCGCTGATCGCCGGGTGGCGGCAGCTCACGCCCGCGCCGTTCATGGCCTATATGGACATCGGCAAACCGTCGATCTGGGGCAGTTGGGGGACGCTCAGGTTCCTGGGTGACCGGAACCCGCGCTGGGACGCCCTGATCGAGGCCACCCGGCCGTGACCCTGTCGGTGATCCTGCCCGCCTGCAACGAGGGGGCCTATATCGACGCCTGCCTGGCGGCGCTGCTGGCCTCGGACGGGCCGGCCGTGGCGCAGGTCGTGGTCGCGGCGAACGGCTGCACCGACGACACGGTGGCCCGCGCCCGGGGGCATGACGGGGCCTTTGCCGCGCGCGGCTGGGCGCTGACGGTGCTGGACCTGCCCGCGCTGGGCAAGCCCGGCGCACTGAACGCGGGCGACGCGGCGGCCGTGTATCCGCTGCGCGCCTATCTGGACGCCGACGTGCAGGTTTCGCCCCCGCTCATGGCGCAGATCGCGGCGGCGCTGGCGGTGCCGGGGGCGCGCTATGTCTCGGGCACGCCCGTGGTGACGGCGCGGAGTTGGGTCAGCCGGGCCTATGCGCGGTTCTGGGTGCGGCTGCCCTTTGTCGCGCAGGGCGTTCCCGGGTTCGGGCTGTTCGCGGTGAACGCGGCAGGTCGCGCGCGCTGGGATGCGTTTCCGGCGATCATTTCGGATGACACCTATGTGCGCATCCAGTTCGCCCCGGACGAACGGGTGAAGCTGCCCGCCCCCTATCACTGGCCGCTGGTCGAGGGGTTCGCCCGTCTGGTGCGGGTGCGCAGACGGCAGGACCAGGGCGTGGTCGAACTGACGGCGCTGGCCCCCGATCTGATGGCGAACGAGGGCAAGGACAGCCCCTCGCGCGGGTGGCTGCTGCGGCGGCTGGTCGCGGACCCGCCGGCCTTTGCCGTCTATACGGCGGTCAAGCTGGCGGTGCGCCTTGGCGGGCGCGATCAGTCGGGTTGGGTTCGCGGGCGCTGAGCGAAAAGCTGGGCCAGCTTCGCGGCCTCGGTGTCGATGTTGTGGCGCATCATCACGCGCGCGCGGCCGGTGGTTCCCATGCGGCGCAATGCATCCGAAGGGGTGCTGGCCATTTCGATGATCGCCTCGGCCAGGGCGTCGGCGTCGCCGGCCGGCACCAGCCAGCCGGTGCGCCCGGCCTGCATCAACTCTGGCACGCCGGCGATCCAGGTGGCGATGACCGGGCGGGCGGCCACCATGGCCTCCATCACCACCATCGGCAGACCCTCGGCAAAAGAGGGCAGCACCAGCGCATGGGCGGCGTCGATGGCGCGGCGAACGCCGGATTCGTCCAGCCAACCGGTCAGCGTGACGCGGTGGCCCAGACCCTCGTGCGCGATGGCGCGTTCGATCGGCCGGCGCAGTTCGCCGTCGCCGACCAGCGTCAGGTGGACATCCAGACCACGGCGCATGACCTCGGCCATGGCCTCGATCAGGATCATCTGGCCCTTCTGTTCGGAAAAGCGCCCGATGTTGACCAGCGACAGCGGCCGCGTCTCTGGATAAGTGCGGACCGATGCATAGAGCTGCGGCTCGATTCCGCAATGCACCACCTTGATGCGCGACCAGTGGCGATACTCGACCAAACGGCACAGCTGGCTGCGCCCGAAGGACGAGATCGCGACGACGAAATCGGCCTTGCGAATCTTCAGCGGCAAGGCCAGCGCCGCCGGTTTGTCGAATTCCTCGGGTCCGTGCACGGTGAAGCTGTAGGGCCGGCCCGTCATCTGGGCGGCCAGCATCGCAACGGTGGCGGCGTTGGTGCCGAAATGGGCGTGCATCCGGTCGATCCTGCGGGCCACGACCTGCCGCGCGACATAGGCGGCCTCGATGAAATAGACCAGATGCCTGAGCAGCCCGGCCTCGGATCCGCGCGCCGCCTTGAGGGTCAGCGCAAAGGCCTGCCAGATTCCCAGCGGCGACTGAAGCCCGGCCAGGAACACCGACCAGATCAGCGCCGGCACGCCCTGGGACAGCACATGGTCGGTCCGGGTGGCCTCGTCTCGGTCGCCGGGATCGACAAGCTCGCCGTCGAAGGGGCGCATCGCCAGACGCTCTACCCCGATGCCCCGCCGCTCAAGCGCGCGAATCTCGCGCCGGATGAAGCTGTGCGAAGGCGCGGGGTAGGTGTTCAGTATGTAGCCGATCTTCACGCGGGCACCTGTCATTTCGATGAATACTCGCGCTAAGGGCGAAATCGGGCGAATTCAAGAAGCCGGCATGACATTGGCAAGGCGCTTGCGTCGCCACACTGGTGCCGTATTTACCATGCAGATCTGCCGGTATCCGAGCCAGTCTGACCCGACAGGCGATTCCCGCAACCGGAGTAACCCGTTTTGACCGATGTTGCCGTGACCGCACAAGCCAAGCCTCAGGGAACCGGACTGACCGCCCGCATCATGCGCTCGTCGATGTTCACCATCGCCGGGTTCGGCGCGCAACAGGCGATCCGCTTCGGTTCGAACCTGATCCTGGCGCGGCTGCTGTTCCCCGAGGCGTTCGGCACCATGGCCCTGGTCACGGTCCTGCTGGTCGGCCTGACGATGCTGTCGGACCTGGGCATCCAGCCCGCGATCCAGTCGTCCAAACGGGGCGACGACCCCGATTTCCTGAACACCGCCTGGACGCTGAACATGATCCGCGCGGTGATGCTCTTCGCCATCGCCTGCGCGTTGGCCTGGCCGATGGCCTGGTTCTACCATGAGCCGCTGCTGTTCCAGATGGTGCCCGTCGCCGCGACCAGCCTGCTGATCCTGTCGCTGGAACCCACGCGGGCCGAGACCGCCTCGCGTCACATGGCGCTGGGCCGAGTGACGATCCTGGAAATCAGCGCGCAGGTCATCAGCGTGATCGTCATGCTGCTGCTCGCCTGGGTCACGCAATCGATCTGGGCGCTGGTCGCCGGCAACCTGGTTGCCGCGGCTGCACGCGCCGGCCTGGCCTGGGTCATGCTGCCGGGGATCTCGAACCGCTGGCACCTGGACAGCGATTCGGCGCATGAGCTGATTCATTACGGCCGCTGGATCTTTTTCAGCACGGTCGCCGGCTTTCTGGTGCTGCAAAGCGACAAGTTGATCCTGGGGCATTACCTGTCGCTGGAGCAACTGGGCCTTTACAATATCGGCTATTTCCTGGCCGGATTTCCGCTGATGCTGGGCCAGTTGCTGGTTCAGCGGCTGATGATCCCGATCTACCGCGCCAGCCCGCCATCGGAATCTGCCGAGAATTTCGGCCGCCTGCGCCGCATCCGTTTCATGCTGTCGGGCATGTTGGTGGCCGGGGTGACCCCGCTGGCGCTGGCCGGCATCTATATCGTCGCGTGGCTCTATGACCCGCGCTATGCGGCCTCGGGGGCGGTGACGACGCTGGTGGCGATGGCGCTGCTGCCGCAGATGCTGTTCCTGACCTATGATCAGGTGGCGCTGGCCTCGGGCGATTCGCGTGGCTTTTTCACGCTGAACGCCACACGCGCGGTGGTTCTGGTGACGCTGCTCATCACGCTGGTGCCGCAGATCGGAATTCCTGGCGCGCCACTGTCGATGGCCACGACCGCGCTGCTGTCCTATCCGCTTCAGGTGCGGCTGGCGCGCAAATATGGCGCCTGGGACCCGTTGCATGACGGGGTGATGGCGGCAATCGCGCTGGCGCTGCTGGGTCTGGTGCTGGCGCTGCATGGCGATGTCCTGGCGCGGGTCTTTGACCTCTAGGGCGGCAAACACCTTTGTTCTGCCCTATTTGTGACAGGCTTTCCGGTCATCCCCTGTTAAGACTGTCGGCATCGAGGGTGGCCCCCGGGGGCCACCATGAGGGGTTTCCATGATCAACACGCGCATTCTGGAACAACGACTGGGCTGGAAGGTTCCTCGCGATGGCGACGAGGACACCCCGCCGCCCACGCGCCCCATCGCCCATGCGCCGATGCTGCAAGGGCGCGTCACCAACGCGCGCACCGGCCTGCCGCGCAGCCACCGGCGGGGCGCCGCCGATTCCGTCTGGGCCGAGATCCCGCAAGTCCTGAGTGCCCCCGATCGCCTGTCGGCAAAGGGCAGTGCGCCGTCCTTTGCCCGCGGCAGCGTCGGCGGCACGGCGATGGACCAGTTGCGCACGCAATTGCTGAGGGTGACCGCGGACAAGGGCTGGCGACGGATCGGCGTGACCTCGGCCCGGCGCGGGGCGGGGCGCAGCTTTGTCGCCGCCGGGCTGGCCGTCAGCATCGCCCGGCTGGAAACCCAGCGGGTTCTGCTGCTGGATGGCGATCTTGCCGATCCGGGCCTGGCAGACATGCTGGGGCTCAGCGCGCCCGGTTCGCTGGACGATGTGCTGGGCGGCACGCGCGATCCGCTGTCGCAACTGGTGCGCGTGGGCGATTCGATGGCGCTGGCGCTGAACGACCATCCGGTGCCCGCCGCGGACGAACGTCTCTATTCGCCCGACACGATCCTGCGTTGGCGCGCCTTGATGGAAGTCGCCGCGCCCGATGTCGTGATCCTCGATCTGCCGCCGCTTCTGGATGACGCCGTGATGATGGCGCTGATGCCGCAACTGGACGCGGTCCTGCTGGTGGCCGATGGTCTGAACAGCACCGCGCGCGACATCCTGGAATGCGAGCGGATCCTTGAGGGGCAGCTTCCCCTGCTGGGCATCGTCCTGAACAAGTCCGAGGACCGCGATTCGCGCCGGTCCACGCGGCGGCGCTGAACGGGGGCGCCCATGGGACCGATCCAGAACCTTCACGAGGTGTTCAGCTTTCTGCGCCGCCGCTGGAAACTGATGGCGCTGATCCTGCTGCTGGGCACGGTGGGCGGGCTCCTCATGGCCGTGCGCACGCCGCGCGTCTACAGCGCCAGCGCGGTGATCCAGGTCATCAACCCCGTGATTGCCGTCGCCGAGGATGGCGGGGGCGCCGGGGCGACCACACCCGACGTGACCCGCCGCGTGCAGGTGATCGAACAGCGCCTGATGTCGCGCGAGGCGTTGCTGGATCTCGCCCAGCGCTACAACCTGTTCGACGGTGCGCCGCTCAGCCCGGTCGAACAGGTTGCCCGGATGCGGCAGTCGTTCAGCATCACCTCGGTCGCGGCCGCGCAGCAGGGCTTTACCCGCGACGGCTCGCTGTCGGCGCTGATCGTCTCGGCCTCGGACCGGAACCCGGAAACCGCCGCCGCGATCGCCAACGAACTGGCGAACGAATTGGTGCAGCAAAGCGTCGATGCGCGCCAGTCGAACGCGCAGCAGGCGCTGGAATTCTTCCGCTCGGAGGAGAATCGCCTTCAGGCCGCGATCACCGCGCTCGAGGACGATATCGCCAGCTACCGCTCCACGAATGAGGCCTACATGCCTGACGCCGTGACCGCACGGCGCGAGGAGCAAGGCCGGCTGACCGAATCCCTGATGGAGCTGCAAACCCGCATTTCCGCGGCGCAGAACGAACTGGCGACGCAAGACAGCGCCTCGCGGCGGGCGGTGACGCAGCGCCGGATCGCGCAGTTGACCGACGATATCGACCAATTGACGAACCAGGCGAACGTGCTGAACGCGCGCATCGCCGAGATCCAGGGCCTGTTGACCCGCGCGCCCGGCTATCAGCAACAGGTCCAGGCGATGGAACGCCAGATGGAGCAATTGCAGACCCAGCTTACCGCCGCCGCCGACCGCCGCCGCGAGGCCGAGTTGGGCGCCCGGATCGAGGACGACCAGCAATCGGAACGGTTCGAACTGCTCGAACACGCGCTGGTGCCGCTGTATCCGATCTCGACCAGCCGCAAGAAGGTCGCACTGCTGGGCGTGATCGCCGGGCTGGGGCTGGGCGGGATGCTGGCCTATGCCCTGGAATGGCTGCACCCGGTAATGCGCACGGCGCAACGGATGGAACGCGATCTGAACCTGCGTCCGGTGGTGTCGATCCCGTTCGCCATGCCCCGGCGCGAGAAACGCCGCCGGCAGATGATCTGGGCCTTCGGCGGTTTGGTGCTGATCGCGGCGGCGCTGGCGGTTGCGCTGGCGATGGGGCTGATCTGACCCTTTCGCTGCCCGCCGATCCGGGGCAAAAGGCGCAAAAGGATCGGTGTCAGAATGAACCAGCAGATTCCCGTCTGGATCGACGGCCGCTTGCAACCGATGGACAAGATTGCCGTGCACGCGCAGGGGCTGCGGCATCCGGCGGTGTCGGTCTTTGTCGTGGCCGGCGACCGGCTGCTGATCCAGCGCCGCGCGCTGGGCAAGTATCACACGCCGGGGCTTTGGGCGAACACCTGCTGCACCCATCCCCTGTGGGCCGAAGACCCCGCCGTCTGCGCCGCCCGCCGCCTGTTCGAGGAACTGGGCCTTTCCGACCTGGCGCTGGAACATCGCGGCGTGGTCGAATACCGTGCGGCGGTCGGCGCGGGGATGATCGAACACGAGGTGGTGGACCTGTTCCTGGCGCGCTGCGACACCCCGCCCACCGTCGTCGAAAACCCTGAGGAAGTGATGGATCACCGCTGGATCACCGCGGCCGATCTGCACCGCGAGATCGAACAACGCCCCGAGGCCTTTACCCCCTGGCTGCGGATCTACCTGCATGAGCACGGCGCGCAGGTGCTGCCGGGGTTCTGACCCGCGCGGCTAGGACGCCAGCACCAGAACCTCGGCGGTGATGCAGACGCCGTTTTCGCCCGGGGTCAGCCATCCCTTGTGCAGCGTCGCGTCCAGCGTCACCACCTCGGCCTCGATCCGGGCGAGGCCCTTGTCCAAAAAGCCCTGCGTCAGCAGGATTTCGGTGGCGTAGCTGTCGATCGGCGCCTGACCTTGCAACCTGGGATGCACCAGCGATCCCAGTCCCAGGATGCGCCCCCGGGTGATCCCGACCGCGGCCGCGGCCGCCGCGATGGCGGCGCCCATATCCTGATTGGGCCGCGTGGTGATCAACGCGGCACCCCCGCCACCGCCCAGATCGGCCGGCTGGAACAGCGGGAAATGCGTCTCGGGGTCGGCGGCGACGGCCAGGCGCGCGCCCCGGATGCCCCACCCCCGCGCGCGGATCGGCCGGGCGAGGCGGCTTTCATGGGGCAGGATGTGCCCGAACCCCGGCCCCCGCCAGCCGGGCGCGTCAAACGCGCCGTGCCCGTGGATCCAGGGGGCGCCGTCCTTCAGCCCCACATGCATCCCCAGGTGATCGATCCGCCCCGCGCCCATCCGGTGCGGCCCGGCATACCAGGCTGCGTGCGCGCCGGTCGGATCGGGGCCCGGTATGACAAAGTCCAGGTTGGCAAGGGTCTCGTCACGAATCTCGATCCAGCCGCCGTCGAATCCCGCCAGGGCCAGCGCGGCGGATTGCGCCAGCGTGTCGGCCACCGGCAGCGTGACCTCGATCGGCTGGGCGTGGCAAGGCGCGGCGGCCCAGCGCCTCGCGGATGCCGGGCCCGGATGCGAAAGCGTCGCGATCATTCGGGCGGCACCTGACCGCGTGCCTCCAGCGCCTCGCGGATCATCTTCTTTGTGATCTTGCCATAGGCCGATTTCGGCATCTCGTCCCAGAACACGACGTGATGCGGCAGCTTGTAGCGCGCCACCTTGTCGGCCATCCAGGCCAGCAGATCATCGCCCGAAACCGCGGCGTTGGGCACGCAAACGGCCAGCCCGACCTCACCCCATTTGCGGTTCGGCACGCCCAGGACGGCGACCTCGGAAATGGCGGGGTGCAGCAGGATCTTTTCCTCGATCTCGCGCGGGTAGATGTTCGACCCGCCCGAGATATACATGTCCGACGCGCGCCCGGTCAGATAGACGAACCCTTGTTCGTCCATGTGGCCCAGATCGCCGGTGCGGAACCAGCCGTCGCGAAAGCTTTTCGCGTTGGCCTCGGGGTTGTTGTAGTAGCCGGCAAAGACGGCGGGGCCGGTGGCGCAGATTTCGCCGGTTTCCAGGGGCGCGCATTCGCTGCCGTCGTCACGCTGGACCGTGACTTGCATCCCGGTGCGCGCAAAGCCGCAGGTGCCCAGCTTCATGTCGCCCGCACCGTGATGGACGGGGGGCAGGACGGTGATGTTGCCCGTTACCTCGCCCAGGCCGAAATACTGCACCAGCACCGGGCCAAGCTTTTCCAGCGCGGTGATCTGGTCCGCGCGATACATCGGCGCACCGGCATAGATCACATAGCGCAGGCTCGAATGGTCGTGCGCATCGACCGCCGGGTGTTCGACCAGCAGCTTCACGATGGTCGGCACGGTGAACATGTTGGTGACACGGTGGCGTTCGACCAGCGACCAGACCTCGGCCGGGTCCAGTTTGGCACCGGTGGGCAGGATCGACGCCACGCCATGCGCGACCTGCGCCAGTTGGTGAATCCCCGCGCCATGGCTGAGCGGCGCCACCACCAGCGAGGCATCGTGCCCGCCCCAGTCCGCACCGGTGCCGGGCATCAGGTCGCACAGATGGTTGGTCACGACAAAGCCCATCTGCCCATGGGTCAGAACCGCCGCCTTGGGCCGGCCCGTGGTGCCCGAGGTGAAGAAGAACCAGCAGGGATCGTCGCGCTGCACCGCCACGGCGGGGCGCGCCTGGCCCAGATACGGGGCGATCAGGCCCTCGTAATCCGGGGCGAAATCCGCCGCGCCGATGGCGATGGTGAAATCGAGGCTGGGCGCGCAGGCGGCGGCGTGGGCCGCGAACTCGGCCCCGACCAGCATCCCGCGGGCCTGCGACGACTGGGCGAGAAAGGCCACGTCCTCGGGCGTCTGGCGAAAGTTGGCGGGCACCCAGACGCACCCCGCGCGCCAGCAGCCGAACATCGCTTCGAACATCTGGTTGTTGTTGGCCGACTGCACCAGGATGCGGTCGCCCTTGCGCGCGCCGAACCGCTGGATCAGCACCTCGGCAAAGGCGGCGGCGCGGGCTTCCATCTGGGCCCAGCTCCAGGTGCGCTCGCCCCAGACAAAGCCCGGCGCATCGGGGTGGCGGCGGGCGATGTCGGTCAGGAAATGCGACAGGTTCATCACCCGCGTGCTGACCGGTTGAATTCCACCGGACAGATCCGCCCTCATTTCACGCGCTCCAGGATGGAACAGTAGTTCGCCACCGCGACGCCGCCCATGTTGAACACGCCCGCGACCCGCGCGTCGGGCACCGCCATGTCGCCGGCCTCGCCCGCCAGTTGCATCGCTGCCATGACATGCATCGACACGCCGGTGGCGCCGATCGGATGCCCCTTGGACTTCAACCCGCCCGAGGGGTTCACGGGCAACCTGCCGTCCTTTGCCGTGATGCCCTCGCGGATGACCCGGTGGCCCTGCCCGCGCTCGGCCAGGCCCATGGCCTCGTATTCCAGCATCTCGGCGACGGTGAAGCAGTCATGCGTTTCCACAAGGGACAGATCGTCCAGCGTCAGGCCCGCGGCGTCCAGGGCGCCCGACCAGGCCTTGCGCGCACCGGCGAATTCCAGCACGTCGCGTTTTGACATCGGCAGGAAATCATTGGCCTGAACCCGCGCGCGAAAGGCGATCGCGCGTTTCAGATCGCGCGCGGTGTCCTCGTCCGCCAGCACCAGAATCGCCGCGCCATCGGACACCAGCGAGCAGTCGGTGCGCCTGAGAGGGCCCGCGACATGGGGGTTCTTGTCAGACGGGGTGTTGCAAAAGGCAAAGCCGAAATCCTTGCGCATGTGGGCATAAGGATTGGCCATCCCGTTGGCGTGGTTCTTGGCCGCGATCATTGCCAGCGCATCGGACTGATCGCCATACCGCTGGAAATAGCGGCCGGCGATCTGGCCAAAGAGCCCGGCGAACCCGCCCTGCACCTCGGCCTCTTCCTTGACATACGAGGCGCCCAGCAGGATGTCGCCGACCTGCGCGGTGGGGGTCGCGGTCATCTTTTCGGCACCAACCACCAGCGCGATGCGGCCCCGGCCCGATTCGATGAAATCCATCGCCCCGTAAAGCGCGGCCGACCCGGTGGCGCAGGCGTTCTCGTAACGGATCGCGGGGGTATGGCGCAGCCGGTCGTCGGCCAGCGCGACCAGCGCCCCCTGGAAATCCTGCCGGCTGAAGCCCCCGTTGAAGACGCCGACAAAGATGCCGTCCACGTCCTCGGCCGGGACGCCCGCGTGCTCCAGCGCCGGCGCCAGGATCGCCGCGATCAGGCTTTCGGTATCCGGTTCGTCGGCCTTGCCGAAATGCGAATGACTCCAACCGACGATCTGGGCGCGGGGCATGACGGGTCTCCTCATGTGACACAGGCAGGAATGCAACACATTCGCGCGCTCTTGCCCAGAGGGATTGGCGCTCTGGACACCGGCCCGCGCGCTGCCCTATCCCAAACGGGTGGAGAGGCGGGACATGCCAAAGGCAAAGCCGAAGCCAGTTGTCGATGCCGTGGTGATCGGGCGCAACGAAGGCGCGCGGCTGGTCGCGTGCCTGGCGTCGCTCGCGGGGCAGGTGCGCCATGTGGTCTATGTCGACTCTGGTTCGACCGACGGCAGCCAGCAAGCCGCGCGAGAGGCCGGAGCCGAGGTGATCGAGCTGGACATGACACAGCCCTTTACCGCGGCCCGGGCCCGCAACGCCGGGCTGAAGGCGCTGCGATCGGCGCCCCCGGATTTCGTGCAGTTCATCGACGGCGACTGTATCCTGCGCGAGGGCTGGATGCCCCGCGCCATGGCCTTTCTGGCCGAAAACCTGCGCGCTGCGGTGGTCTGTGGCCGGCGGCGCGAACAATATCCGGAAAACAGTGTCTACAACACCCTGATCGACGCGGAATGGAACACCCCGGTTGGCGAATCCCGGGCCTGCGGCGGCGACGCGCTGATGCGCTATCAGGCGGTGACGGCGGTGCGCGGCTTCCGCGACGACCTGATCGCGGGGGAAGAGCCCGAACTGTGCCTGAGGCTGCGGGCGCAGGGCTGGACGGTCTGGCGTATCGAGGCCGAGATGACCTGGCACGACGCCGGTATCACCCGCTTTTCCCAATGGTGGAAACGGACCGAGCGCGCAGGCTATGCCTTTACCGAAGGCGCGACCCGTTTTCACACCCCCCAAGCCCCTCATTGGCAAGCCGAGGCAAACCGCATCTGGGTCTGGGGCGTGGCGATCCCGCTGGTGGCGCTGCTGGGGTCGCTATGGCATCCGGCGGCGCTGCTGGTGCTGCTGGTCTATCCGCTGCAGGTGGTCCGCCTGCACCGCCGTCTGGGCTGGTCCGGTGCCTTTTTCAACACGCTGGGCAAATTTCCCGAAGCAGTCGGCGCGTTGCGGTTTCACATTCGCCGGTTCAGCGGCGCCCGGGCCACGTTGATCGAATACAAGTAGCGTCGGGGGGCTGCCGCCCCCCGAACCCCCCGCCCAAAGGGGGTTTTCCACCCCCTTTGGATACCCCCGAGGATATTTGTCGCACAAAGAAGGGCGGGGTTAACGAAGGGTTAAGGCGCCCTCTTTGTGCCGGAAATATCCCGGGGGTGAATTTGCGCAGCAAAGAGGGGGCTGGCCCCCTGCCCCGCTTACCGCTGGCGCCACGCGCGGGCGGCTTCGCCCGGCAGGATCAGCGCGCATTCTGCATACCGCTTTGCCAGGCGGCGCGGGTTCGACAGCATTCGCCAAGCCCATTCCATGGCAATCGCGCGCACCCATTTCGGCGCGCGTTTCTGTCGCCCGGCCAGGAAGTCCAGCCCGGCGCCGATCGAGGCGAACCCCATTTGCGGCGCGACGGTGCGGCCAAAGGCGGCAAAGCTCTCCTGCTTTGGCGCCCCCAGTGCGATGAAGGTCAGTCCCGCGCCCGAGGCCGAGAGCCGATTCAGGATCGAGCGGGCCTCGTCCCCGGTGGGGTCGAAGCCCATGGGGGGTGCGATGCACAGGCTGACGCTGAGGCCCGGCACGCGGTCCTCGAGCGCGGCGGCGGCGGCCGAGAGGGCCTCTTCGGTCGATCCCATCAGCGCCACGGTCACGCCCTCGCGCGCCGCGAGGCCGGCGAGGGGCAGCACTGCGTCCGACCCGGGCACCAGCGTCACGGGTTTCCTGGCCAGTTTCGACAGCCAGACGATCGGATTGCCATCCGCGCAGACCAGGTCCTGCGCGGCATAGACGGCGCGGAAATCCGGATCGCGGGCCAGTTTCACCAGGTGGTCCAGATTGATGGTCGCCAGCGCGAACCCCTCGTGCTCGCGGAACCGGCGGCGAACCTCGGCCAGCAGGGTGGCGGTGTCGGGCATGTTCACCCGGATCGCGTGCGGCGGAAAGGAAAACTCCACGAAACCCTCATACTCTGGACGCAATTGGCCCGCAGACTGTCCGCTTGGGGCAGACAGGGCCATGATGCACAGGTATAGTTACCCTGACGTGACTGCGAAAGCCCCGGCAGAGGGCCCGCGAGGCGAACGGATCGAGCGATGACACCGAAATCCCATCCGCGGGGCCCGGGGGGCACGCGGACATGCTAGAGATCGGCAACACCAACGCGATGCTGGCCCTGCTGGGCTGGCCGATCGTGATCGTCGTCATGTTCCGCAAGATGTCGCTGGAGCGCGCGCTGATCTGGTCGATCCTGGGCGGCTACATGTTCCTGCCGCAGCTCAGCGCCTTCAACTTTCCCCTGGTGCCGCCGCTGAACAAGGAAAGCATTCCCAACCTGACGGCCTTTTTCGTCTGCTGGTCGATGTGGCACCGAATGCCGGGCCTGTTCCCGAAGGGATGGGCCGGGCGGCTGCTGCTGGGGTTGTTCATCGTCAGCCCCGCGATCACGGTGCTGACCAACCTGGAGCCGATCTCGTTCGGCGTGGATCATTTCGGCACGATGCGGCTGATCGACCACAACGCGCTGGAGGTGCCGGGGTTGCCCGGGCTCAGGATCTACGATTCGGCCTCGGCCCTGGTGCAGCAGGTGTTCCTGATGCTGCCATTCTTTCTGGCGCGCGAGGCATTGAGCACCGAAAAGGCGATCCACGAGATCCTGTTGGCGCTGGTCATCGCCGGGGCGATGTATGCGCCCCTGATGCTGTGGGAAGTGCGCTTCAGCCCGCAACTGCACACCCGGCTCTACGGGTTCTTTCAGCACGATTTCGCGCAGGCGATCCGGCAAGGCGGGTTCCGGCCCTTTGTGTTCATGCCGCACGGGCTTTGGGTGGCCTTCTTTGCCTTCATGGTGGCGATGGCCGCCGCCGCACGGGCGCGCAGCGCCGCCGCCGCCCAGTCGGGCAAACGGTTGCTGGTGGTCGGCTTCGGCTTTTTTCTGGTCGTGCTGACAAAATCGATGGGTCCGCTGCTGTATACGCTGATCTTTGTCCCGGCCGTGATGATCCTGCGCCCGCGGTTGCATCTGCTGATCGGCGTGGTGCTGGTGTCGCTGGTGATCGCCTATCCGATGCTGCGCGGCTCTGGCGTGATCCCGACCGATGCGATCATTCAGCATGTCCAGCAGATCAGCGAGGAGCGCGCCCAGTCGCTGGAATACCGGTTCAACAACGAGGACCTGATCCTGAACCACGTCGCCGACAAGCCGCTGTTCGGCTGGGGGGGTTGGGGCCGGTTCATGGTCTATGATCCGGCCACCGGCGAAAGTCTGACGGTCGTCGATGGGCAGTGGATCATCGTCATCGGCAATTATGGCTGGTTGGGCTACATCGCGATGTTCGGCCTGCTGGCGCTGCCCGTGTTCCTGATCTGGCTCGAGGCCCGGCGCCCCGGCGCGCAACCGGTTCCGGTATCGGTGTCCGCGCTGGTGCTGGTGCTGGCGGTTAACATGCTGGACCTGCTGCCGAACGCCACACTGATCCCGTTCACCTGGTTGATCGCCGGTGCGCTGCTGGGCTACGCCGAGTCGATGCGCATGCAAACGCTGGCCTCGCGGGAGGCCCGTTTGCGCCGGGCGCATTCCGGTGTGGTTCTGGGTCAGCACGCGCCACCCCCGGGCGGTCCGCGAACGCTGATGTGAGGGGCGCCACCTTTCGGCCCGAATATCGGGCTACTCTCGCCCAGAAACCGCGATTGTCTCGGCTTTGAATGTCGTTCTTGCAGGGTTGCCTATGTCCTCCGCCACCGAAACCGCCCCGTCCGAAACCGATCTCGCCATTGTCGGCATGGCCGCGCATCTGCCAGGCGCGGCGTCGATCGGGGCCTATTGGCACAATCTGCGGAACGGGCTGCGGGCAATCCGCCGCCTGTCCGAGGACGAGCTGATCGCGGCCGGCGAAGACCCCGCCCTGATGCGGCAGGCCAATTACGTGCCTTTTGCCGCCCCGCTGGACCGGTTCGCCGACTTCGACGCCGAATTCTTCGGCTTTTCCCCCAAGGAAGCCGCGATCCTGGACCCCCAGCACCGCCAATTCCTTGAGGTCGCCTGGGAGGCCCTGGAAAACGCCGGCCACACGCCCGAGGGGTTCGGCGGCACCATCGGCGTCTATGCCGGCTGCGGCATGGGCAGCTATTTCTATTTCAACCTGTGTTCGAACCGCGATCTGGTGCGCGACGTGGGCATGTTCCTGCTGCGCCATACCGGCAATGACAAGGATTTCCTGTCCACTCGGGTCAGCCATATCTTCGACCTGCGCGGCCCTTCGGTGAACGTGCAGACCGCGTGCTCGACCTCGTTGGTGGCGTTGCATTACGCGGCGCAGGCGCTGTTGTCGGGCGAATGCGACATGGCGCTGGCCGGCGGGGTGACCATCGAACTGCCGCAGGGGCGCGGGTATCTCTACAAGGAGAACGAGATCCTCAGCCCCGACGGTGAATGCCACGCCTTCGACCATCGCGCGCAGGGCACGGTGTTCGGCTCGGGCGCGGGCTGCGTGGTGTTGAAACGTCTCGGTGATGCCGTGGCGGACGGCGATCACATCTGGGCGGTGGTCAAGGGCAGCGCCATCAACAACGACGGCGCGCAAAAGGCCGGCTACCTCGCCCCCTCGGTCGAGGGGCAGGCGCGCTGCGTCGCCGAGGCGCAGGCCGTGGCCGACGTCCCCGCCGAGACGGTGGATTACATCGAATGCCATGGCACCGGCACCTATCTGGGCGATCCGATCGAGGTTGCCGCCATGACCGAGGCGTTTCGCGAAACCACCGACGCCACGCAGTTCTGCCGCATCGGGTCGGTCAAGACGAATATCGGCCATCTCGACACCGCCGCCGGGGTGGCCAGCCTCATCAAGGTTGCGCTGGCGCTGCACCATCGGGAAATGCCCCCCTCGCTGGGGTTCGAGGCCCCGAACCCGACGATCGATTTCGAATCCTCGCCCTTTGCCGTGAACGCGGCGCTGACCCCCTGGGAAAGCCGCGGCCATCCGCGACGGGCGGGCGTCAATTCGCTGGGCGTGGGCGGCACCAACGCGCATGTCATCTTGCAAGAGGCGCCGGCGCGCGCCGCATCGGAAGCCAGCGACTGGCCGTTCCAGTTGCTCACGCTGTCGGCCCGGACGCGGGGCGCGCTGGATCAGCAAGCAAAGACCCTTGCGCAGCATCTGCGCGATGCGCCCGGCACCGATCTGGCCGATGTCGCCTGGACCCTGCACAAGGGCCGCCGCGCCTTTGACAAGCGCCGCGTGGTGGTGGCCGAAAGCCCTGCCGAGGCCGCCGCGCTGCTGGACAGCGACAATCCGCGCCGGGTCTTTTCCCATACCGCGCTGGACAACCCCGACGTGGTGTTCCTGTTCCCCGGCGGCGGCGCGCAATACGCGGGCATGGCGCGCGATCTCTACGAAACCGAACCGGTCTTTGCCGAATGGATGGACCGCGGGCTTGAGATCCTGCAACCCCGTCTGGATTATGACCTGCGCGCCCTCTGGTTGCCCGAACCGGGCGCCGAGGCCGCGGCCGATGTGGCGTTGAAGCGCCCCTCGGTGCAACTGCCGCTCATCATGATCACGGAATACGCGCTGGCGCAGATGCTCATGGCCTGGGGCGTGCAGCCCGCCGCGCTGGTCGGTCATTCCATGGGCGAGAACACCGCCGCCTGTCTGGCGGGTGTCCTCAGCTTCGAGGACTGCATCGGCCTGGTGCATCTGCGCGGCTCGCTGTTCGATACCGTGCCGGCAGGTGGAATGCTGTCGGTGCCGCTGTCGGTGGACGCGCTGGGCCCGTATCTTGGCGACCTGGACCTGGCCAGCGTGAACGCACCGGACCTCACCGTTGTCAGCGGCCCCGATGCCGCGCTGGACGACCTGGCCGCCCGGCTTCAGGCCGAAGGGGTCGAGACCCAGCGCATCGCCATCGACATCGCCGCTCATTCGCGGATGCTCGAACCGATCCTATCGCAGTTCCGGGCCTATCTGGCCTCGATCCCGCTGGCGCCGCCGCGTTTGCCGATCATCTCGAACCGCACGGGCCAACCCCTGACCGCCGAACAGGCGACCAGCCCCGACTACTGGACGCAACACCTGCGCGGCACCGTGATGTTCGCGGATTGCGTCTCTACGCTCGCCGAAACGCCCAATCGCATCTGGATCGAGGTCGGCCCGGGCAAGGCGCTGTCCTCGCTGACCCGGATGCATGGCGCGGTGCCACCGCAACAGGTTCTGGCGGTGCTGCGCCATCCCGACGAGGACATCGCCGACGATCTCTATCACATGGGTCTGCTGGGGCGGATCTGGGCGCTGGGCGGCACGTTCGACTGGTCGCAGATCTGGGGAGAGGCGCGGCGCAACCGCGTGCCCCTGCCCACCTATCCGTTCGAACGCCGCGAATATTTCATCGCCCCCGCCGCGCCCAGCGCCGAGATCGTCAACACCCTGCCGGCGCGGATCGCCGATGTGGCCGACATGGGCACGCGCCTCGGCTGGGTTGCGCGGTCGGCGGATCTGGATTTCGACATCGACACCGACCTCGACACGGTGCCCGCCGAAACCTGGCTGGTGTTCGCGGACCAGGACGGCATCGCCGCGCCGGTCCTCGCACGGCTGCGCGCCGCCGGGCACAAGGTGATCGAGGTTCAGGCTGGCGACTCCTTTCGCCGCCGCACCGAGACGGCCTATACCCTGCCCACGGAACGCGGGCGCGAGGGTTATGACCAGCTCATCCAGGATCTGGTGCATCGCGGCACGGTGCCGACGCGCATCGCGCATTTCTGGCTGGCCTCGGGCGAGGAACGGTTCCGCGCCGGATCGAACGCCTTTCAGGCGCATGTCGAACAAGGGTTCTATTCGCTGATGTTCCTGGGACAGGCGATCGGGGCCGAGGGGCTGGCCGGTCCGATCCACCTGACCGTCATCACCGCCGGCGCCGCACAGGTCCGCGCTGAGGGTCTGCGCTGGCCGGAAAAGGCGATGATCGCCGGGCCCGCGCGCGTGATCCCGCACGAGATCGCCGGCCTGAGCGTGTCCACGCTGGATATCGATCCACTCACCCGGCGGCGCGGCGGTCATCCCGATCTGGTGCAGCCGCTGCTTGAGGAACTGCTCGCCACGCCCGGCAACGCCATTGCCGCCCTGCGCGGGGGCAAACGTTACGAACAACGCCTGCGACCGCAACCCCTGACGCAAGAGCCCGATCTGCCCCGGGGTGCCGCCTGGGTCATCACCGGGGGCTTCGGCGGGATCGGTCAATCGGTGGCCGAGGCGTTGATCCGGCGCAGCGGCGCCAGGATCGCGCTGATTTCGCGCGCAGGCCTGCCGCCGCGCGACCAATGGGCCGCCCTGAAGGAATCGGGCGATCCGGCGATGCGCCGGATTCTGCAGGTGGAGAGACTGGAATCGCTGGGCGCCGAGGTTCTGGTCGCCGCCGCCGACGTGTGCAACATCGACGAGATGCGCGCGGCTTTCGACACCGCCAAGGCCCGCTTTGGGCGGATTCACGGGGTGATCCACGCCGCCGGAACCATCGACGACGCGCCCTTGCTGGCGAAAACGGTGGGCAGCGTCGAAAGCGTCTTTGCGCCCAAGGTGCACGGCACGCGGGTGCTCGACGCGCTGCTGCCCGATGGCGCGGTGGATCGGATCGTGGTCTTCTCCTCGACCTCGACGCTGACGGCGCCGGCCGGGCAGGTCGATTATGTCGCCGCCAACGAATACCTGAACGCCTGGGCCAGGGCCCGCACCGGCAAGACCCGGGTGACCGCCATCGACTGGGGCATCTGGGCCGAGGTCGGCATGGCGGCCGAGGCGATGGCGGCGCGGATGGGGCAGGGCCCGGCGATGCCGGAAACGCCCGCCGGGGTGCCGCTTCTGGACACCGCCGGGTTCGACGCCCAGATGAACCGCCGGTTCCGGGCGACCTATTCCACCGACATGTGGTTGCTGGACGAGCACCGCACCAAGGACGGGCGCGCGCTGGTTCCCGGCACCGGCATCCTTGAGATCGCGGCGCAATCGCTGCACGGCCAGGGCGAGGTCGAGCCCTTTGAAATCGCCGATCTGACATTCTTCCGCGCGCTCGAGGTCGATCAACCCCGCGCGGTCGAGGTCACGCTCGGCCGGTCTGATGCGGGTTACGAGTTCGCGCTCAGGTCCGAGGTCACGCTGCGCGGGCGCAAGGGATTCGCGCTGAACGCCTCGGGGCGCGTCAACATGGGGGCGATTCCCGCGGCCGCGCCGCTGGATGTGGCCGCGATCCAGGCGCGCTGCACCCGCGACGTTCAGGAAGACGCGCACGGCATCGCCACAGGGCAGGAATCGCACCTGGCCTTTGGTCCGCGCTGGCGCGTCCTGAACCGGCAGGCCTATGGGCAGGGCGAAGGGCTGGCGCATCTGTCCCTGCCGCCCGCGTTCCGCGACGATCTGGACCAGGGCTATGTGCTGCACCCCGCGTTGACCGATCTGGCGACGGGCTGGGCCATGGGGTTGATCCCGGGCTATCAGGGCCGCGCCCTGTGGGTGCCGGTGTCCTATGGCCGCGTCCGCGTGTATCGCGCGCTGCCGGCCGCGATCGTCAGCCACGTTCGCATCGCCCCCGCCGAACCCGGGTTCGCCAGTTTCGACATCACGCTGGCCACCCCCGACGGCACGGTCTGCGCCGAGATCACGCGCTTCACCATCAAGCGGCTTGATGGGGGCTTTGGCACGCCCGCGCCGCTGCTGCCGTCCGAGGTGGCCTTTGACCAGAATCCCGCCGACCGGGCGCTGACCCCGGGCGAGGAACGCTTTGCGCGCAACCTGGCGCAGGGACTGACCCCTGCCGAGGGCGCCGAGGGTTTTCTGCGGGCGCTGGCGACCGGGCGGTCGCAGGTGGTGATTTCGTCTCTGACCTTGCCGGAACTGATCCAGGAAGCGGCGCAACCGCAGGAACAGGCTGTCAGCGAGGGCCAGAAATTCGAACGCCCCAATCTGGACAGCGACTATCTGGCACCGCGCAACGATGTCGAACGGATGCTGGTGTCGATGTTCGAGGAATTGCTGGGCGTTCAGGGCGTCGGCGTTCAGGACAGCTTTTTCGACCTGGGCGGGCATTCGCTGATCGCCGTGCGGCTGTTCGCGCGGGTGAAAAAGACCTGGGCGGTGGATTTCCCCATCTCGCTGCTGTTCGAGGCGCCGACCGTGGAAAAGGTCGCCGCCCGGGTGGCCGAGGTCGCCGGCATCACCGAAACCGGCAGCGCCCCGGCGGTGGCCGCGCCGCAACGCCGCTATGAATTCCTGGTGCCCATGCACGAGGGCGAGGGCGGGCCAAAGACCCCGTTCTTCCTGGTTGCCGGGATGTTCGGCAACGTGCTGAACCTCAGGCATCTGGCGCAATTGCTGGGCACCGACCGGCCGTTCTACGGGCTTCAGGCGCGGGGTCTGCTAGGCGGGGCCGAACCGCACCGCCGCCTGGACGAGGCCGCGCGCGACTACCTGGCCGAGGTTCGGCAAGTGCAGCCCCACGGGCCCTATCTGCTGGGCGGTTTTTCGGGCGGCGGGTTGACGGCGCTGGAAATGGCGCGCCAACTTCGCGCGGCCGGCGAGGAGGTGCGCCTGCTGACGCTGCTGGACACACCGGTGCCCATGCGGCCCACGCTCAGCCGTGCCGACAAGGCCGCGATCAAGCTGGCCGAGTTCCGCCGCAAGGGTCCCGGCTATCTGAAGGAATGGCTGGACTCGCGCCGCGCGTGGAAAGCGCAAGAGGCCGCGAGAGCCGACGAGGCCGCGGGCGAGGGCGACAGCGGTTTCCACAACCGCGCCATCGAGGCCGCCTTTCGCGACGCGCTGCCGCATGTGGCCATGACCCCCTTTGACGCGCCGGTCGCGCTGTTCCGGCCGCCTCTGGATCGTCACTGGAAGGTGACTGGCGGACAATGGGTGAGCCGGGCAAAGGAATATGTGTATGATGACAACGACTGGTCGCGCTGGATGCCTAGGCTCAGCGTGCACGAGGTTCCGGGCGACCATGACAGCATGGTTCTGGAACCCAACGTGCGGGTGATGGCCGCCAAACTGCGCGCGCTGATCGCGGAGGCCGAGGCATGAGCACCGTTCTGTGCGTGATCCTCAACTGGCGCACGGCCGAAATGTCGCTGAAAGCGGCCCGCGCCGCCATGGTCGCGATGGAGGGGATCGACGGCGCGATCACGCTGGTCGATAACGACAGCCAGGACGGTTCCTACGAGTCGATGGCCGAGGCCACCCGCGACTGGCCCCGGGTGCGCGTGCTGCAATCGGGGCGAAACGGCGGCTACGGCGCGGGCAACAACTGCGGCATCCGTGCGGGTCTGCCGGACGGCGCGCGGCCCGATTACGTCTATATCCTGAACTCGGATGCCTTTCCCGCCCCCGACGCGATCCGCACGCTGGTCGCCTATCTGGACAGCCACCCCGCAGTCGGTTTTGCCGGCTCGCACATCCACGGCGACGACGGCGCGCCGCACACCACCGCGTTCCGCTTTCCGACCATCGCCAGCGAATTCGAGGGCGCGGCAAAGACCGGCCCGGTCTCGCGGTTGCTGAAGAATTCCATCGTGGCGCCCGACCTGCCGACCGAAACCACGCCGGTGGACTGGCTGGCCGGGGCCAGCGTGCTGATGCGGCGATCGGTGCTGGACCAGGTCGGCCTGTTCGACGAGAGCTTCTTTCTGTATTTCGAGGAAACCGACCTGTGCCTGCGCGCCGCGCGGGCGGGTTGGCCCACGGTCTATGTGGTCGAAAGCCGGGTGATGCATCTGGGATCGGTCAGCACAGGGATGAAGGAATGGCGCCGCGTGCCGGGCTACTGGTTCGCCTCGCGCCGGCACTATTTTCAAAAGAACCACGGGCGGCTCTATGCCCTGGCGGCGACGCTCGCGCATGTGGCGGGGCTGGGGCTGTATGGTCTCAGGGTGCTGGTGCAGCGCAAGAAACCCCATACGCCGCCATATTTTCTCCGCGATCTTGTGAAACATGAATGGGGAACGCGCAGACCCCAGGAGAGTTAGTATGCCCCCGTTTTCTTGTGTCCTCGTCGGGAATGAATCCCTGCTGGTCGAATGCGCGAAGGTTCTGACCGGCCGCGGGCACCACATCGCCACGATCGCCAGCCGCAACGCCGAGGTCATCGCCTGGGCCACGGGCGCAGGCATACCCGTCGTCGCGCCCGGCAAGGGGATCGCAGACCGGATCTCGGCCGAATTCGACTGGCTCTTGTCCATCGCCAACCTGTCGGTGCTGCCCGGGGCCCTGATCGCGCGGGCGCGCAAGGGGGCGGTGAACTTTCACGACGGGCCGCTGCCGCGTTATGCCGGGCTGAATGCGCCGGTCTGGGCCCTGCTGAACGGCGAGGCCCGGCACGGGATCACCTGGCACCGGATCGAGGGCGGCGTGGACGAGGGCCGCGTGCTGGCTCAACGGTTGTTCGACATCGGCCCCGACGACACGGCCTTTTCGCTGAACGCCCGCTGCTATGGCGCCGCGATCGAAACATTCCCTGCCGTGGTCGAGGCACTGGAACGCGACGAACCCGGGCAGGCGCAGGATCTGACGCAGCGCAGCGTGTGCCGGCGCGACGACCGGCCCCAGAGGGCGGGGCGGCTGGATTTCTCGCGCCCGGTCACCGAGGTGCTGCGGCTGGTCCGGGCGCTGGATCATGGCGGCTACTGGAACCCGCTGGCGCTGCCCAAGATCGAAACCGCGAAAGGCGTTTACGCCGTCGCCTCGGCCAAACGGGTCGATGCGTCGGGCACGCCCGGGACCGTGCTGGAAACGGGTGACACGCTGGTCGTGGCCTGCGCGGACGGCGCAGTGCGGCTGGGGCTGACCTGTCTGGCCGGCTTGCCGGTTCACGATGTCGCCCCGCTCGGCGAGGGTCTGGCCCCCGCACCCGACAGCCTGACGCCGGCCATGGCCGGTATCGCGGCGGGCGATGGATACTGGCGCGCGGCGCTGAACGGGTTCGCGGCGGCCGATCTGGCGGCCCGATCCGGCGGGCAGGGACTTGCCACGCGCGCGTTGCCGGGTGTGTCCGCCCAGCGTGCGGTGGCGATCATCGCCGCCTATGCGCCCGGCGGCTGGGCCTATCGTGGCGCCGCGACAGAGGCCGCGCAGGCCACCGCCCCCGGCTATATCGCGGGCTGGTTGCCGATGACGCCGCAGGGGGAAACCCTGGCCGCGCTGGAAGCCGACGTTGCCGCGTTTTCCGCCACAGCCGTGTCGAAACCCGCCTATGCGCGCGACCTGATCGGCCGCGACCCGGCGCTGTCCCCGCTGGCGGTTCCGGCGCTGGGTCTCAGCGAGACCGGCACGCGGATCGACGGCACGGCGCTGTGCGTCGTCGCGGGCCCTCAAGGGGTGAGCCTGTGCGCCGATCTGTCGCGCGTGGACGAGGGGACGCTCGATCTGTTCGCCGCCCGCATCGCCCATCTGGCCAAAGCCGAGGGCCCAATCGCCGAGCTCGATCTTCTCAGCGCGCCCGAGCGGCAGATTCTGGATCGGCTGAACGACACCGCGCGCGCCTTTGACAACCAGACCATTAACCGCCTGTTCGAAGCGCAGGTCGCCCGCACGCCTGACGCCGTGGCGCTGGTGTTCGAAGGCGTCAGCCTGACCTATGCCCAGATGAACGCGCGGGCGAACCGGGTGGCGCATGTGCTGCAAGCGATGGGAATCGGGCCCGACACGCCGGTCGCGCTGTGCGCCCGTCGCTCGCCCGATCTGTTGATCGGCGCACTGGGTATCCTGAAGGCGGGCGGCGCCTATGTGCCGATGGACCCGGCCTATCCCGCCGAGCGCCTGCAACACTTTCTGACGGATTCGGGCGCGCCCGTGATCGTCACGCAATCCGCGCTGATCGACATCCTGCCCGCCCATGCCGCCGATCTGCTGGTGCTGGACACCGACACACGGCTGAATGCCGCCAGCGAGGACAACCCCGCCACCGGCGCGGCGCCGCAGGATCTGGCGTATCTGATCTATACCTCGGGCTCGACCGGCAAGCCCAAGGGCGTGATGGTCGAACACCGCAACGTGGCAAACTTCTTTGCCGGGATGGATGACCGCATCCCGCACGATCCGGCCGGGGTCTGGCTGGCCGTCACCTCGCTCAGCTTCGATATCTCGGTGCTGGAACTGTTCTGGACGCTGGCGCGCGGCTTCAAGCTGGTGCTGACCTCGGACGAGGACCGGATGATGGTCTCGGGCGGGTCGATGCCGGTGTCCGACCAAAAGATGGACTTCAGCCTGTTCTACTGGGGAAATGACGACGGCCCCGGCCCGCAGAAATACGAATTGCTGCTGGAGGGCGCGAAATTCGCCGATACCCACGGATTCAAGGCCGTCTGGACACCCGAACGCCATTTCCATGCGTTCGGCGGCCCCTATCCGAACCCCGCCGTGACCGGCGCCGCGGTGGCCGCGGTGACACGCAACATCGATGTGCGGTCCGGGTCCTGCGTGGCGCCCCTGCACCATCCCGTGCGCATCGCCGAGGAATGGGCCGTCATCGACAACCTGACCAACGGCCGCGCCGGGTTGGGAATCGCCAGCGGCTGGCATCCCGTGGACTTCGTGCTGAGGCCCGAGAACAGCGTGCCGAACAACAAGGCCGCGATGTTCGACACCATCGACAAGATCCGCCGCCTGTGGCGCGGCGACGCGGTCGATTTCGACCACAACGGCGAAACCCGCGCGATCCAGTCGCTGCCGCGCCCGGTCTCAAGGGAACTGCCGCTTTGGCTGACCATCGCCGGCAACCCCGACACCTGGCGCGAGGCGGGCGAGATCGGTGCGCACGTGCTGACGCACCTTTTGGGCCAGTCCATCGACGAGGTCGCCGGAAAGATCCGGATCTATCATGAGGCCCTGCGCACCGCGGGCCACGATCCGCGGGACTTCAGCGTCACGCTGATGCTGCACACCTATGTGGCGCGCACCCGTGAGCTGGCGCGCGAAACGGCGCGCGGGCCGATGAAAAGCTATCTCTTGTCGGCGGCTGGGCTGGTCAAGCAATACGCCTGGGCCTTTCCCGCATTCAAGAAGCCCAAAGGCGTGTCGAACCCGATGGACATCGACCTGCGCACGCTCAGCCAGGACGAGGTGGACGGCATCCTCGAGTATGCCTTCAACCGGTATTTCGAGGATTCGGGCCTGTTTGGCACGGTCGAGGACTGCCAGCGCCGGGTCGAGCAACTGAAGCGCATCGGCGTGACCGAGATCGGCTGCCTGATCGACTACGGCATCCCGACCGCGCAGGTGCTCGAGGGGCTCTATCCGCTGGCCGAGGTGTTGCGCCGCTCGAACGCGCCCGCGCAGCTGGCGCCCGACGATTTTTCGCTGGCAGCGCAGATCCAGCGCCACGGCGTGACGCATCTGCAATGCACGCCCTCGATGGCGCGGATGCTGGTGGGCAATGACGAAGCCCGGGCAGCGCTGAGTCGCGTGAAACAGATCCTGATCGGCGGCGAGGCCTTGCCGGGTGCGCTGGCGGCGGATCTGGCGCAGATCACCGGTGCGCCCGTGCAGAACATGTATGGCCCGACCGAAACCACCATCTGGTCCACCACCGCCCTGTCGCGCGGCGGCGAAGGGGTTGTGGGTATCGGCACGCCCATCGCCAACACCGCCCTGCACGTGCTGGACGAAGCCCGGCGCCCGGTTCCCATCGGCGCCGAGGGGGAATTGTGGATCGGCGGCGCGGGTGTCACGCGCGGGTATTGGCAACGCGCGGACCTGACGGCGGACCGCTTTGTGCAGATCGGGGGCGCGCGGCTCTACCGCACCGGCGATCTGGT
This sequence comes from Rhodobacter sp., assembly GCA_020637515.1. Classification (NCBI taxonomy): domain Bacteria; kingdom Pseudomonadati; phylum Pseudomonadota; class Alphaproteobacteria; order Rhodobacterales; genus Rhodobacter; species Rhodobacter sp. Next base: position 750,723 of record JACKKG010000001.1, on the reverse strand, counting down.
GCGTCTGCGGGCCGATGGCGGCATCGACTTCCTGGGCCGCGCCGACCATCAGGTCAAGCTGCGCGGCTACCGGATCGAGCTGGGCGAGATCGAGACCGCGCTGGATGCCCAGCCCGGCGTCACGCAAAGCGTGGTCATCGCGCGCGAGGATCAGCCCGGCGACGTGCGGCTGGTGGCCTATGTCCTGGGGTCTGCGGACACCGCGGCGCTGAAAGCGGCGCTGGCACGCACTTTGCCCGCCCATATGGTGCCCGCGCATGTGGTCCGGCTGGATCGCTTCCCGTTGACGCCGAACAAGAAGATCGACCGAAAAGCCCTGCCCGCGCCGATGCTGGTGCGGCCCGCGGTGATCGAGGCGCCGGTCGCGGCGAACGGCGGCGACACCATGGTGCGGATCGCCGGGATCTGGCGCCATGTGCTGGGCGTGGCCGAGGTGAAGCCGGGCGACAACTTCTTCCAGCTGGGCGGGCATTCGCTGTTGGCGGTGCAGGCGCACCGCGAGATCCGCGAGGCGCTGGCGCTGCCGGGCCTGTCGATCACCGACGTCTTCCGCTTCCCGGTTCTGTCGGCGCTGGCCTCTCACATCGACGCAAAGTTGAAGCCGGCCGGTCCCAAACCCGTCGCCGAGGCCCCGGTCGAGGCCGAGGCCGAGGCGGCGCGCGGGCGGTTGGACGCGATGTCCAGGCGCCGCGCGATGCGGGCCGAGCGGTTGAGCAAACTGGGATGAGCCTGCGCGCCATGGCCGCCCGGGTTCTGCCCGGGCTGTCCCTGGGGGTAGAGCGGATCGGCCCCGCCGATCTGTTCCCCCAGGAGGCCGCGGCCATGACCGGCGCCGTTGCGGCCCGAAAGGACGAATTCGCAACCGGCAGAAAGGCCGCGCGCGCCGCCCTGGGCGCGGCCCGGCCGATCCCGATGGGGACCGATCGTGCCCCCGTCTGGCCCACGGGCTGGGTCGGGTCGATCACCCACGCGGGGTATTGGGCGCTGGCCGTGGCGTCGCGGTCCCATCGGATGGTCGGTGTGGATCTCGAACACGACGAGGACCTGCCGGCCGAGGTCTGGGACACCATATTGCTGCCCGCCGAGCGCGATTGGCTGCGCGGGCGGGCCGACGCCGGGCGGTTGGCGCGGGTGATCTTCAGCGCCAAGGAATGCGCCTACAAGGCGCAATACCCGCTGAGCAGAGAGTTGTTCGGCTTTGATGTGTTCGCGGTCACTTTGGGCGACGCGGTATTCAGCGCCCGTTTTCAGCGCGCGGTCGGTCCGTTTCGACCAGGCGATCGGATCGACGGGCGATTCGCGCGGGCGGACGGGTTCATCCTGACCGCGATCGCGCTATGAACCGGGCGGCCGCCTGTCCGGCAATGCGGCCCGTGGCGAAACAGGCGGTCAGCAGGTAGCCGCCGGTCGGGGCCTCCCAATCCAGCATTTCGCCGGCGGCAAAGACCCCGGGCAGGGCCGTGAGCATCAGATCCGCGTCCAGCGCCGAGCGGGGAATGCCGCCGGCGGTCGAGATGGCCTCGTCCGTCGGGCGGGGGCCGGTCAGCGGGATCGGCAGCGATTTGAGCAACCGGGCGCGCGCGGCCGCATCGGCAGGAAGCGGGCGCGCGCATTCCAGGACCAGGGCCAAACGTGCGCCGGAAAGACCCAGCTTTTTCAAGCTGTTGGTTGCGGACTCGGCCCTGGGTCGTGCCGCCAGACGTTCGGTCAGCCGCGCCAGATCGATATCGGGAAACAAGTCGATGTGCAGCGCCGCGCCGTCCCGCAAGGCGCGGCTGACGGCGTAGATGCCGCCCCCCTCGATCCCGCGGGCCGAGATCACAGCCTCGCCTCGCGCGCGCTGGGCCCCGGCAATCAGGGCGATGGATTTCAGCGGGGCGCCGAAATGGGGCGTCATGTGGGGCGACCAGGCGGCCAGGAAGCCCATGTTCGCGGGCTGGAACGGCACCAGGGGGATCCCCTGAGCGGCGAGGATCGAAGCCCAGGCGCCGTCTGACCCCAGGCGCGCCCAGCTTGCGCCGCCCAGCGCCAGAACCGTTGCGACCGGGCGCAGGGTTTGCGGACCCTGCGGTGTGTCAAAGACAAACCCCTCGGACAGCCCGGTCCACCGCCAGCGGGTGCGCAGATCCAGTCCCCGCGCGCCCAGGTCGCGCAGCCAGGCGCGCAGCAGCGGCGAGGCCTTCATGGCGCGCGGAAAGACCCGGCCGGACGTCCCTGTAAACACATCGCAACCCAGCGCGCGCGCCCAGGCCTGAACCTGCGCGGGGCCGAATTCAGCCAGCATGGGGCGCAGCCAATCGCCGGATTCGGCATAGTTCGGGACGAATTCGGACAGGGGTTCGTCCTTTGTCAGGTTCAGCCCCGATTTCCCGGCCATCAGGAATTTGCGGGCGGGCGATGGCTTGGCCTCGACCACCAGGGTGGGAACGCCTGCGCGCAAGAGCTGGTCGGCCGCCATGAGGCCGGCCGGCCCAGCGCCGATCACCAGGGCATGGTCAGTTGTCATGGCGGCGCCAGATCGCCTTGTCGCCCATCTTGGCGATCAGCGCGTCATGCGCGGCGGATTCGGTCGCGGTCAGGCGCGGGGGCAGCGGTGTGGGGCGCGGGCGCGGGCGCCACGCCGTCGTCGTCGCATCCGAGGTGCGCTGTTTCTGCTGCTGCACCCCCAGCGCGAAATCGGGCTGACGGCCGCCGATCAATTCGAGATAGACCTCGGCCAGGATTTCCGAGTCGAGCAGCGCGCCGTGCAGGGTTCGGTTGGAGTTGTCCACGCCAAATCTGCGGCAGAGAGCGTCCAGCGTGGCGGGCGAGCCCGGAAACTTGCGCCGCGCCATCGTCAGCGTGTCCACCACGCGGTCGGTCGGCAACTGTCGCTTGCGGGCGTTCGCCAATTCCCAGTTCAGGAACTTCATGTCGAAGGCCGCGTTGTGGATCACCAGCGTGCCGCCATCCACGAAATCCAGAAAGGCGTCGGCGATCTGGGCGAACAGGGGCTGGGAGCGCAGAAAATCCTCGGACAGGCCATGGACGGCAAAGGCCTCGGCCGGCATGTCGCGGTCGGGGTTGATATACTGGTGATAGGTGCGCCCGGTCGGCATGTGGTTGAACAGCTCGACGCAGCCGATTTCGACCAGGCGGTGGCCCTCGGCGGGTTCGAACCCGGTGGTTTCGGTGTCCAGGACGATCTCACGCATGGGGCCGGGTTCCGGTCAACCGAAAGATCAGGTCGAGCACGGCGGCGCGGGTCTGATCCAGGCTCAGGGTCTCGATCACATGATTGGCGCGGGAGCGTTTCTGGGCGTCGGGCATCTGTTTGGCCAGGATGGTCTGCAAATGCGCGTCGGTCATGCCCGGCCGGGACAGGACGCGGGCGCGCTGGACATCGGGCGGGGCGGTGACGACCAGGGTTTCGTCGCAATAGCCATCGCCGCCGGTTTCGAACAGCAAGGGCACATCCAGGACAACCAGCGGCGCATCGGCGTTGTCCTGGAGGAACGCGGCGCGCGAGGCGGCGACGAGCGGGTGCACGACGGCCTCGATCCGCTTCAGCGCGTTGGGGTCGGTTGCGATCCACGCGCGCAGGACCGCGCGGTCGATGGCCTGGTCTCGGACGGCCGCAGGGTGGAGTTGCGCGATCGAGGCCACCGCCGCACCGCCCGGGGAATAAAGTTGGTGCACGGCGGCATCGGCATCCCAGACCGGCACGCCGGCCTCGCGGAAAAAGCCGGTGGTGGTGGATTTGCCCATGCCGATGGAGCCGGTCAGACCCAGAACGACGCTCATGCCAGCACCGCCTTGCGCAGATCCTGGTCCACGGTGGGGCGGATGCCGAACCAGCGTTCGAAGCCGGGCGCGGCCTGATGCAGCAACATCCCCAGACCATCGATCCCCAGATTCCCGCGCGCGCGCGCCGCGGCCAGCAACGGGGTTTCGAGCGGCGCATAGACCAGATCGTTCACGACCGCCGAAACGGGCAGGGCGCCAAGGTCGAGATCCAGCGCGGGTTGGCCGGTCATGCCCAGCGACGTCGCATTCACCAGGGTGTCGCACCCGTCCAGCATCGCCTGCCGGTCGCGCCAGGGCACGGGGGTGACGCCGGGGCCGAAATCAGCCGCCAGATCCAGCGCACGGTCCGGACTGCGGTTGGTCAACAGAATGTCCTGCGCACCGGCGTCTTGCAGCGCGACGATCACCGCGCGGCTGGCGCCGCCGGCACCGATCAGTGCCACGCGCCGGGGCGACCAGCCCGGCAGACCCTCGCGGATGTTCTGGGTAAATCCGTAGGCGTCGGTGTTGTCGGCCTCGATCCCGTCGGGCGTAAACAGCAGCGTATTGGCGGCACCGATCCGGTCGGCAAGCGGCGTCACGCGATCGGCCAGCGCCAAGGCCGTTTCCTTGTGCGGGATGGTCACATTCGCACCGACGAAACCCATGCGCGGCAACTGCGCGAGCGCCTGGGCAAAGTCCTGGGGCGCAATGGCCAGCGGAACGTAATGGCCAGCGATCCCGTAGCGGGCCAGCCAATGGCCGTGCAGCCTGGGCGATCTGCTATGCGCCACCGGGAACCCGATGACCGCCGCGAGGGGGATTTGCTGGCTCAACCGTCGATATCCTTGCGCAAGGTGAGGATGGAGAGCAGTTCCAGAAGCGGAAGGCCCTGAATGCTGAACAGGTCGCCCTCGATCCGGTCGAACAGGCGCAGGCCCGCGCCCTCGATCTGGTAGCAGCCGACACAGTGGCGGATCTGATCCCATTGGGTGGCGACATAGGACTGAAGAAAGGCGTCGGAAAAGGCGCGCATCGTCAGCCGGGGTGTGGCGACATGGCGCCAGACGGGTTCGCCCATCGCGTAGAGCACGGCGGCGGTGTGCAGGCGATGGGTCTTGCCGCGCAGGTCCGCAAGCTGGGCCAGGGCATCCTGCGGCGAGGAGGGTTTGCTATAGATCCGGCCGTCGCATTCCAGGATCTGGTCGCAGCCCAGGACGAGTGGCGCCTGCGGGGCGATCTTCAGCGCCTTGTGTTCGGCCAGGGCATCCGCAAGGTCGTGCGGCGTGGCGCCTTCGGCGAGCAGCGAATCGCGCAGGTTCTCTTCGTCGATGCGCGCCGGACGCACGTCAATCGCTACCCCTGCATTGCGCAGAAGCGTGGCACGGACGCTGGATCCCGAAGCGAGGGTGAGGACAGTCATGTGGATAAACCTGTGCGGCGGCGCAGGGCAAACAATGGTGGTCACGGTGGTTTGCGATCAGATCGCGTTTCCCGGCAAGTTTTGTCAAGTGACGGGGGCCGTTTATCCACACGGGAAAACCTGCCGGGGCTGCCTGGGGAAAACCCGGGCCGGGCCGGGGAACGGCAGCGCGGGCAGTATGTTTCCCTTTTCTTTTCAATGACCAAGGGTTGGATCAGGGTCCGTCGGTCCTGTGAACAAGTTCGGGGGTAATCATGGAACACGGGTTATCCACGGGCCAATCTACATCATCATCATTCTATTCTTTTTTCTTTATGAAAGAAGAGAAGGGGTCCGGTTGCGCCGGATTCGCGTCAGATTGACTTGGGCGTTCAACTGGCCTATGGGGCGTCAAAGCGGCGCCGTCCGGCGTTAGCATCTTCCGATCGTCATTGCTGAGAAAACCGGTGCCATGGTGCGCCGAAGGGGGCTAATCATGGCCGAGAACCGCTTGAACCTGTCCGATCTGAAAGCGCAGACGCCTGCCGCGCTATTGTCCATGGCCGAGGAGCTGGAGATCGAGAACGCGCCCTCGATGCGCAAGGGCGAGATGATGTTCTCGATCCTGAAAGAGCGCGCGGAGGAAGGTTGGGAGATCGGCGGCGACGGCGTGCTTGAAGTGTTGCAGGACGGGTTCGGCTTTCTGCGTTCGACCGAGGCGAACTATCTGCCAGGTCCCGATGACATCTATGTCTCGCCCGAGATGATCCGCCAATTCAGCCTGCGCACCGGCGACACGATCGAAGGTGTGATCGTAGCGCCCGGCGAGAACGAGAAGTATTTCGCGCTGACCAAGGTGACGCGGATCAATTTCGACGATCCGGAACGGGCACGCCACAAGGTGCATTTCGACAACCTGACGCCGCTCTATCCTGACGAGCGGTTGAAGATGGAAATCGAAGACCCGACGATCAAGGATCGTTCGGCGCGGATCATCGACATCGTGGCACCACTGGGCAAGGGTCAACGGGCGTTGATCGTGGCGCCGCCGCGCACCGGCAAGACGGTGCTCATGCAGAACATCGCGCATTCGATCTCGAGCAATCACCCGGAATGCTATCTGATCGTGTTGCTGATCGACGAACGGCCCGAAGAAGTGACCGACATGCAGCGGTCGGTGAAGGGCGAGGTCGTGTCCTCGACCTTTGACGAGCCGGCGTCGCGGCATGTGGCGGTGGCGGAGATGGTCATCGAAAAGGCCAAGCGTCTGGTCGAGCACAAGCGCGATGTCGTCATTTTGCTGGACTCGATCACCCGTCTGGGCCGGGCCTTCAACACGGTGGTGCCGTCGTCCGGCAAGGTGTTGACGGGCGGTGTCGATGCGAACGCGCTTCAGCGGCCCAAGCGGTTCTTTGGCGCGGCGCGCAACATCGAAGAGGGCGGCTCGTTGACCATCATCGCGACGGCGTTGATCGATACCGGCAGCCGCATGGACGAAGTGATCTTCGAGGAATTCAAGGGAACCGGCAACAGCGAGATCGTGCTGGACCGCAAGGTCGCGGACAAGCGTGTGTTCCCGGCGATGGATATCCTCAAGTCCGGCACGCGAAAGGAAGAGCTGCTGGTCGACAAGTCGAACTTGCAGAAGACCTTTGTGTTGCGGCGTATCCTGAACCCGATGGGAACGACGGATGCGATCGAGTTCCTGATCTCGAAGCTGAAGCAGACCAAGACGAATGGGGAATTCTTCGATTCGATGAACTCCTGACAGGAGGTTTGTCATGGATACGATCGTTGCGCTGGCTTCGGCACGGGGCCGGGCGGGGGTTGCGGTTGTCAGAGTCTCGGGGCCGAGGGCGCTTGCGGTTTGCGAAACGATCGCGGGCCGGGTTCCGCAAGAGCGGGTCGCCACGCTGGCGCGGTTTCGCGATTCCGAGGGCGGATTGATCGATCACGGCCTGGTCCTGGTCTTTTCCGAGGGGCACAGCTTTACCGGCGAGGCGGTGTGCGAGTTTCAGGTTCATGGCAGCGTGGCGGTCGTTTCGGCCCTGCTGCGGGCCTGTCTGGCGCTGGAGGGAGTCCGTGCCGCGGACGCGGGCGAGTTCACCCGCAGGGCCTTTCTGGCCGGGCGCATGGATTTGACGGAAGTCGAAGGACTGGCGGATCTCATTGACGCCGAGACCGAGGGGCAAAGGCGGCAGGCCTTGCGCGTGATGGATGGCAGCGCGGGCCGGATGATCGGCCATTGGCGCGAGGATTTGTTGCAAGGTCTGGCGATGCTGGAGGCGGCGCTGGACTTTGCGGACGAGGACCTGCCCGAGGATCTGACCGAGCACGTCCTTGAGCCCCTGGTCCGCGTCCAGCAGGGGTTTGTCGAGCAGCTGTCCAGGCGACGCGCAGCCGAGGTTGTGCGCGAGGGGTTCGAGATCGCGATCGTCGGGCCCGTGAATGCGGGAAAGTCTACACTTCTCAATGCCTTGGCGGGAAGAGAGGCGGCGATAACGTCGGCCCGCGCGGGCACGACCCGGGACGTGATCGAGGTTCGGATGGAGATCGGCGGCCATGCCGTAACCCTGATCGACACGGCCGGCTTGCGCGACGCGACTGACGAGATCGAGAGGCTGGGCATCGACCGGGGCATTGCGCGGGCGCGGGCGGCCGATCTGCGCATTCATCTGTTGACTGCGCCGGGAGAGCAGACCAGGGAAGCGCAAAGCGGCGACATCGTGCTGTTGTCCAAGGCGGATCTATGGGGTTTGCCGGGGCTTTCAGGGAAGACGGGCGAAGGCATCGCGGATTTGTTGCAACGCATCGAACGAGAGCTTGCGAGCCGGGTGGCAGGGTCTCAGGTCTTTTCGCGCGAGCGACATTTCGATCAGATCGAGCGGGCGAGGGTGACTCTGGAGCGCGCCATAGCCATGTTGCGCGTTGGCGCCACGTGGGAACTGGTCGGCGAGGACTTGCGCCGAACGCTTGGATGCCTGGATGGAATTGTCGGCCGTGTGGATGTAGAAGATGTTCTGGGGCGAATCTTTTCGTCTTTCTGCATCGGGAAATGAGGCTCGTTTCACGTGAAACATTTTGATGTCATCGTGGTGGGTGGCGGCCACGCAGGTGTCGAGGCTGCCCTGGCTGCAGAGCGTCGAGGGGCGCGCACAGCCCTTGTCACCTTTCGATTCGGCGATCTTGGCGTGATGTCCTGCAATCCTGCGATCGGCGGGATCGGCAAGGGGCATCTGGTGCGCGAAATCGATGCATTGGGCGGCTTGATGGGGCTAGCGGCTGATTATGCGGGGATCCAGTTCCGGCTGCTGAATCGGTCACGGGGCCCCGCCGTTCAAGGGCCCAGGGTGCAGGCGGATCGGAAACGCTATGCGGAATTTGTGCAGAAACAGGTGTCCTTGCGGGCCGGGCTGACGGTTATCGAGGCAGAGGTCGTCGATCTTGCGGTTGAGGGCGGGGCTGTCGCGGGCGTGGTGCTGGCGAACGATGTGCGCATCCAGGGCAAGGCCGTTGTTCTGACCACGGGAACCTTTTTGCGCGGTGAGATACATCTGGGTAGCGAGCGTCTACCGGCCGGCCGACGAGGAGCCGCGGCCGCGGACCGACTGGGCGACCGCCTTCGGGAGGTGGCCAGCGGTGTTGGGCGGCTGAAAACGGGCACACCCGCGCGACTGGACGGACGGACGATCCGTTGGGACCAGATCGGCCGGCAGGACGGTGACGAAGACCCTGTCATGATGTCATTCCTGAATTCGACCCCGGTTGCCCCGCAAATCGCCTGCGGGATCACGGAAACCAACGAAAGAACCCACGAAATTATCCGCGACAGCCTCCACCTGTCTGCGATGCGTTCGGGCAACATCACTGGCGTCGGACCGCGCTACTGCCCCTCGGTCGAGGACAAGGTGACACGTTTCGCGGACAAGGCCTCGCACAATGTCTTTCTGGAGCCCGAGGGCGTCAACGATTTCACGGTCTATCCGAACGGTATTTCGACCTCGCTTCCCAGGGACGTCCAAGAGGTCTTCTTGAGATCGATTCGGGGTCTGGAGCAGGTGAGCGTTCTGCACTTTGGCTATGCCATAGAATACGATTATATTGATCCCCGCTCGCTTTCCCGAAAGCTGGAGCTGTCGGCAATTCCAGGGGTGTTTCTGGCCGGCCAGATCAACGGCACGACGGGGTATGAGGAAGCGGGTGCGCAGGGCCTCCTCGCAGGGGCAAACGCGGCGTCGGCGGCGGGATTTGGTGATGCCCTGCCAATGAGCCGATTTGACAGCTACATTGGCGTGATGATCGATGATCTGACGTCGAAAGGAGTGACGGAACCATACCGAATGTTCACCTCCCGGGCCGAATATCGTTTGTCCTTGCGCGCCGACAATGCCGACCAAAGGCTAACGCCGATGGCCGAGGCACTCGGTTTGATCGATGCGACGCGCAGCGACCAGTTCCACCGCAAGATGGAGCGACTGGACGCCTTGGCGCGCCGACTGGATTCTCAGGACTTTTCGAGCTGCGATTGGGATTCGGTTCCTTTGACCCGACCAAAAGATGGACAAAAGCGCAGCTTTCTGACAGTCGCGGCCTTGCTCAAGTCTGAGGCCGGAACTCTGGACAGTTTGGCGCAGCTCCTGACGGACGTTGCCCGTCTTGACCTGGACCAGGTCGCCACGGACGCTTTCTATGCTCCCTATGTTGAACGGCAGACGAACGAGGCGAAGAAACTCCGGGCGGAAGAGTGTCTTGAAATACCAAAGGATTTCGATTTTTCGCTTTTGCCTTCCCTGTCCACGGAAGTTCGCGCCAAATTGACTTCGGCGCGACCCGGGACCATAGCCGCAGCCTCAAGGATCGAAGGGATTACACCGGCCGCATTGGTTGTCTTGTTGGCGCGTCTGCACGCTCAGAAAAGAGCAATTCGTGCGTGAGGGGGACGGGTTCGGCCGCTACGCGAGGCTTGATGTTTCACGTGAAACACTCGAATCGCTCAAGCGCCTGGAAATCGAAACGCTCAAATGGTCCGCAGCGATCAACCTGATTGCTCGGGGAACCGAGAGTGAGTTGTGGAGCCGCCACATTCAGGATTCAGCGCAACTTCTTGATGCCGCACCGGCAGGATTTTCGACCTGGTGCGACATCGGGGCGGGCGGAGGCTTTCCTGCGTTGGTCCTGGCGATTCTGTGCAGAGATCGCTCGCCAAGCCCGAGATTTGCGCTGATCGAATCGGACAGGAGAAAATGCGCCTTTCTGAAGCTCCAAGTGGCCGAGCTTGGCTTGTCTGCGGATGTCTTCAATTCGCGCATTGAAAGCCTGCCCCCGTTCCACGCGGACGTCGTTTCTGCCCGCGCGTTGGCCTCACTTCCCGCGCTGCTGGGCCACGCGTTCCGTCATCTCGCGTCCGGAGGGGTCTGTCTGTTCCCAAAAGGCCGCAGTTGGCGAGAGGAAGTTGAATTGGCGCGCAGATCGTGGCAATTCGAGTTTGAGCCGGTTCCCAGCATCGTCGATCCCGATAGCGCAGTTCTGGTCATCAGGAACCTACGCCCCATGGAAACCGACCGATGAAAATCGTTGCCATTGCCAATCAGAAAGGCGGTGTTGCAAAGACGACGACCGCGATCAATCTCGCGGCCAGTCTGGCCGAGGTTGGCCGAAGGGTTCTCGTCATGGACATGGACCCTCAGGGCAACGCGTCCACCGGATTCGGCATTTCTCCCGAACAAAGAACCCAGACCATTTACGACCTGCTTCTCGGCGATGCCGATGTCACCTCGGTCATCGTGGCGACCCAGACCGAGGGCGTCAGCATCGTTCCGTCAACGACCGAGCTGTCGTCCTCTGATGTGCAGCTCTACAATGTTAACAAGCGCAGCTATCTGCTGAAGGATGCGCTTGCCAGCAAGGGGCTGGCCGAGAAGGCGTTCGATTTCGTTCTGATCGACTGCCCGCCGTCCCTGAACCTGCTTACGGTCAACGCGCTCGTTGCCGCAGATTCCGTTCTGATCCCCCTGCAAAGCGAGTTCTTCGCACTTGAAGGCCTTTCGCAGCTCATGCTGACCATTCGCGAAATTCGCCAGACCGCCAACCCCGCGCTCAGGGTCGAAGGGGTTCTTCTGACCATGCATGACCAACGCAACAACCTTTCGCAGCAGGTCGAGCGGGACGCACGCGAAACCCTGGGCGAACTGGTCTACCAAACCGTCATTCCGCGAAACGTCCGGTTGAGCGAGGCGCCCTCGTTTGCGGTTCCGGCGCTGACCTATGATCCGCTTTCAAAGGGTGCGATGGCCTACCGCGCCTTTGCCGCTGAATTCCTCAAGAACAACAGCAATCGCAACAGGGAGGCCTGACATGACCCAGCGCAAGAACGAGCGCCGTGGCCTTGGCCGCGGATTGTCGGCACTTATGGCGGATATCGGCGTGGATGCCGGAGTCAACGACCCCGTTTCCGAGGCTCCGCAGCAGCGCGCAGGATTGCAAAATCTACCGATCGAAGCGATTCGCGCGAACCCAGACCAGCCGCGCAGAGCCTTTGATGAGCGTGCGCTTGAAGAACTCTCGCAATCGATTCGCGAGAAGGGCATCGTTCAGCCGCTCGTTGTGCGCCCTGTCGCGACCGAGCCTGGCAAGTTCGAAATCGTGGCAGGCGAAAGACGCTGGCGCGCCGCGCAGCTGGCCAGGTTGGGCGAGGTCCCCGTTCTGATCCGCGCCTTCAGCGACCAGGAAGTGCTGGAAGTTGCGATCATCGAGAACATCCAGCGCGAGGGTCTGAACGCGATCGAGGAGGCTGCGGGCTACAGGCAGCTCATCGACCGATTCGGCCACACGCAAGAGAAGGTCGCCGAGGCGCTGGGAAAGAGCCGCAGCCACATCGCCAACCTTCTGCGACTGCTGACCTTGCCGCAGGATGTGCAGAACATGGTGGTGGCCGGAACGATTTCGGCCGGCCATGCGCGCGCGCTCGTGACGGCACCTGACCCGGTTTCCCTGGCCCTCAAGGTCGCGGGCGAGGGACTTTCCGTGCGCGAGACCGAGGATCTCGCCCGCCGGATCGGCCACCCTGCTTCGCAAAAGCGAGGCAATTCGCGTCAGAAGGATGCCGACACCCGGGTGCTCGAGGAGGACTTGTCCGCAAACCTGGGCATGAGCGTGGTAATCGACCATCGTGCGGGCGGGGAAGGGCAGGTCACCATCCGATACCAGACTCTGGATCAGCTCGACCAGCTTTGCCAACTGCTGTCGTCCGTGCGGTGATACAGCCTCAAAGAAGTGCGCGAAGAATGGCGTTAAGGATCGGCCGCCCAGCCTTGGTGGCTCCTATCCGGCGCCCGTTTTGCCAGACAAGCCCGAGCTCCAGAAGAGGGTCGAGCGCCTTCTGATCAAGGGGTGTCCCGCCCAGCGCGGCGAAGCGCGCGAGATCTGCCCCTCGAGAAAGCCGTAGCGCCATCATCAGATATTCGCTCGCCTGTTCACCCGGGGACAGTGCGGCCGCGTGGGTTGTCAGCCCCCGGCGCCTGAGGTCGAGCCAGGCCCCGGGGGCTTTCACGCTCTCGGTCGCCAGCCTTTGCCCCTGGACCGTGACCCGCCCATGCGCCCCGGGCCCGACACCGATGTAATCGCCATAGTTCCAGTAAATGCTGTTGTGGCGCGATTCCTGGCCCGGCTTGGCATGATTCGACACCTCATAGGCAGGCAAGCCGGCCGCGTCGCACAGGTCCTGGGTCAAATCGAACATGTCGGCGCCGGCGTCCTCGGCCGGCAGTCCGGGGAGCTTGCCCACGCGATGCCGCGCGGCAAAGACGGTGCCATCCTCAATGGTCAGTTGGTAGAGCGACAGATGCTCTGGCTCAAAGGCAAGGGCCAGAACGAGTTCTCGCCGCCAGTCCGAAAGGCTCTGGTTTTGGCGCGCATAGATCAGATCAAAACTTGTCCGGGCGAAATACTGCTTGGCGATGTCCAGTGCGGCGAGGGCTTCTTTGACGCTGTGCTGCCGGCCCAGAAGCCGCAATGCGGCGTCGTCAAGCGCCTGAACCCCCAGCGACACCCGATTGATCCCGGCCTCTGAAAAGCCCTGAAACCGCGCCGCTTCTACCGAGGTCGGGTTCGCCTCCAACGTGATTTCGATGCTGTTTCGGAAGCTCCAGGTGCGGCGCGCCGCATCGACGACCGCCGCTACGGTTTGCGGTTCCATCAGGGACGGCGTCCCCCCGCCAAAGAACAAGGTATCCAGAACCCGGCCGCGGGTCTTCTCACCCCAAGCCTCGATCTCGGCGATATAGGCGTCGCGCCATGCCGCCTGGTCGATGCGCACTGCAACGTGGCTGTTGAAATCGCAATAGGGACATTTCGACGCGCAAAAGGGCCAGTGAACGTAAAGCCCGAAGCCGCCGTGTCGCCAATCCTCGCCGACCGGATGTTTCACGTGAAACGTTTTGCGATCAGGGCTTCAAGGGCCCGGGCCCGGTGCGAAACGGCGTTTTTTTCGTCCGGAGCCATTTCCGCAAAGGTCCGGGTGTCGCCATCCGGCATGAACATCGGGTCGTAGCCATGCCCCAAAGCACCGCGGAGGGGCCAGACGAGCCGACCCGACACCTCACCCTCGTAGACCTCGTCCTGCCCGTCGGGAAAGGCCAGGACCAGCGTGCAGCGAAACCGCGCCGACCAGGGCTCCTTGGCACCGTTCGCCAGCAGCGCATCGTAAGTGCGCGTCATCGCCCTGAGGAAATCCCTCCCACCCGGGCCTTCCGCCCAGTCCGCCGTGTAGACCCCGGGAGCGCCGCCCAAAGCATCCACGCAAAGGCCGCTGTCATCGGCCAGCGCGGGCAAGCCCGAGGCGCGCGCCGCGGCATGGGCCTTGATGCGGGCATTCCCGACAAAGGTGGTTTCAGTCTCCGCAGGTTCGGGCAAACCCAATTCGCGCGCTGAGACCAGCCCGACCCCAAGCGGCTGAAACAGCGCACGCAGCTCTTCGACCTTGCCCTCGTTGTGGGTGGCGAACAGCAGGCGGTCGCCCAGCGTCGCCATCACAACGCTGCCTTTTGCGCCGCCACCAGACAGCCGACGCCTGCTTCGGCAAGGTCCACCATGCGGTCCAGATCTCCACGAGAAAACACCGTGCCCTCGCCCGACATCTGAACCTCGATCAATCGGCCGTCACCCAACATGATGAAATTGCCGTCCACACCGGCGGCGCTGTCTTCATCATAATCCAGATCCAGAACCGCCTGACCGGCATAGAACCCGCAAGATACCGCAGCGACGTGACCGATGATCGGATCGGTCGAGATCGTTCCCGTCTTCATCAGCCTGTCCACGGCCAGGCGCAAGGCGACCCAGCCGCCGGTGATCGCCGCGCAACGCGTGCCGCCATCAGCCTGGATCACGTCGCAATCGATCGTGATCTGCCGTTCGCCCAGCGCCGATCGGTCAACCCCGGCGCGGAGTGAGCGACCGATAAGTCTTTGAATTTCTACTGTTCTTCCAGTCTGCTTTCCCTGCGCAGCCTCGCGCCGGTTGCGCGAATTCGTGGCCCGCGGCAGCATCCCGTATTCCGCCGTCACCCAGCCGAGCCCGGTATTCTTCAAAAACGGCGGTGTGCGGTCCTCGATCGTGGCCGAACACAGGACATGCGTGTTGCCCACCTTGATCAGGCACGAGCCCTCAGCATGGCGCATCACGCCGGTTTCGATTGAAACCGCTCGCATTTCATCTAGTTTTCTTCCCGAAGGACGCATTGCCGGCTCCCGTTTCGATTTGTTCCCAATTACAGGGGCAGTCGGTGCGGATGCAACCGGATTGACGGACCGAGAGCCAGAACCCATGCCCGCCCCAGACCAGACCAAAGCCCTGCACGACCTGAACGACCGCGCCCGCGAGGTATTCCGCCGGGTGGTCGAATCCTATCTGCACAGCGGAACGCCGGTCGGTTCGCGCACCATCACCCGTGATTTTCACGAGAAACTGTCGGCGGCCACGATTCGCAACGTGATGCAGGATCTGGAATACATGGGCCTGATCGAGGCGCCGCATGTCTCGGCTGGCCGTGTTCCCACGCAGCAGGGGCTTCGCCTGTTCGTCGATGCCTTGCTCGAGGTCGATCCCGTGACCGCCGCGGACCGTGAGATGCTCGAAGCGACCCGCGGCAGCAATGAACGCGATATCACCACGATGCTCGACCGGGTCGGAAATGCCTTGTCCGGCATCACCAAAGGCGCCAGCCTGGTCCTTGCGCCAAAGCACGAGGCACCGATCCGCCACATCGAATTCGTGCCCATTTCAAACGATCGCGCGCTTGTGGTGCTGGTCTTTGCCGACGGCCAGGTCGAGAACCGCGTCTTCACCCCCCCACCCGGATTGCTGCCGTCCTCGCTGCGCGAAGCCGTGAACTTCATCAACGCTTTCGCCAACGGCCTGACCCTGTCGGGACTGCGCCAACGCCTGCGCACCGAAATCACGCAGCGCCGGCAGGAGATCGACACGATCGCCGGTGACCTGGTCGAACGCGGCATGGCCCTTTGGGAAAACGAGGGCGAGCGCCACGAGCGCCTGATCGTCCGGGGGCGTGCGAACCTTCTCGATCAGACGGATTCGGACGGGCTGGTGCGCATCCGCGAGTTGTTCGACGACCTCGAACGCAAGCGCGACATCGCCGAGGTGCTGGACCTTACCGAACGCGGCGACGGAGTGCGCATTTTCATCGGTGCCGAGAACAAGCTTTTTTCGCTGACGGGTTCCACTCTGGTGGTTTCTCCATATATGAACGCCGACAGCAAGATTGTCGGCGCGGTCGGCGTGATTGGCCCCACCCGGCTGAACTACGGGCGCATCGTGCCGATTGTGGATTATACAGCCCAGCTCGTGGGACGGATGCTCTCCGATCTGGGTTCCGAGTAAGAGGAAGACATGGCAGAGCCACAAGAAAACCCGGCCGAATCGCAGGTCGAGGCCCCGGAAACCGCCGAGCTGGATCCCGCCGCGGCGCTTGACGCCGCCATGGCAGCGTTCGAGGTCGAGCGCGCCGAAATGCGCGATCGTCTGATGCGCTCGCTTGCGGATCTGGAAAACATCCGCAAACGCGCCGAAAAGGACCGCCGCGAGGCCGCGATCTACGGCGGCCAGAAACTCGCGCGGGACATGCTGTCGGTCTATGACAACCTGAACCGCGCGCTTTCGCTGATGGACGACGGCCTTCGCGAGCAGGCAAAGGGGCTGGCCGACGGGCTCGACCTGACGCTCCGGGATCTCGCCAACATCTTCTCGCGCCACGGCATCGAACGGGTCGCCCCCGAGGTCGGGGAACCGTTCGACCCGCATTTCCATGAGGCGATGTTCGAAGCGCCCGTGCCCGGGACAAAGGCCGGGCAGATCATCCAGGTGGTCTCGGAAGGGTTTCGGCTGCACGAACACCTGCTGCGTCCGGCCCAGGTCGGCGTATCATCGACCCCGGGCTGACCCGGCGAACCCGGCCGGATGGGCAGGTTTGCCCATCCTAGGCCTGCCCCAGAAGGTCCCGCAACTCATAGACCAGCGCCAGCGCCTCGCGCGGGGTCAAGGTATCCGGATGAACGCCCTTCAGCCGCGCCTCGACCTGGGATTCCTTGGGTTCCGCCCTCGGTGTCGGGCGTTGGGGCGCCGCCGCGAACAGCGGCAGGTCGTCGATCAGCGTCTTTGCGCCGCGCTGCCCCTGGTCCCCGCGTTCGAGCATGTCCAGCACCTCGCGCGCGCGGCCGATCACCGCGTCGGGCAGGCCGGCCAGTCGGGCGACCTGCACCCCATAGGACCGGTCGGCTGCCCCCTTGCGGACCTCATGCAGAAAGACGACGTCGCCCTCCCACTCGCGGACCGAGACGGTGGCGTTCTCCACCCCCTCCAGCCGGTCGGCCAGGGCCACCATCTCGTGGTAATGGGTCGCGAACAGGGCGCGGCACCGGTTCACGCCGTGCAGATGCTCCAGCACGGCCCAGGCGATGGACAGACCGTCATAGGTCGCGGTTCCACGGCCGATTTCGTCCAGGATGACAAAGGCCCTGGGCCCCGCCTGGTTCACGATGGCCGCCGTTTCGACCATCTCCACCATGAAGGTGGACCGCCCCCGCGCCAGATCGTCCGAGGCCCCGACCCGGCTGAACACCTGTTCCACCAGGCCCACCCGCGCCGACTGCGCCGGAACATAGCCCCCGGCCTGCGCCAGAATGGCGATGAGCGCGTTCTGGCGCAGAAAGGTCGATTTACCCGCCATGTTCGGCCCGGTCACCAGCCATACGGCCGCGCCCTTGCCCGTGGGTTCCAGGTCCAGCCCGTTCGCCACAAACGGCCGGCCGGACCGGGCCAGCGCCGCCTCGACGACCGGGTGGCGACCGGATTCGACCACAAAGTCGCGGCTATCGTCCACCACGGGTTTGCACCAGTCGCGCACCCGGGCCAGCTCGGCAAAGGCGGCGGTCACGTCCACCTCGGCCAGGGCGCGTGCGGCGCCATGCACGGGCCCCGCCTGCGCCAGCACGGCGTCGCGCAATTCGCCAAAGATCCGCTTCTCGATCTCCAGCGCCCGGGCGCCGGCGTTCAGGATCCGCGTCTCCATCTCGGACAGCGCGACGGTGGTGAACCGCACCTGGTTCGCGGTCGTCTGCCGGTGCAGGAAACGCTCGTTCAACGGCGGTGACAGCATCCTTTCCGCATGGGTCGCGGTGGTCTCGATGAAATAGCCCAGCACGTTGTTATGCTTGATCTTCAACGACGGGATGCCGCTTTCGGCCGCATAGTCGGCCTGCATACGGGCGATGACGCCGCGCCCCTCGTCGCGCAGTTCGCGCGCGGAATCCAGGTCCGGATCGACGCCCGCCGCGATGAACCCGCCGTCGCGCGCCAGCAATGGCGGGTCCTCGACCAGGGTGCCGCCCAGCAGTCCGGCCAGCGCGTCATGCCCCTGCAAGGCGCGCCGGGCGGCGACCAGCGCCTCGGGCAGATCGTCGGCGATTTGTCCGGCCAGGATGCCCGCCTGGGACAGGCCCGCCCGCAGCATCGCCAGATCGCGCGGACCGCCCCGGTCCAGCGCCAGCCGCGACAGCGCGCGGTCGATGTCGGGCACCGATTTCAGCGCCGCGCGCAGGTCGGCGCGCAGCAGATCGTCGCCCACCAGCGCCTCGACCGCCGCCAATCGCGCGCGAATCACCCCCAGATCGCACGAGGGCGAGGACAGGCGCCGCTCCAGCAGCCGGGCGCCGCCCGCGGTGATCGTGGTGTCGATCGCGGCCAGCAACGAGCCGTCCCGCCCGCCCGCCAGCGCCTGGGTCAGTTCCAGATTGCGCCGCGTGGGCCCGTCGATCTGCATCGCCGCGCCGGCATTCTCGCGAACCGGCGGGCGCAACAGGGGCATCCGGCCTTTTTGCGTCAGGTCCAGGTAGTCGGCCAGGGCCCCCAGCGCCGACAATTCGGCCCGGTCAAAGGCACCGAACCCGTCCAGAGTGCCCACGCCGAACAGCGCGCACAGCCGTTTCACGGCGGCCGTGCTGTCGAAGGCCGCGCGCCCCCGTTCGGCCAACACCAACCCCAGTTCGGATGCCATGTCGTGCAAGTCGTGCGCCAGATCCTCGGGCACGACGAGCTCCCGCGCGGCCAGGCGCGCCAGTTCCGGGGCCAGGCGCACACGGGGGCAGGGGACCACGCGGAACTCGCCTGTGGAAATATCGGCCCAGGCCAGGGCCGCTTCGCCGCGGATATCGCTCCAGGCGGCCAGAAAGTTGTGGCGCCGGGGCTCCAGCAGCGCGTCCTCGGTCAGCGTGCCGGGTGTGACCAGCCGCACAACCTCGCGCCGCACGACGGATTTGGCGCCGCGCTTGCGGGCCTCGGCCGGGTCCTCCATCTGTTCGGCGATGGCGACGCGAAATCCCTTTCGGATCAGCGTCAGCAGATAGCCCTCGGCGGCGTGGATCGGCACCCCGCACATCGGGATATCCTCGCCCAGATGCAGGCCGCGTTTGGTGAGCGCGATATCCAGCGCGGCCGAGGCCGCCACCGCGTCCTCAAAGAACATCTCGTAGAAATCGCCCATGCGATAGAACAGCAGCGCGTCGGCGTGCTGGCTCTTGATCTCGAGATATTGCGCCATCATCGGCGTTACACCGGGCTGCGGATCGCTCACGCTGGTCACTCCTGTCATCGGGCGACCCTACGAAATCGCCCCCGCAGCGAAAAGGCCCGTTCGCGCTTGTTGTTCCAGCGCATGGGCCGCGCTATGGAAGGTCGATCTGGAGGACCCCATGTCGCGCAAATCCCGCATCACGCCCGAAGAGGCGCTGGCCTATCACTTTGAACCGACCCCCGGCAAATACGAGGTTGTCGCCACGACCCCGATGGCCACCCAGCGCGACCTGTCGCTGGCCTATTCCCCGGGCGTCGCGGTGCCGGTCGAACACATCGCGCGCGATCCCGGGCTGGCCTATGACTATACCGTCAAGGGCAACATGGTGGCCGTGGTGTCGAACGGCACGGCGATCCTGGGGATGGGCAACCTGGGCGCGCTGGCCTCCAAGCCGGTGATGGAGGGCAAGGCCGTCCTGTTCAAGCGCTTTGCCGACGTGAACGCCATCGATATCGAGCTGGCGACCGAGGACGCGGATGAGATCATCAAGGCCGTGCACCTCATGTCGCCCACGTTCGGCGGCATCAACCTTGAGGACATCAAGGCGCCTGAATGCTTCATCATCGAGCAGCGCCTCAAGGAACTCTGCGATATTCCGGTGTTTCACGACGACCAGCACGGCACGGCGGTGATCTGCGCGGCCGGGCTCATCAACGCGCTGGAGCTGTCGGGCAAGCGGATCGAGGATTGCCGCATCGTGCTGAACGGCGCCGGCGCGGCCGGGATCGCCTGTCTGGAATTGCTGAAAAGCATGGGCGCCCGGCACGACAACTGCATCATGTGCGACACCAAGGGCGTGATCTACCAGGGCCGCACCGAGGGCATGAACCAGTGGAAATCGGCCCACGCCGCCGTCACCGACGCCCGCACGCTGGAAGAGGCGATGGTCGGCGCCGATGTGTTCCTGGGGGTGTCGGCCAAGGGGGCGGTGACGCCCGAGATGGTGCAGGCCATGGCCGACAATCCGGTCATCTTTGCCATGGCCAACCCCGACCCTGAAATCACACCGGAAGAGGCGCACGCGGTCCGCCCCGATGCGATCGTGGCCACCGGCCGGTCGGACTATCCGAACCAGGTGAACAACGTCCTGGGCTTTCCCTATCTCTTCCGCGGCGCGCTGGACATCCACGCGCGCGCGATCAACGACGAGATGAAGATCGCCTGCGCCCGGGCCCTGGCCGAACTCGCGCGTGAGGATGTGCCCGACGAGGTCGCGATGGCCTATGGCCGCAAGCTCAGCTTCGGGCGCGACTACATCATCCCCACGCCCTTTGACCCGCGGCTGATCTACACGATCCCACCCGCGGTGGCCAAGGCAGGGATGGACACCGGCGTTGCCCGGCGGCCGATCATCGACATGGACGCCTATCGCCACACGCTGCGCTCGCGGATGGACCCGACGGCTTCGATCCAGCAAAGCCTGTTCGCGCGCGCGCGACAGGCCCAGTCCCGCATGATCTTTGCCGAGGGCGACGACGAGCGCGTGTTGCGCGCGGCGGTCGCCTATCAACGGGCGGGCCTGGGAAAGGCGCTGGTCGTGGGTCAGGACGAGGACGTGAAGCGGCGTCTCGAAACCGCCGGTCTGGGCGACGCGGTGCGCGAACTCAGCATCGTCAACGCCGCCAACAGCCGCCACCTGGATGCCTATAAGTCTTTTCTTTACAAACGCTTGCAGCGCAAAGGCTTCGATCAGCGCGATGTTCACCGGATGGCCACGCGCGACCGGCACATCTTTTCCGCGTTGATGCTGGCGCATGGCCATGGCGACGGGCTGGTCACCGGTGCGACGCGCAAGTCAGCGCTGGTCATGGACATGATCAACCATGTCTTCGACGCCCGGGCGCAGGACGGGGCGGTCGGTGTCTCGGCGCTGCTGCACAAGGGGCGCATCGTTCTGATCGCCGACACATTGGTGCACGAATGGCCCGAGGAAGACGACCTTGCCGACATCGCCACCCGCGCCGCCGGTGTGGCGCGGTCCCTGGGACTTGAGCCACGCGTGGCCTTTGTCAGCTTCTCGACATTCGGGTATCCGGTGTCGGAACGCGCGCAGAAGATGCACCTCGCGCCGGACGTTCTGGATCGCCGCGGCGTCGATTTCGAATACGAGGGCGAGATGACCGTGGACGTGGCGCTGAACGCCAATGCGGCGGCGCATTATCCGTTCTCTCGGCTGACCGGCCCGGCGAACATCCTGGTGGTGCCGGCGCGGCACTCGGCCTCGATCTCGGTCAAGCTGATGCAGGAAATGGCCGGTGCCACGGTCATCGGCCCGATCCTGACCGGGGTGCCAAAGCCTATTCAGATCCTGTCCACGGGGGCGACGGTCAACGACATCATGAACATGGCCGTCATGGCCGCCTGCCGCGTGGGTCTGACGTCGAAATGACGGTCTTTTGCCTGGGTTCGATCAACATCGACCATGTGTATCGGCTGGAGGCCTTGCCACGGGCCGGGGAAACGCTGTCCGCGCGCAGCCATGTGTCCGGCCTGGGCGGCAAGGGCGTGAACCAGAGCGTCGCGGCGCTGAGGGCCGGGGCGAAGGTTGTCCATATCGGTGCCGTGGGGCAGGGGGATGCCTGGATCGAGTCCGCCCTGACGGCCCAGGGCGTTTCCCTGGACCACATCGCCCGCGTGGCGCAGGGGACGGGGCACGCCATCGTTGCCGTGGACGATGCGGGCGAAAACCAGATCATCATCAGTTCGGGCGCCAATCTGGCGCAAGACCCGGGCCGCATCGCCGCTGCGCTGGCGCAGGGCGGCCCGGGCGACATCCTGATGCTGCAAAACGAAACCTCGCACCAGGTGGACGCCGCGCAGCTGGCCCGGGCGCGCGGCATGGCGGTTTTCTATTCCGCCGCTCCCTTTGCGCTTGAGCCCCTGCTGGCGGTTCTGCCCCATGTGACGCATCTGCTGGTCAACGCGGGCGAGGCCCGGGCGCTGATGCAGGCGACCGGCCGGGCGCTGACCGATCTGCCGGTGCAGGCCGTGATCGTGACCCGGGGCGCCGCCGGGGCCGAGTGGATTTCCGACGGCGCAGAGCCGCTTTTCGTGCCCGCATTCGCGGTGACCGCGGTGGACACGACAGGCGCCGGCGACTGTTTCGCGGGGTCTCTGGCCGCCGCGCTGGACCAGGGCGACGCGCCCGAACAGGCGCTGCGCTACGCCGCCGCGGCGGCTGCGTTGCAGGTGACCCGCCCCGGTGCGGCCGGCGCGATGCCCCGCAGGGCCGAGGTCGCCGTGCTTCTGGGCCGCGACTGACCCTCAAATCTTCGCATCAGCGCCATTTTTTCGTCCCGATTCACCCTTCATTCAGGGATTGCCGCCACGCTGCGGAAAACTCTGAAAGGGGCCGTCATGAACACGCAGGTCGAAACCGCCGATTATGTCGCCGCGCCGGAACATCGCGGCGCGTCCCTGTCTGCCGGCGGTGCGCTGGTGGTGGCGATGATGGTCGGTTCGCTGATGTGGCTCGGTCTGGCGGCGCTGGTTTTCTGACGAAAAAGGCGGGCCGCGTCGCCGCAACCCGCCCTTTGCCTTGCCGCCGCGTGGCGCTTACTTGCCAGCGACCCGCGCATTCCGCGTCGCGATCAGTTTCAAGCGCAGCGCGTTCAGGCGGATGAAGCCGGCGGCGTCCTTCTGGTCATAGGCGCCCGCGTCCTCTTCAAAGGTCACATGCTTTTCGCTGTAGAGCGAATGATCCGACCAGCGAGCGACCGTCCGCGCCACGCCCTTGTAGAGTTTCAGCTTCACCGTGCCGGTGACGTGCTCTTGCGTCTTGTCGATCAGGGCTTGCAGCGCCTCGCGTTCGGGCGAGAACCAGAACCCGTTGTAGATCAGTTCCGCATAGCGCGGCATGATCGAATCCTTCAGATGGCCCGCGCCCGCGTCCAGCGTGATCTGCTCGATGCCGCGATGCGCCTCCAGCAGGATCGTGCCGCCGGGGGTTTCGTAGACACCGCGCGACTTCATCCCGACAAAGCGGTTTTCGACAAAGTCCAGCAGGCCGATGCCATGCTTGGCGCCCAGTTCGTTCAGCCGGGTCAGCAGCGTTGCGGGCGACAGCGTCTCGCCGTTGATCGCCACGGCGTCGCCTTGTTCAAAGGTGACCTCGATGAACTCGGGCTCGTTCGGCGCATCCTCGACCGCGACGATGCGCTGGGCGACGTAATCGGGGGCCTCGACGCCCGGGTCCTCCAGCACCGTGCCCTCGGACGAGGTGTGCAGAAGGTTCGCATCGACCGAGAAGGGCGCCTCGCCGCGCTTGTTCTTGGCGATCGGAATCTGGTTCTGTTCCGCGAATTCCAACAGTTTCGTGCGCGAGGACAGATCCCAGATCCGCCAGGGCGCGATCACCTGGATCGACGGGTCCAGCGCCAGGGCGGACAGTTCGAACCGGACCTGATCGTTGCCCTTGCCGGTGGCCCCATGCGCCACGGCGTCGGCGCCATGTTCATGCGCCAGTTCGACCAGGTGCTTGGAGATCAGGGGCCGCGCGATCGACGTGCCCAGCAGATAAAGCCCCTCGTAGACCGCGTTGGCGCGGAACATCGGGAACACGAAATCGCGCACGAATTCCTCGCGCACATCGACGATGTGGATGTTCTCTTCCTTGATGCCCAGCATCAGCGCCTTGGCGCGCGCGGGCTCCAGTTCCTCGCCCTGGCCGAGGTCGGCGGTGAAGGTGACCACTTCGCAGCCGTATTCGGTTTGCAGCCATTTCAGGATGATCGAGGTATCGAGCCCGCCGGAATAGGCCAGCACGACTTTCTTGGGCGCGGACATGAGAGAACTCCATGTTTGGATCGCGCCTTCGCTATCGTCTTTGCGAAACCGGCGCAACACCTGGCAGCGATTGACATCCCCGGAAGGGCCGCAAAGACTGGTCCGCAGGGTCATGGCGCGGGGAATTCATGCTGGGCTTTCAACTGTTCTTGCACGCGCTCAGGATGATTCTGGGCAATTTCGGCGCGGCGCTGCGGGTCAGCCTGCCTCTGGGGGTCACCCTGGTCGCGCTGGCGGTGCTGTCGGCCACGCTGGCGCCCTCGCTGGGAATGATCGAGCACCCGGGAACGCTGGAGCCGTCACGCCTGGGTGCGGGTGGCGGGCTGGTGGCGTTCGTCGCGGTGATCCTGGTTGCCGTGGCTTTTCTGTGGTCGGCCGTCGCCTGGCACCGTTTCATCCTGCTCGAGGAATACCCGACCCCCACGGGCCCGCGCTGGAACGGCGCCGCGGTCTGGCGCTATCTGGTTGCCGGTATCGTGCTGACGCTGACCCTGATGCTGGTCGGCGTGGCGCTGGGCGCGGTGGTGGGGTTCCTGGGTTTTCTGGTCGTTCAGGCCCTGGGCCCGGGCGCGGCGCGTTTCGTCTGGTTGCTGACCCTGGTGTTGCTGATCCTGCCGATCGTGCTGATTTCGTATCGTGTGTCGCTCATTCTTCCGGCCGCGGCGGTGGGCGAACGTCTGTCGGTCAAACAGGCCTGGGCCGCCACGCGCGGGGCATTCTGGCCGCTTCTGGTGCTGGCCTTCGTGACCACGCTGGCCAATGCGTTGCTGGGCCTGCCGACACCGATCCTGATGCGCGGCTCGTTCGTTCTGGGCATGGTCTGGAACACGGCGGGGCAATGGATCACCATGCTTTGCGGCGTTTCGATCCTGACCACGCTCTACGGCCACTTCATCGAAAAACGGAGCCTCAATGCCTGACCAGCGCCCCGAACTGCTGCGCGGCGTGGTGCACCCCTGGCATCACGACATCTTCGGCCACATGAACGTGCGCCATTACGCGCCTTTTTTCGACGACGCGTCCTTTTTTCTCTACACCGCGCTGGGCATTCCGGTGTCCTGGATGCTGAAAGAGCACGGCGTTCACATTGTCTCGGCCAGGGCGGAAACCAGTTTCATCCGTGAGCTGAAGGCCGGCGACGGGTTTGTCATCGACGGCACGGTCCGCCGGCTGGGGGGCCGGTCGATGACCTTTCATCTGCGCATGATCCACGCGGAAACCGGCGTTCTGCACGCGACCTATGACCTGACCGAGGTCTTCTTCGATCCGAAAACGCGCAAATCGGCGCCCATGCCCGATGCCGTGCGCGAACGCCTTGCACCCTTTCTGACCCCCGAGCCCCAGGTTTCCCCCCAGACGCGTCAGAGAACGTAGCGGCTGAGGTCGGTCGAGCGCGCCAGTTCGCCGATGTTTTCTTCGACAAAGGCGGCGTCCACCGTGACCGACTGGCCCCCCCGGTCAGGCGCGGCAAACGAGAGGTCCTCGAACACGCGCTCCATCACTGTATAGAGACGGCGCGCGCCGATGTTTTCGACCGAGCGGTTCACCTCGGCCGCGATCTGCGCCAGGGCGCGGATGCCGTCGTCGGTAAAGGTGACGGTGACGTCCTCGGTACCCATCAGGGCGGAATATTGCAGCGTCAGGGCATTGTCCGGCTCGGTCAGGATGCGGACGAAGTCTTCCTCGGTCAGTGCGCGCAGCTCTACCCGGATCGGCAGGCGCCCTTGCAACTCGGGCAACAGGTCCGACGGTTTGGCCACATGGAACGCGCCCGAGGCGATGAACAGGATGTGGTCGGTCTTGACCGGCCCGTGCTTGGTGCTGACGGTCGTGCCCTCGATCAGCGGCAACAGATCGCGCTGCACGCCCTCGCGGCTGACATCGGCGCCGCGCGTTTCCGCCCGGGCGCACACCTTGTCGATCTCATCCAGGAACACGATGCCGTTCTGTTCGACAGCCTCCAGCGCGGCGGCCTTGACGGTGTCCTCGTCCAGAAGCTTGTCGGCTTCCTCGCTCAGCAGGATCTCATGGCTTTCCGACACGGTCATGCGCTTTTTCACCCGGCGCCCGCCGAACGCCTTGCCGAACAGGTCGCCCAGGTTCATCCCCTGCGCCGGCATACCCGGCATTTCGAACATCGGCATCTGGGGGCCGGCCTCGGCGATATCCAGTTCGATGACCGTATCGTCCAGCTCGCCCGCGCGCAGCTTCTTGCGGAACAGATCGCGGGTGCCGGAACGCGCGTCCTTTCCGGCGATTGCGTCCAGCACGCGCTCTTCGGCGTTTTGCTGGGCGCGGGCGCGCACATCGTCGCGCATCGCGTCGCGCGTCATGACCATTGCCGCATCCACCAGATCCCGGACGATCTGTTCCACATCGCGGCCGACATAGCCGACCTCGGTGAACTTGGTCGCTTCGACCTTGAGAAACGGGGCCTTGGCCAGTTTCGCCAACCGGCGGCTGATCTCGGTCTTGCCGACGCCGGTCGGGCCGATCATCAGGATGTTCTTCGGATAGACCTCGTCGCGCAGTTCGGGCGCCAGATGCTTGCGTCGCCAGCGGTTGCGCAGGGCGACCGCGACGGCGCGCTTGGCCTCGGCCTGTCCGATGATGAATCGATCCAGTTCGCTGACGATTTCGCGGGGGGTCAGGTCGGTCATTTGCGGATGGTCTCCACCGTCAGGTTGCCGTTGGTATAGACACAGATCGACGCCGCGATGGCCATTGCCTTGCGGGCGACGTCCTCGGCCCCGAGGTCGGTCTCCATCAACCCGCGCGCGGCGGCGGCCGCGAAATTCCCGCCCGAACCGATGGCCGCCACGTCGTATTCCGGCTCGAGCACATCGCCCGCGCCAGTCACCACCAGCAGTTCCTGGCCATCGGTGACGATCAGCATCGCCTCGAGTTTTTGCAGATACTTGTCGGTGCGCCAGTCCTTTGCCAGATCGACACAGGCGCGCGCCAGTTGCCCGGGCGTCGCCTCGAGCTTTTTCTCCAGCCGTTCCAGCAGGGTAAAGGCGTCGGCGGTCGATCCGGCAAAACCGACGACCACCTCGCGGCCCGGCGGACCGATGCGCCGCACCTTGCGCGCGGTGCCCTTGATGACGGTCTGCCCCAGGCTGACCTGCCCGTCGCCCGCGACCACCACTTCGCCGCCCCGGCGCACCGCCAGGATCGTCGTGCCGTGCCATCCCGGAAAGCTGTCGTCTGCCATATCCATGCCTTTCCTCTGTTGTGCCCTATATGGCGGTGGGGGCGCATTGCCGCAAGAACCCCCTCTGGCGGGGCCGCGGATCGGGCGATAAGCTGCGGCCATGACGCCGCTGCATACCCCGATCTTCCTGCCCGATCCGGCCGCCACCGATGCCTTTGCCCAGCGCCTGGTGCCGGTTCTCGGGCCTGGCGACGTGCTGCTGCTCGAGGGTCAGATCGGCGCCGGAAAGACCCATTTCGCCCGCGCGCTGATCCATGCGCTGGGCGCGGTCGAGGACGTGCCCTCGCCGACCTTTACCTTGGTGCAGACCTACGATGTCGGGTTCGAGATCTGGCACGCCGACCTTTACCGGCTGTCGCATCCCGACGAGGCTGTCGAACTGGGTTTGATCGATGCCTTCGACACCGCGCTTTGCCTGGTCGAATGGCCCGAGAAGCTGGGTCGGGACCGGCCGGAATCGGCTCTGACGTTGCGATTTTCGCTTCAAGGCGACGGTCGCAGCGTGAGCCTGTCCGCCACGGGCGGCGACTGGAAGGACCGTTTGCGCGATGTTTGATCCCAGCCCCGAACCGCGCGTTTTCGGTGTGCCGCCCGGCGCCGATTTTCCTCGGGTTCTGGCGCAGGGGTTGCGCGACCGCTTGCAGGGACACCCGCCCGACGCGATGGCCCGGGTCGAGGTTCTGGTCAACACCGCGCGGATGCAGGCCCGGCTGCGCGACGCCATGATCGAGCACGGCCCCGGGTTCCTGCCGCGCATCCGCCTGATCTCGGACCTGGCCGAGGGCGCGACCGCGCCCCTGCGCGCGCGGCTGGAACTGGCGCAACTGATCCGCCAACTGTTGCACAGCCAACCTGACCTGGGGCCGACCTCGGCCGCGTTTTCGCTGGCCGAGAGCCTGTTTTCCCTGCTGGACGAGATGCAGGGCGAGGGGGTGCCGCTGGACAGGCTCGACACGCTGGACGTCAGCCAGCATTCGCAGCATTGGGATCGCTCGCTGCGCTTCATTCGGTTGATCGCGCGGTTTCTCGGTCCGGCCTCGGGGCCGCAGGCGAGGCTCAGGGCGGCGGTTCAGCGGTTGCTGGCGCAGTGGGACCAGGCGCCGCCTGCGCATCCGCTGATCGTTGCGGGGTCCACCGGGTCCCGCGGCCCCACGGCGTTGTTGATGCACGCCGTCGCCCGTTTGCCGCAAGGGGCGCTGGTGCTGCCTGGCCACGATGTCACGATGCCTGACAAGGTCTGGGAAACACTGGATAATCCGCTCACGGCCGAGGACCACCCCCAGTTTCGCTATGTGCGGTTCCGTCCGGTTCGGCCCTGGGCGACCGAAAGGGTTGCAGGATCGGCGCGCAATGCGTTGATTTCGCTCGCATTGCGTCCCGCGCCCGTGACCGATCAATGGTTGCAGGATGGCCCGGGCCTGGGCGTGCTGGATCACGCCACCGCCGGGCTGACGCTGATCGAGGCGCGCACCCCCCGGCACGAGGCTCTCGCCATCGCGCTCTGCCTGCGCGACGCGGCGGTGAGCGGCAAGAAAGCGGCTCTGATAACGCCGGATCGGGCCCTTGCGCGGCGGGTCACGGCCGCGCTGGACCGGTGGCACATTCGCCCGGACGACAGCGCCGGGCGGCCGCTTTCGCTGTCCGCTCCGGGGCGATTCCTGCGGCAGACCGCGGCCTTGCTGGGCGGCAACGCCAGCGCCGAGGCGCTGATCGCGCTGCTCAAGCACCCGATCGCACACAGCGCGGCTGATCGGGGCACGCATTTGCGCCACACGCGCGATCTGGAGCTGCATCTCAGGCGGAATACGATCCCCTATCCCGATGCCGCCGCGCTGTCCGCCTGGGCGGCCCGGACCGAGGATCGCGCGCCCTGGTCGGACTGGTTGATTTCCCTGATTCAGAGCCTTCCGGGCGAGGGTGAGCGCCCCCTGTCGGACTGGGTCGGCGCGCACCAGATCCTGGCGAGCGGGCTTGCCGCCGGCGTCACCGGCACCGGCACCGGCGAGTTGTGGACCGAGGCCGCCGGGATCGAGGCCCGCGCCCTTTTCGACGATCTCGCGGCCGAGTCCGACCTCAGCGGGACGATGCTTTCCTTTGACTATTCCGCCTTGTTAGAGACGCTTTTCGTTGGCCGAGAGGTTCGCGAAAGTCGCGAAAGCGATCCGCGCGTCATGATCTGGGGCACGCTCGAGGCGCGCGCGCAGGGTGCGGATCTGGTTGTGTTGGGTGGCCTGACCGAGGGCACCTGGCCCGCCGCCCCACGCCCCGACCCATGGTTCAACCGCCGGATGCGATTGGAGGCCGGGCTGTTGTTGCCCGAACGCCAAATCGGGCTGTCGGCGCATGACTTTCAGCAGGCCGCCGGTGCGCCCGAGGTCGTGCTCAGCCGCGCCACCAGGGACGCCGAGGCCGAGACCGTCCCCTCGCGCTGGCTGAATCGGTTGCTCAACCTGATCGGCGGCCTTCCCGCGCAAGGCGGCGATGTGGCGTTGCAAGCGATGCGCGAACGCGGGCGGCAATGGCTGGATCTGGCCATGACACTTGAATCCGATTTGCGGCAGGTTCCGGCAGCCTGCGCGCAACGCAACCCCCGTCCCGCGCCGGCGCCGCCGGCCTCGGCCCGGTTGAATACCCTGCCGGTCACCCGGTTCGAGACCCTGATCCGTGACCCCTTTGCGATCTACGCCGAGCGGATCCTGAAACTCGGACCGCTCGACCCTCTGGCGCCGCAGGCCGATGCGCGTCTCAGGGGGACGGTTCTGCACCGTATCCCGGATGCCTATCTAAAGCTGCACCCCCCCGGCACGCCGGGTTCGATCGAGACGTTTTTCGCTGTTGCAGAGACGATTCTGACAGAGGAATGCCCCTGGCAGGCCACCCGGCTGCACTGGCTGGCCCGGCTCAACAGGGTCGCCGGCGCGTTCGTCGCCTGGAACGCGGGGCTGGACGGAACGCCGGTCCTGACCGAGGAAAAGGGCGCGCTGGTGCTGGCGGAACCGCCATTTACCCTGACCGGCCAGCCCGACCGAATAGACCGCGCCCCGGACGGGCGGCTGAGGCTTTACGACTACAAGACCGGCACGCCGCCCAGCGCCAAGCAGCAGGAACATTTCAACAAGCAGCTGGTCTTTCTGTCCCTGATGGCCGAGGCCGGGGCTTTCAAGGGCGTCGCGCCCGAGGCGGTGGAAAGCGCCGCCTTCATCGGGTTGGGCACCAGTTTCAAACAGGTCCCGGCCGATGTCGCGCCCGAGAAGCTGGACGACCATCGCCGCCGTTTGATCGGTCTGATTGACCGCTATCGGGATCCGGGGCAGGGGTTCACCGCGCTGCGCGCCGTCGAACTGGAGCGCCATCATGGCGATTTCGACGCGCTGTCCCGGCGCGGCGAATGGCTGCCCGGCGATGCCGCCGAAACCGTGCAGGTGGGGGACGCCGATGGATGAGGCGACGCTGAACCAGATCCGCGCCACCGCACCACACGAGTCGACCTGGCTGTCGGCCAATGCGGGCTCGGGCAAGACCAAGGTGTTGATCGACCGGGTGGCGCGACTGTTGCTGAACGGCACGCCGCCGCAGCGGATTCTGTGCCTGACCTATACCAAGGCCGCGGCCAGCGAGATGCAGAACCGGCTGTTCAAGCGGTTGGGCGAATGGGCCATGTTGTCCGACGCCCGTCTGCAAGAGGCGCTGCGCGCGCTGGACGAACCTCCTGGCAGCACCGACCTGCTGGCCAGCGCGCGCCGGCTCTTTGCGCGGGCGATCGAGACCCCCGGCGGGCTGAAGATCCAGACGATCCACGCTTTCTGTTCGTCTCTGCTCAGGCGGTTTCCGCTGGAGGCCGCGGTCTCGCCCGACTTTGCCGAGGCTGACGAACGCAGCCTGCAACAGTTGCGAATCGACCTGCTGGACCGGTTCGCCCGGGGACCCGAGGCCGGCGCGATGACCGCCTTGCTGCAACGTCTGAACGAGGAGGCCTTTGGCGACCTTTTGGCCGAAATCGGCAGGCACAGAGACGCTTTCAGCGGTGAAACGCCCGATTTCCATGCGCTGTTCGGCCTGCACCCGGGCGATTCCGAGGCCCGTCTGGAAGCCGAGGTTCTTCAGGGCGACGAGGCCGACCTGTTCGCCCGCCTGGTGCCCAAGTTGCGCGCCGGCACGTCGATGGACCAGAAGCTGGCCGACACCCTGTCGCAATGGCGCGGCTTTGCGGATCTGCCTTTGCTGGAAGATCGACTTCTCACCGGCGCCAAGGCAAAGGTGCCCTTTTCCGCCAAGACCGGCAAGCACATCACCAAGGACACCGCCAGGACCGTCGGACCCGACGATCTGGCCGCCCTCGACGCGCTGGGCGAGCGGGTCGAGGGGGCGCGCAGCCGGCGCCAGGGCTTGGCGGCCGCGGCCCTGGTCCGGGACCTGCACCGGTTCGCCCGGCTCTGGCTGCCCGCCTTCGACGCCGCCAAGGCGCAGCGCGGCTGGCTGGATTTCGACGATCTGATCCGGCTGGCGCGCCGCCTTCTCAGCGTCAGCGATGTGGCGCAATGGGTGCTGTTCAAGCTGGACGGCGGCATCGATCACATCCTGGTGGACGAAGCCCAGGACACCAGCCCCGAACAATGGCAGGTCATTGACCAGTTGACGCAGGAATTCACCGCCGGGCAGGGCGCGCGCGACGATCTGCGCACGATCTTCGTGGTCGGTGACCGCAAACAATCGATCTATTCCTTCCAGGGCGCCGATCTGCACGGCTTCGAGTCCACGCGCGAGCGGTTCCGCCAGCGGCTCGGGGATGCCGGGCAGGGGTTGTCGTTGATGGAACTTCGCCACTCGTTCCGGTCGTCGGACGCGGTGCTGCGGCTGGTGGACCAGTGTTTCACGCTGGATTCGGGCGGTCTGGGCGGCGCGCCGGAACACCTGGCCTTTTTCCCGGCGATGGCCGGGCGCGTCGATCTGTGGCCGCCGGTGCCAAAGACCGAAAAGCCCGAGGAAACCCCTTGGGACCAGCCGATGGACCGGGTTTCCGCCGACGATCCTGACGTGGTGCTGGCCCGCGCCGTTGCGGCGGAAATCCGCGCCATGATCGACCGGGGCGAACAGATCGCCACGCGCGACGGTCCGCGCCCCCTGCACGAAGGCGATGTGCTGATCCTGGTGCGGCGGCGGGCGTTGTTGTTCCGTGCGCTGATCCGTGCGTGCAAGGCGCAGGGACTGGCCATTGCCGGGGCCGACCGTCTGGTCCTGGGCGAGGAACTGGCGATCAAGGATCTGATCGCGCTGTTGCGGTTCCTAGCCCTGCCCGAAGACGACCTGTCGCTTGCCGTCGCGCTGCGCTCGCCCCTGTTCGGATGGAGCGAGGACGCGCTGTTCCGGCTGGCGCACGGGCGGCGCGGGTATCTGTGGGAAAGCCTGCGCGCCGATCCCGCCCATGTCGAAACCCGGGCCGTTCTGGACGATCTGCGCGGCCAGGTGGATTTCCTCAGGCCCTATGAATTGATCGAACGGGTCCTGACGCGGCACGACGGACGGCGGCGCATCCGCGCGCGGTTCGGTGCCGAGGTGGACGAGGCACTGGAGGCCTTTGTCGATCTCGCGCTCAGCTACGAGGAGGGGCACGTCCCCTCGCTGGACGGGTTTCTGGGCTGGCTCGAGGCCTCGGACGCCGAGGTCAAGCGCCAGACCGAATCGGCTGGGCGGCGGCTCAGGGTGATGACGGTGCACGGCTCGAAAGGGCTGGAATCGCCGATCGTGATTCTGCCCGACACCGCCGCGCGCAAGGTGACCAACCGCAACACGGTCGCGTTGGCGCAGGGCGTGCCGATCCTGCGCGCCGTCGCGGCCGAGGCAACCGACGCCCAGCAGCAGGCCGATGCCGCCGAGAAGCAGTTGCGCGACGAGGAAAGCGACCGGTTGCTTTATGTGGCGCTGACCCGGGCCGAGAAATGGCTGATCGTCTGCGGCGCCGGCGAGGTCGAGGGGGACGGAACCTGGTATGGCCGTGTCGCGGCGGCGATGCAGGCGCTGGCGCCAGTGCCGATTGCGTCGCCGACGGGGCCGGGGCTGCGGCACGCGCACGGCGATTGGCCCGCGCCCACCCGGCCCGAGGCCCCCGCCACCCCCGCGCCGCGCGGCGTCGATCTGCCGCCCCTGCCGGTGGCCCGGGTCGCCGCGCCGCCGCTGACCCCCAGCGCGCTGGGGGGGGCCAAGGCGCTGCACGGCGATGGCGACGAGACCGAGGTCGCGCTGGAACGTGGCCGCCTGATCCATCGTCTTCTCGAGGAACTGGCGCCCTTGCCCGCCGCGGACCGCGCGGCGCGCGGCGCGCAGCTGGCCGCTGACGCGCCCGAGGTCCTGGCCGAGGCGCTGGCCGTTCTGAACGCCCCCGCGCTGGCCCCGGTTCTGGGAGGCGACGCGTTGGTCGAAGTCGCGCTGTCGGGAACCTGGCAGGGACGGACGATGTGGGGGATCATCGACCGGCTGCTGATCCGGCCGGACCAGGTGCTGGCGGTCGATTTCAAATCCAACCGGCAGATCCCCGCCACGGTCGAACAGGTGCCCGAGGGCCTGCTCAGGCAGATGGGGGCCTATGCGCATCTTCTGGCGCCGCTCTATCCCGGGCGGCGCATCGAGACGGCGCTGCTCTGGACAGCGAACGCCACCCTCATGCCGTTGCCGCAGGCCGCGACGAGCGCGGCTCTTGGCCGCGCCGGGCTTGACCCGGAACTGGGGTCTACATAGGTATCGACAGAGCAATTTCAGCCCGATCCAGATTCCCCTCTCAGGAGACACCCCATGGCTACCTTTCCCGTGACCGACGCGACCTTCGATGCCGAAGTGCGCAACAGCGACCTGCCCGTCGTCATCGACTTCTGGGCCGAATGGTGCGGCCCGTGCCGGCAGATCGGCCCGGCGCTGGAAGAACTCTCGACCGAATTCGAGGGCCGGGTGAAGATCGCCAAGGTCAACGTGGACGAAAATCCGCAAGTGACGGCCGCCATGGGCATTCGCGGCATTCCCGCGCTGTTCCTGGTGAAGGATGGCAAGATCGTCGCGAACAAGGTCGGCGCCGCGCCCAAGGCCGCGCTGCAAAGCTGGATCGAAGCTTCGATCTGACGCACCGCCAGCAAGACACGGGAAACGCCGGGACCCACGGGTTCCGGCGTTTTTTGTTGGGCAAATCGGGTCAGGCGCTGGCTCGCAACACCTGCGCGCGCGGCGTGGCGGTCAGGGCAGGGGCCGCGTCCTGCGCAAAGGCGATCATCAGCGCGCCGGTCGATGTGCGCCGCGCCTCGACGGTCAGGGCCTCGCCGTCCTCCATGCGCATCACGCCGCGCACCGGCTGACCGTCGCCCGTGCCGGCGCGGCCCAGCGCGGCGACGCGCGCCCAGAGGTCAGGGTCGGCGCTGGCCTCGCGCCAGTTGTCCAGCGCCTCGGGCAGGGTGACGGCGCCCAGCGAATCCTCGCCCTCCAGGGTCCACAGGCGGGTAAAGGCGTTGTTGGTCAGCACCAGTTGCCCGTTCGGGGCAAAGACGGCGATCGCGTCGTCCAACTGGTTCAGCACCGACTGGCTGGTTTCCATTTCGGCCCGGACATTGCGGGTCAGATGGGTTTCCGAGGTGATGTCCTCGATCAGGAAGGCCAGCGCCCCATCGGGGTGCGGGCTGGCGGAAAACCGATAGGTCTGGCCGCCGGGCAGGGACCAGGTTTCCTCGAAATCGCCACCGGGGGCCGAGGTTTCGATGTCGAGCAACCGGCGCGCCCAGGTGCGATAGTCGCGCGGTTCGGGCATGACATGCTTCTCGCGCATCCGGTTCAGGAACCCTTCGATCCCAGGGCGGGACAGCAGGAATTCGGGCTCTAGCCCCGTCAGGTCGGTGAGCGCGGGGTTGAACATCTGCAAGCGGCGGGCGCGGTCGAACACGGCAAGCCCGATCGGAAGGGTGGCAAAGGTCTTTGTCAGCGTCTGGATGAAATCGCGCTTGGTGCGCTCGGCTTTGTGGGCGTCGTCGGCGGGCAGGGCGTAGACCAGGGTCGTGTCGCCATCGGGGACGCGGGTGACGTCGAACCAGGCGGCGCGGGCGTTGCCGGTGGCGGGCAGGCCGACGCGGGTGGCGGGGCCGGGCTCGCCCGCGGGAAACAGCGCGGGCAGCGGCCAGGACATGCCCTCGCCACGCTGCGATTCGCTGGCGCGACGCAGATAGCCGCCGTTGGCCCAGTTGACCTGCCCGTCCCCGGTTTCGCGCCACAGCAGAAGCGGCGCGGATTCGCTGACCTGGCGCAGCAGCGTCAGTTCCTCTTGCAGGGCGCGGTAGCTCAGGCGATCCAGCAAAACGCTGCCATCCTCGGCCAGGGTGTCGATCAGGGTCAGCCGCTGCGTGCCTTCGAACCAGTCCAGCCTCAGGTCCGTCGCACGATCCGCGGCGCCCGACAGCTTCGCGTGCCGGTTCGTGGGCAGGTCGGCCAGCGCCTGCGGCAGATCGGGGAATTCGCGCGTCAGGTGGCTGGTGAGGCGGGTCCAGTCGGTGCCTTCCTCGCCCTCGGTCTGGCGCAGGGAATCGAGCAGCCGGTGACCGCGCGGGTTGGCATCCAGCAGCGTCTGGCCATCGAACAGAAAGGCCGTGTCGCCGCCCGCGCCAAAGGACGAGGACGCGGCGCGCACGCGGGGACGGCCCAGGGCGCCGGCGATCATGAGAATGGCCAACGCTGTCAGAGCCGAAGTTCCGACCAGGACGAGGGCAAGAGCGAACGTCATCTGCATGGGATCTTCCTGAAACCAGCCCCGCGAACGGTCACGAGTCGCTGTCAGGATTCGGCCGGATTGGTTAAATCCGGGTTAAGACCCGTTTACGACTCGTTGTCGAAGGGGGCGTTCTCGCCCAATGCGCGGCGGGCGTCGGCCTCGATCGCGCGGCGCGGCCAGGTCACTTCGGCCATCGCGCCGCAGCGGAGGCCGGAAAATCCGCGCGGCAGGCGGTCGCGGCTGGTGCAATTGTCAAAGCGGACGGTCGCGCCGGTGCGTTCCAGCAAGGTCTTGGCGATGAACAGGCCCAGGCCCATCCCCTCGTAGCCCGGGCGCGGATCATTGCGCGACTCC
Organism: Rhodobacter sp.; assembly: GCA_020637515.1. Lineage (NCBI taxonomy): Bacteria > Pseudomonadati > Pseudomonadota > Alphaproteobacteria > Rhodobacterales > Rhodobacter > Rhodobacter sp. The sequence goes on along the minus strand of JACKKG010000001.1, from coordinate 714,326 downwards.
TCGGTGCGGCGATCGCGCAGATAGGGTTCGCCGATGCGGTCCAGCAAATGCGGGGGATAGCCTGAGCCGTCGTCGATCACCCGCAGGTGGATGCGGGTGTCGGTCCAGTCGGCCTCGATCCAGACATGGCCCTGGGCGAAATCGACCGCGTTCTGGATCAGGTTGCGCAGCCCGTGCAGGATCTCGGGGCGGCGCTGGATCTCGGGCATCGGCGACGCGGACCCCAGCAGATCGAAATGCACATGCGGGCCGCGTTCGGTATGCGGCGCAGCGGCATCGGCCAGCACGGCCTCGAGCGGAGCGTGGCGCATGTGCAGGTCGTCCTTGCCGGCCTGTCCCATCGAACGCAGAATCGCACGGCAGCGGTCAGTCTGTTCGCGGATCAGTCGGGCGTCCTCGGCCAGGTCGGGATCGTCCAGCGCATCCATCAACTCGCCCGAGATCAGCCGGATCGTCGCCAGCGGCGTGCCCAGTTCGTGCGCCGCGGCGGCGACCACGCCCCCCAGGTCGGTCAGTTTCTGCTCGCGCGCCAAGGCCATGCGCATCGCCAGCAGGGCCTCGGTCAGGGCGTGTTTCTCGCTGGCGATCGAGCGCGAATAGAACCCGATGAACACGATCCCGATGACCAGCGCCAACCAGAATCCGAAGCGGAACAGATCGGGCAGCAGCAACGGGACACCGGCCAGCGTCAACGGCTCGAACGAGAACGCCAGCAGCGACGCCAGCACTGTCGTCGCCCCGCCCAGCAGCAGGATCGACCGCAGTTGCAGCGCGGTGCCGGCAATCGTCACGGGCGCAATCAGCAACAGCGCGAACGGATTGTTCAGGCCGCCGGTCAGGAACAGCAGCAGCGACAGTTGCGTCGTGTCGAACAGCAGCGTCAGCAGGGCCTCGATCTCGGACAGGCGTTTCGAACGCGGAAAGACAAAGGCGCTGAGGACGTTCGACACCGCCGAAACGCCAACCACCGACAGGCAGACGACCAGCGCGAATTCCAGCTCAAAGACGAAACGCGCCGCCAGAAGCGCGGCGATCTGCCCGGCCACCGCCAGCCAGCGCACGCGGGTCAGCGTCTCCAGCCGGACCCAATGGCCCTGGACATCGCGGTTCATGAGGCCCGGGGTGGGCGTGTCCATTGGCGGCCTGTTGTCGCGGTCACGGGTTCGCGCATTGATAAGCGCGGCAGGCTGGGGCATCAAGCACGCGAACGCGATGAACGGAACGGAGGGCGGCACATGACACGCGCCTATGCAATCGGGGCCGCGGTCCTGACAGTGGTTTTTCTGGTGGCGATCGGCCTGTTTGTGGCCCGGCCTGCCTGGTTGACCGCGTGGACCGGCGGCGGCGACGACCCTTTCGCGCCCTGTCGGCAGACCGTGGTGCAGGGCGGGCTGTCGTCGATTGGCGGGCCGTTCACGCTGATCAACAGTCAGGGCCAGACGGTGACCGACCAGGATGTGCTGACGATGCCCTCGCTGGTCTATTTCGGCTATACCTTCTGCCCGGATGTCTGCCCGCTGGACAACGCGCGCAACGCGCTGGCAACCGAGATCCTGGAATCGAACGGCACCATGGTGCAGCCGGTGTTCATCTCGATCGACCCGAACCGCGACACGCCCGAAGTGGTGGGCGAGTTCGCCGCGATCTTTCACCCGCGGATGGTCGGTCTGACCGGGTCCGAGGACCAGGTGCGGGCTGCCTCGCGGGCCTATCGCACCTATTTCGCGCGGCAGGATTCGGACGATCCGCAGTATTACCTGGTGGACCATTCGACCTTTACCTATCTGGTGCTGCCCGGGCACGGCACGGTCGAGGTCTTTCGCCACGACACCCCCGCCGAGGAGGTCGCGGCCCGCACGCAGTGCTTCATCGAGCACATGTAACCCCCACATTCCCATGCGGAATCGTGCATCCGGGTTTGACCTCGGGTCGTTGTGACACTAGATCGAACTCAGCAACCCGGGGAAGCACGCATGGCCGACGACAGCCCTCTCGATCTTGGTGGGGATCCCTCGCTTCTGTTGGTCGATGATGACGAGGTGTTCCTGAAACGCCTCGCCCGGGCGATGGAGCGGCGGGGGTTCGCGGTCGAGACGGCCTCGTCGGTGGCGGCGGGCAAGGCTCTGGCCGTGGCGCGGCCGCCGGCCTATGCGGTGATCGACCTCAGGCTCGAGGATGGCAACGGGCTGGACGTGGTCGAGGTTCTGCGCGCCAAGCGGCCGGATGCGCGAATCGTCGTGCTGACGGGTTACGGGGCGATCGCCACGGCCGTCGCCGCGGTCAAGATCGGCGCGACAGACTATCTGTCCAAACCCGCCGATGCCGAAGAGGTGGTGAACGCGCTGTTGCAGCGCGAGGGTGCCGTTCTGCCCGAGCCGCCGGAAAACCCCATGTCGGCCGACCGGGTGCGCTGGGAACACATCCAGCGCGTCTATGAACAGTGCGACCGCAACGTGTCGGAAACCGCGCGGCGGCTGTCGATGCATCGCCGCACCTTGCAGCGCATTCTGGCCAAACGCAGCCCGCGCTAGGGCGAAATCCCAGGATAATCCGTGACGTCCGGCCCGGCGCGGCCGGAATTGGTGCATTTGCATCATAGGCGACCCTGCCGAAACATGTTTTCGTGATCCCTAAAAATACAAAGACCTACACACAGGGAGTTGACGACATGGTTTCCAGACTTGCCGGACTTGCCGCCGCAACGGCGATCACGCTTGCTGCCCCCGCCTGGGCAGAAGGCGACGACATTCTCATCGGGATCCCCACCGCGCAGACCAGCCTGGCGGGCGTGGCCGACCACGCCGACTGGCTGAACGGCGTGAACATGGCGATCGAGGACATCAATTCGCACGGCGGGGTCAACGGCCGGATGCTCAGGGCCGAGGTCGTGGATATCGACCTGCTGTCGCCCGAAGGCACGGTCGGCGCGATCCAGACGCTGAACGCGCGCGGCGTCAGTGCCATTGCCTCGGCCTTTGTCATCATCCCGCAACCGGCGATGGATGCGGCGGCGGCGACGGGCGTGCCCTACATGCACGGCAACACCTCGCTGGCATCGGTGCAACTGGTCGAACAGAACCCCGAACGCTATCGCAACATCTTCATGATCGACCCGGATGAAACCTGGTATGGCTATGGCTTCGTCCGCTATCTGGACCGACTCGAGGCCTCGGGCGACTGGACGCCGGCGAACCACCGCATCCACATCGTTCAGGAACAGATCGCCTATACCCAGGTCATCAGCCAGGCCGCGCAGCGCGCCATTGCCGATTCCGATGGCCGGTGGGAGCTGGCGGCGGTGACCGATATCCAGTTCCCGGTGCAGGACTGGACCCCGGTCATCAACGCGCTGAAGGACGAGGGCGCGGGCGTGATCTTCGTGTCGCACTGGGTTGCGGCGGAACTGGCGGCCTTTGCCCAGCAATTCGCTTATGATCCGACGCCCAATTCGCTGGTCTACCTGCAATACGGCCCCTCGCAGCCCGAGTTTCTGGACCTGGCCCGCGGCGCCGGCGAAGGCATGATCTGGGGCACGGTCCTGGGCACGCCGCGCACCGAGCAGGGCACGGCCTTCCGCGAGGCCTATATGGCGCAGCACGGCGAGAACATGGGCGAGGTCTACCCGGCCTCGGGCTGGGACACGATCCACATGCTGGCGCAGGTCTGGCAGACCGTCGATCCGTCCGACTTCGACGCGGTCGGCGAAGCGATCCGTCACCTGCGCTATGAAGGGATCGCCGGCACCTACACCTTTGACCGGCCGCAGCAGCGCCCGCTCAACTATCCGTGGGAAACCGATGTTCTGGCCGATGGCATCCCGCATCTGATCTATCAGGTGCAAGACAACCATCACCGCATCATCCTGCCCGCCGAACTGGCCGAATCGTCCTATCGCACGCCGGCCTGGGCGCAGTGATCCGTGGCGGGGCGGGTCCTCAGGGCCCGCCCTCTGCCCCTTTCGTCCCTGACCCCTCCGGCCTGCGAGACGCGATGCAATCCCCCACCTCCATTTTCGCCTGTGAAGGCGTGTGCCTGTCGCTGGGCGGCCGCCAGATCCTGTCCGACGTCGGCCTGCATGTCAGCCGCGGCGAGGTCCTGGGCCTGATCGGCCCGAACGGCGCCGGCAAGACCAGCCTGTTCGAGGTCCTCTCTGGCCGGTATGTCGCGCAACAGGGTCGCGTCACGCTGGACGGTCAGGAGGTGACCCGCCTGGACATCGTGCGCCGCTCGCGCCTGGGGTTGGCGCGGACGTATCAAAGCCCGGTCGTCCCCTCGGCCCTGACGGTGGGCGAGACGTTTCGCGCCGCGCGCATGGCCTATCGTCCCTTTCTGTCGCGTCACCGGGCGGAATGGGCGGCGCGTCTGGTCAACCTGACCGTGCCGTGGAGCCGCCCCTCCGGCAGTCTCGACACCTTCGACCGCCGGAAACTGCTGCTGGCGTGCCTGCTGATGCGGCGGCCCAAGGTCCTGCTGATGGACGAACCGGCCTCGGGGCTCATCAACACCGAGATCGACGAACTGGACCTGCTGCTGCGCACGCTGGTCGATGAATACCACCTGGCGGTGATCGTGATCGAACACCGGCTCGAACTGCTCGAGGCGCTGGCGGACCGTGTGACGGTGCTGAACCTGGGCGAGGTCATCGCCGAGGGCACGCCCGAGGGGGTGTTCAAGGATCCCGCCGTGCGCGCGGCCTATTTCGAGGGGGCTGGCTGATGAGCGCGATCTTGCAGATCAGCGATCTGTCGGCGGGCTATGGCCCCCTGCGTGTGCTGCACGAGATCAACTTTACCGTCGAGCGCGGCGAACGGCTGGCCATCGTCGGCCTGAACGGGCACGGCAAGACCACGCTGTTCCGCGCCATCACCCACCTGGTCGGCTGGCAGCGCGGTTCGATCCTGTTCGACGGGATCGAGATCGGCGGCCAGCGCAGCCTGGGCGAGGGGCGCCGGACGCCTGGCATCGTGCGGCTGGGCGTGGCGATGACCCCGCAGGGCGACGCGATCTTTCCCGGCCTCACCGTGCGCCAACACCTGGATTGCGGTGCCTGGTCGCGCAACGCCTGGCGCGAACGTGCGAAACGGCGCGAGATGATCTTCGATCTGTTCCCGCCGCTGCGAAAGCTTGAGAACACCACCGTCGGCACGCTGTCGGGCGGCGAACGCCGGATGGTCAGCGTCGGCCGCGCGCTGATGACCGAGGCGCGGCTCTATCTGATCGACGAACCCTCGCTGGGTCTGGCACCGGTCATCAGCCAGCGGGTCGTCGCCGCGCTGCGGGAAATCGACGTGCGGGACGGCGCGATCGTCATCGCCGAGCAGAATGTCAGCCTGCTGGACGGGCAGGTGGACCGGATGATCGGGATGCACGCCGGGCGCCTGCGCGGCGATGTCGGACATGTGGAGCTGGGCTGATGGATGCGGCACTGATCGTCTACGCCCTGAACCTCAGCGCGATTTATGCGCTGATGGCGATCGGCATCTCGTTGCTGTGGTCCTCGATCGGGATGCTGAACATGGCGCACGGGGCGACCTTTGCGGTCGCCGGCTACGGCACGCTGGTGATCGGCAACGCGGTGCTGCCAGGGATCGACAGCCTGTTTCACGGCTGGGCGGCGCTGGGCGTGATCCGGCTGGCGGTTCTGCTGGCGGCGGGGGTCGGCGTCGGCGCGCTGTTCGGCATGGTGATCTATCTGCTGGCCTTTCTGCCGATCCACGACAAGGCCAACTTTGCGGTGCGCGGGATGATCGTCACGCTGGCGATCAACCTGGCGACGGTGCAGGCGCTGCTGTGGTGGTTCGGCCCCCGGCAACAGGCGCTGCCCAATGTCTTTGGCTTCGGCCGGCTGTCGCTGCTGGGCATTCCCCTGCGCTATGACCAGGCCGCGACCATCGGCGCGACGGTCGTGCTGTTGGGCGTGGCGCTGGCCTGGCTGCGCTACAGCCGCAAGGGGCTGGAGATTCGCGCCATGATGCAGAACCCCGAGGGGGCGGCGCTGTCGGGCATATCGGTGCGGCGCACGGCGCTGCCGGTGATGGCGGTGACCGGCGCTATGGCGGGCGCGGCCGCGGTGCTGCTTTCGCAGACGGTCTATGTCAGCCCCGGCGCGGGTGCGATGCCGCTTATCAAGGGCATGATCATCGCGCTGCTGGGGGGGCTGGGGTCGGTGCCCGGGGCAGCGGTGGCGGCCCTCCTGATCGGCACGCTCGAGGCCGTGACCGGCGCCCTTCCGTTCCTGGGTCAGCGGATGGTTCTGCTGGTGCAGTTCGGCTTCATCATCCTTGTGCTGATCATTCGCCCGCGCGGTATCGGCGGCCTGCTGGACGAGACACGGAAATGACAGACCCGATTGCCCCCGTCTTTCACCGCGTCGGAAACCGGCGGCACGAATATGTGCTGGTGCCCGACGGCACCCGCGACTGGCACCGTGCCCGCGTTCCGGGGCTGAGCCGCCACTGGCTGAAATGGCGCGGCGGCTACAACCCCAAGACCCTGCAACGCGAGCGCCGCCTGGCCGACAAGCGCCCCCTGTGGTGGTTCCTGGGCCTGGGGGCGCTGGTCTGCGCCGCGCCGCTGCTGCCCGACACCTTGTTGCAGGTGGCGGTGGTGTTCTGCGTGTTCGCCGCGATCAACGTCATCTGGACGCTCATCATCGGCGCGGCGGGTATCCTGTCGCTGGCGACGATGGCGGTCGTGGGGCTGGCGGCCTATGCCTCGGCCGCGACGAACGTGTATCTGGGCGTGCCCTGGCCGCTGATGTTCGTCGTCGGCGCCTTGGTCGGGCTGGTGGTCGGCGGGTTGCTGGCGCTGCCCTCGACCCGGATCGACGGGCTCTATTACGCGCTGCTGACCATCGGCGTGGCCGAGATCTGCCGCGTGTCGATCAGCCAGATCCGCGCGCTGGCGCCGCAGAACAGTTCGATCAACAACGTCGGCAGCTTCATTCCGCAGGACTGGTATCTGCAACGGCCCGGGTTGCTGCTGAGCTTTGCCTCGGCCTTTGTCCTGCTGCTGGCCGCGCTGCTGCTGTTCCGGTTCATCAACTCGGAACGGTTGGGACTGCAACTGCAAGCCGCCCGCGAGGACGAGGATTTCGCCGAGGCCACCGGCATCGACTATCGCCGCGCGCGGCTGAACGTCTTCCTGATCTCGTCCGCCGCGCTGGGCTTTGTCGGCGCCTATTACGCGATGCTCTACCGCTCGATCAGTCTGAACGTGTTCTCGCTGGATCAGCTTCTGCTGATGTTCGCGATGATCGTCATCGGCGGCATGGGTCGGGCCGAAGGCGCGGTGATCGGCACCGCAATCGTGGTGGTGATCGACCGCGCACTGATCGACCTGGGCCCGTTGCGCATCATCCTGATCGCGGCGGTGATGATCGCCGTGACCCTCACAACGCACGCCGGTCTTGCCGATGTCCGCACCCAGTTTCGGGGCTGGCGCAACCGCATCAAATCGGAACGCCGCGCCGCCCGCACCCGCAAGGGAGGAGAAGTCATGCCCGAAGAGGCCACCGAAATCCCCGACAAGCAAGAGATCGCCTATCGCCGGTTCGACCGTCGCCTGCGCGACCGGCTGAAGACCCTCATCACGCCCGACCTGCTCGAGGAACACAAGGCCGCGCCTCTGGGGCCGCATTCCGACGCGCTGGCGCGGGTGCTGAACTATTTCCGCCGGGGCGAGATGCCCGACAAATACGCCATCTTGCAGGACGGCCCGCCCGAGGCCTGGACCTATACCGTGATGGCCCTGTCGGGCGAGCCGGGCAAGCCGCCGCGCGTCGTGGACGACCGCGTCTATCAAACCCGCGACGAGGCGTATCACGCCGTCTTCCTGCTGCGGGTCAACGATCTGTTGGAAAGCTGACGACATGGCCAAGCACCGCATCTTTGGTTACTGCACCCCCTGGTCGGTGAAACCCGGCGACGCGATGCGGTTCATGATCTCGGCCGAGGGCGTGACCGAGGCGCGCGCCACCCTGGTGCGTCTGCTGCACGGCGACGAGAATGCCGCCGGCCCCGGTTTCGTGGAAGAGGCCGTGCCGGGCGCCATGCCCGACCGCCTGCACGTCCGGCGCCAGTTCACGCAGAAGGGCTCGTATGCGCAGGTCTCGGGGATGGAGGTGCACGACGTCGCCGACGGCAGCTTCACGCTGGCGGGTTTCGTCTTTCCCACCGCGCCCGGCACGCGGCGGCAGACCATGCTGGGGCGCTGGGACATCTCGGGCTCGCAGGGTTGGGCGCTGGGCATCAACCCTGAGGGGCACCTGGAATTCTGGGTCGGCGACGGGCAGGACGTGGACCAGGTCACCGCCGAGGTGCCGCTGATCCCGCGCAGCTGGTATTTCGTCGCCGCCACCTGGGACGCCGCGACCAAACGCGCGCGGCTGGTGCAACTGGGCCGGGTGGGGCGCTACAACGGCAAGTTGGGGCTGGTTGCGCCCTATGATTACGACAGCATCGTCACCTCGGTTCTGAACACCGCGCCAAAGGCGGCGGTGGCCGAGGCCCCGTTCCTGTGGGCCGGGGCCAGCGACTGGAACGACCAGCGCGGCCGCTTTGTCGAAACGCTCTACAACGGCAAGATCGACCGCACCGGGCTATGGAACCGGGTCCTGTCGGATGACGAGATTCAGGCGATTTCCGCCGGTGCAGAGCCTGTTTCGCAGGGTCTTGTCGCCTGGTGGGACCCGACGCTGGGCTATACCGATACCGGCATCGGCGATACCATCCAGGACGTGGGGCCGCACGGGCTGCACGCGCAGGGGATGAACCGCCCGGTGCGCGGCATGACCGGCTGGAACTGGCAGGGTCGCGATGACAGCTACCGGCTGAACCCCGGCCAATACGGCGGTGTGCATTTCCACGACGATGCGATGACCGATTGCCGCTGGGAGCCGACGGTCGAATGGACGGTGCTCAAGGGGCTGAAAAGCGGGGTCTACGCGCTGAAGCTGACCACAGACGGGGCCGAGGACCACGTCCCCTTTTTCGTCCGCGCCGAGACGCCGAAAGCGCCGGTGGCGATCCTGATGTCCACCTTTACCTACCTGGCCTATGCGAACGAGCATCTGGCCTATGAGGCGCCGATCGCCCAGGCGATCACCGCGCACACGCCGATCCTGACCCGGCGCGACGTGGATTTCGTCAAGCTGAACGAATTCGGTCTCAGCACCTATGACCACCATTCGGACGGCGCGGGGTGCTGCTATTCCAGCTACTTGCGACCGATCCTGAACATCCGGCCAAAGTATCGCAGTTCGGCCATGGGGTTCCCCTGGGCCTTGCCTGCCGACCTGTCGCTGATCTGGTGGATGGAACAATCGGGCCACGACTATGAGATCCTGACCGACCACGACCTCCACGCCGAAGGCGCGGCCGCGCTGGAACCCTACCGCGTGGTCATCAACAGCACGCATCCGGAATACTATTCCGAACGCATGATGGACGCGACCGAGGACTATCTGACCCGGGGCGGCCGGGTGATCTATGCCGGCGGCAACGGGTATTACTGGGTTTCGGGCCTGCGCCAGGGCGAACCCGAGATCATGGAAGTGCGCAAGCTCGACACCGGCTCGCGCGCCTGGCAGGCCGAGGCCGGCGAGGGCTATCTGGCCTGCACTGGCGAACGCTCGGGCCTGTGGCGGTCGCGCGGGCGGGCGCCGCAAAAGATCGTCGGCATCGGCTTTACCGCCGAAGGCATGGACCGCTGCACCCATTTCGAACGGATGCCCGACAGTTTCCACAAGCGCGTGGACTGGATGTTCGACGGTATCGGTGCCGACGAGAAGATCGGCGAATTCGGCCTGGGCCTGGGCGGCGCGGCGGGGATCGAGATCGACCGCTACGACCTGGCGCTGGGCACGCCGCCGCACACGCTGCTGCTGGGCATGGCCGACGGGTTTTCCGACAACTACCCGCTGGTGAGCGAGGAAATCACCTATGCCTTTCCGGGGCGCGGCGGCACGCAGGACCCTCAGGTGCGCGCCGACATCACCTATTTCACCACCGCGAACGACGGCGCCTGCCTGGGGATCGGCTCGATCGCCTGGTCGATGGCGCTGCCGGTGAACGGCGGGCAGAACAACGTCGCGCGCTTCATGAAGAACGTCCTCGATGCCTTTGTGAAACCCGGGCCGCTGCCGGGCGGCGCCCATATCGGCGAGGAAAAGCTGTGGCGTTGACTCGGGCGTCAAGGGGGCACTACGCTGAGCCCGGAACGGAACGTCCGGGGGATCGTGCCATGCGCGAGGGGACGGAGTTGCAAGCCTTCAGCCAGTTCGTCGGCGCCCTGCACGAGGCGCGCCGCGATCTTGATGGCCCCGCGTTGCTGAACTGGGCGGCCGAGGAACTCTCGGGCATCATCGGTTTTGACGCGGCCTGGCTGGGCTGGGCCGACATGACCCCCCCTTCGGTCGAGATCATGGGCACGACCCTGCACAACCTGCCCGCCGATTATGTCGCCTTCTGGAATGTCATCCGGTCCGAGGACCTGCTGGCCACCGACGTCAAGAACATGAAGACCGAGGGCCGGCTTTGGGCGCAATACGACCGCGACGGCAGCCGCCACACCGACGGGATGATCGCGCTGGCCGATCGCTACGGTCTGCGCAAGCTCAGCGTGGTCACGCGCGCGCAGGACCCGCTCAGGCCGCAGTTGTTCATCTCGGCCTATCGCAGCGGTGTTTCGGCGCGCAGCCTGGACACCGGCGAACTGACGTTCCTGTCCTGCGCGCTGGACCACATGCAGGGGATGCTCGACCGGGCCTCGGACGGGGGAGCGGGCGATCTGCGCTTGCTGGTCGATGCCCACGGCCGCCCGGTCGCGGGCAGCGCGGCGGCCCTGACCCTGTGGTCGGGCTGGCGCGGCGAACCGGGGCGCGGAGGCGCCAGTTTCGACGATTTCCTGGACGCGCGCGGCTTCAACGTGCTGGCCAATCCGACCGCGTTGGCGGGCGGGCACAAGCTTACGGAACTGCGGTTGATCCCGCGCCGGATGCTGGACAACTTCTCGGCCCGCGAACGCGAGGTTGCGGAACTGATCGCCGAGGGGTTCACGCACAAGGAAATCGCCCGTGAACTGGGGATCGCGCCGACCACGGTGCGCAACCAGACCGCGCGCATCTTTGAAAAGGCCGGCGTCTCCAGCCGGGCGGCGCTGACCCGGGCGATCCTGTCGGATCAGCCGGTTTCGCGCGAACCCTGACATCCCCCAATTCCTGCCAGACCGGAGGGCCCATGAGGACCGGATTCTATTTCGACGAGCGGTGCCTGTGGCACCATCAGGGCGTGCCGCACGCGCTGGTCATGCCGGTCGGTGGCTGGGTGCAGCCCGTCAGCGGCGCCGGCCACCCGGAATCGCCGGACACCAAGCGACGGCTGAAATCGTTGATGGACGTGTCGGGGCTGACCGCGCAACTGGACGTGCGCAGCGCCCGTCCTGCCACCCGCGCCGAGATGGACCGCGTGCACGAGCCCGACTATCTGGACCGGCTGAAAGCGATGAGCGATGCCGGCGGCGGCGAGGCCGGCTTTGGCGCGCCCTTCGGCCCGGGCAGCTACGAGATCGCCGCGCTGTCCGCCGGCCTGGCGCGGCAGGCGGTGGCGGATGTTCTGGCGGGTGTGCATCGCAACGCCTATTCCCTGTCGCGGCCGCCGGGGCACCACTGCCGGCCCGAACAGGGGATGGGGTTCTGTCTGTTGGCGAATATCCCGATCGCGCTGGAATCCGCCCGGGCAGAGCATGGGCCCCTGAAGGTGGCGGTCATCGACTGGGACGTGCACCACGGCAACGGCACCGAAGCGGTCTATCTGGAGCGGGCCGATACGTTGACGATCTCGCTGCATCAGAGCCTGTGCTACCCGCCCGAATCCGGCCTGGCCGCGAACCGGGGCCAGGGGGCAGGCGCTGGTTGCAATCTGAATGTGGAATTGATGCCGGGGATGGGGCACCAGACCTATCTCGATGCGTTCGAGCTGCTGGTGGAACCCGCGGTGCGGGCCTTTGCGCCGGATCTGATCGTCGTCGCCTCGGGGTATGATGCGAATGCCTTCGATCCGCTGGCGCGGATGCAGGCGCATGGCGGCACCTTCCGCACGATGACGCGCCGCGTCATGGCGCTGGCCGACGCGCTGTGCGGCGGCAAGCTGGTGGTGGTGCACGAAGGCGGCTATGCCGAGGCGGTTGTGCCCTTCTGCGGTCTGGCCGTGATCGAAGAGCTGTCGGGCCACCGCACCGCGGTCGAGGACCCGACCCTGCCGATGATCGAAAGCACCCAGCCCGACGCCGATCTGATCGCCTATCAGCGCGCCCGGCTCGAGGCGCAGGCGCGGGCTTGCGGGTTCAGAAGCTGACGACCTGGCCGCGTCCCTCGCTCTGGGCCCGGGTCAGGGCATGGGTCGCGGCGGCCAGATCCTGCGCGACGATCCCCAGCGACCGGTAGACGGTGATCGCCTCGGGCCCGGACCGCCCGGGCGCGCCGTTCAGCACGGCGCCGATCTCGGGCTTCAGGTGGTCTTCGGTGATGAGGCCGGCTTTCAGGGTGTCCACCACCTCGCCCGCCTGGGCCAGCAGCGAGGGGCGATAATCGCAGAAGATCTCGCTGCGCAGGACCAGCGCGTCATCGACCTCGCGCCTGGACGGGATCGAGGCGCCGACGACGTTCACATGCTGCCCCGGTTCCAGCCAGTCGCCCAGCAGCACCGGCGTGGCGGAATTGGTGACGGTGCAAACAATGTCCGCGCCCCGCACCCCCGCCTGCACATCGGTGCCGTGGACCAGGGTCAGCCCGGGGTGCGCGGCGGCCGCATGGGCGGCAAAGGCGGCGGCCTTTTCGGCGCGGCGGCCGACGATATGCACGGAGTCGATGGGCCGCACGGCCAGCATGGCGGCCAGGTGGTGTTCGGCCTGCTCGCCGGTGCCGACGATGGTCAGGCGGGTGGCCTGGTCCCGGGCCAGCGCGCGGGTGGCGACGGCGCTGGCGGCGGCGGTGCGGATCGCGGTCAGCAGGCCGGCGTCCATCATCGCCACCGCGCCGCCGGTTTCGCTTTCGAACAGCACCACCGCGCCGCGATGGCCGGAAAGCCCCTTGGCCGGATTGCCGGGGAACAGGCTGACCAGCTTGACGCCAAAGCACATGGGATCGCCCAGCGCGCCCGACATGACGCCCATCATGTTCGCCCCGCCCACCGGCACGACATGCCTGAGCGGCAGTTGCGCATCGCCGCTGGACACGCTGCGCATGGTGCGGTCGATCACGGCGATCGCCTGATCCATCGGAAGCAGCGCGGCGATGTCGGTGTTCGACAGAACCCTCATGCCTGCATCACCCCGTCGTTGGCGGGTCGCCAATCGGCCGGCAGAGGCGCCAATCCCAGCCGCGCGCGCAGCAATCCGGTGTAGAGATCGGGGCGGATCAGATAGGGGAAATGGCCGCCCCAGGCAAAGCGGAACGCCGGCGCGGGCGCGTTGCGGGCGCGGACGGCGGCGCGCATCGGCGGCGGGATCAGCGGGTCGTCGGTGCTTTCGATGACCGTGGCGGTATCGGCGGCGTTCGACAGGGGCGGCAGCGCCGGGCCGGTCTTGATCCCGTCCAGACGCGCGCGCAGTTCGGATTCCAGAATGCGGCCGTCGGCCTCGGCCAGCAGGAATTCGACCATCTCGGCGTGATCTGGATGGGCCTGCACCCAGGCGCCCATGCCCATGTGGAACCCGTTGCGCAGCTCTGCGATGGGTGCGGTCCACAGGTCCAGCGAATAGGGCGGGCGATGCGCGGCCTCGACGATCTCGTGCAGGGTGTTCGCGGCGAAGAGGTGGCGCACGCGGCCGGGATAGGTGGCGGCGAAATACTGCGCCAGATAGCCCCCCAGCGATGAGCCCAGCACCGCCACCCGGTCGATCCCCAGCCGATCCAGCAGGGTCACCAGGCTGGCCGCCCAGTCCACCACCCCACCCGAAGCCGGATAGCTGACCGACAGCACCCGCATGTCGCCCGCCAGCGCCGCGATCTGTTGAAAGAACACGTCCGACCGGCCCAGCGTGCCGGGCAGGAACAGAAAGACCGCGCCCGCGCCGCCGGTGTCGATCAGGCCCCAGTCGCGGCCGTCCAGGTCGATACGGGTTTCGGGAAAGCGCGCCAGAAAGGCGTCGCGGGCAGCCATCAGTGCGTTGGTCATGCGAAAGGGTCCTCGACCTTGGGCCAATAGTTCAGGGCGCGGTGGCGGTAGGGAATCGCGGTGAAGTCGGGCGTGATCGCCCCCGGCGAGGCAATGGGGATGATCGTGCTGGCGATGGGCGCGAACCCGGCGCGGTAGTGGTTCGAGGATTTCACGCAGACATGCCGCTTGCGGTCAAGATCGATGCCCAGCCCGGTAAAGGCCTCAGGGTGGAAGGTCTGGGTGCGGGAGTCATTCACCACAAGATCAATATCCGCGTCCTCGATCCGCAACCAGACCGCGGTGCCCAGGTTGACCGGCAGCGTGCCAAAGCGTTGCGTCAGGCCGGTGGCGACGCGGCGGATGGTGACCGTCAGGTCCAGGGGATCGCCCGACATCGGCCCGCATTTGCCGCCCAGCCGCACAGGCAAGGTGGCGCCTTCGCCCGCGTCCTGGCACAGCCGCACCACGCCCGGGTCCCAGTAGATCCCCGATGCGATCGAGGTCAGGCCCCGTTCCAGCATCGCCCGCAACAGAAAGGTGGAATCCGATGGCGCGCCGCCGCCCGCGTTGTCCGACATGTCAGCCAGCACGATCGGGCCCTGATTGTGCCCGGCGGCGCGGTCCAGCGCGGCGTCGATGCTCAGCACCTGCTGAAAGATGTCCTTGCGTTCGCGCCACAGTTTTTCCGCCAGTTCGCGAGCCATGCGTTCGGCTAGCGCGGGGTCGCCGTCGGTGATCGCCAGCGCGCGCGCGCCCGTGCGCGGGTGGTCGCCCCAGGGAAACCCGTGGGCCAGCGACAGCGACAGCACGCCGGGTTCGGATTCCCGCGCGGTCATGGCATCGACAAAGGCGCGCATCGGCCCCTCGGGCGTGGGCATGGCCATGATGATGCGGCAATCGTGGTCGCGCATCACGGGGTGGATGCGCCCTTCGGCGGCATCGGCCAGCAGGGTGAACAGCTCGCGCGCGCGGTCCAGCACGTCCACATGCGGGTATTCCTTGAAGCAGATCAGCGCGGTGGCGTTGTCGATCATCGCCTGGGTCAGGTGGCAATGCGGGTCCAGCGTGGCGCCGATCTTGGCCGTGGGCGCGATCTCGCGGATGCGGGCGATCAGGTCGCCCTCGCAATCCGGATAGCCGTCGGCGATCATCGCGCCGTGCAGTTGCAGCAGCACGATATCCACCGGCATCGCGGCCTTGAGGTCGCGCAGGATCTCGTCGCGGAAATCTTCGTAGACCTTGCGCACGGTCGGCCCCGAGGGTTGGGCAAAGGTCGCCAGGCTTTCGACCACGGGCCAGCCGCGCGCCTCGGCCGCCGCGCGCCAAAGGTGCAGCGCGCCGGTCCAGTAGATCGCCGGGTCCCGGGTGGCGGTGCCGTGGTGGATGATCCCTTCGGCAAAGCCCGACAGGCCCGTCGGCATCGGCGAGAACGAGTTTGTCTCGGTTGCGAGACAGGCGAGGAAGGTTTTCATGGCGTGTTCGGTTCCGTCGGCAATTGGTCGGTGGCCTGCAAGGCCAGGCGCGCGGCCAGGTGGACCAGGATCAGCGCAAAGGCGAGCGGCACGGCGGCGGTGAACCAGATCATCGGCAGCGGTATCATTTCGGCCGTGCGGCCCAGGCTGCGGCCCAGGAAGCCGCGCGCCATGTTCAGATTGGGGCCGAACAGGCTGAACCACAGGACCGGCGCCGCGAACAACAGGACGCCGCCGGCACGAAACAGGGCCAGGGCCAGCCCCGCGCCGCCGCGCAGCGTGGCCGCGCCGGGGAACAGAACCGGGTCCGCGCCCGCGCGAAACGCGGCCGAGGCCCCCAGCATCCCCGCCCAGACCATCGCGCGCCGAGCGAGTTCCTCGGTCCAGACGGGGGGCGAGGACAGGATGTAGCGCGCGATGACCTGCCAGCCGGCGGCATAGACCATCACCAGCACCGCCAGCACCGCCCCCAGCAGGGCAACGGTGTTCAGCGCGGCCGACGTGCGGTCCAGCCCCCGGGCGAACGATCGGATCATCGCGCGCCCCCGGTCACTGGGCGATGGCGGCCTGCCACTGGGCAAGCTGCTCGGGCGTGACGATCGCGCTCCAGGTGCCTTCGGACGCGGCGCGGAATTCGGCGCGGGCCTCGGGCGACATGTCCGAGATCTCGACCCCGGCGGCGCGCAACTGGTCCATGACCCCCGTCTGGCTGCCCAGCCAATCGCGGTTCGCGGTGTTCGCGGCGGCGACCGCGGCGTCCACCGTGGCGCGGTCCGCGTCGCTGAGGCCGGAATACCAGTCCTCGGACGCAATCGCGATGCGCAGCGAGGGCGAGATCTCGGCCGGGGTGAAGTAGTGGATGAACTCGGTATGGCCGAACAGAAGCGGCACGAAGGCGGGGTTCAGATACCCGTCCGCGACGCCGGTTTGCAGCGCGTTCGGAACCTCGGCCCAGCTGACGATGGTGCCGTTCGAGCCCCAGGCGCGATACAGCTCGATCTGGCTTTCATCGAGGGCGCGCATCCTGAGATCGGCCATGTCCGACATCTGCGTGACCGGGTGGCGGGTGTTGAAGATGCCGGTTGCCGGGCCCACCGTATCCACCGCCAGCACCCGCACGCCCGAAGGCGTCAGCGCGGCGTTGATCCGATCGAGCATGCCGTGGTCATAGAGCGCGCGGTCCACGTCGCCCATGCCGTTGAAGAAATAGGGCAGGCGCAGGCCATAGATCAGCGTGTCGATCGAGCCGACGATGCCCAGCGGCGACATGCCGACCTCGACCAGGCCCTGGGTGACCTGGTCGAACACCTCGTCATCGCCGCCCAGGGCGCCGCGCTGGAATTCCTCGGCCGCGATGCCGTGATCGTTCAGATAACTGGCAAAGCTGTGCGCCCAGACATAGCTGCCCGAGCCTTGCAGATCCGGGGGGCTGTCCAGCGAGACCTTGATCTGCGCCTCGGCCCCGGTGGTCAGCAGCGCGAGGACGCTCGCGGCTTTCAGGATGGTCGTCGGTTTCATGGCTCCCTCCATGTTGGGTTTCGGTTGTCGGTCAGTTGCCCATCAGCCCCATCTGGCGCGGCAGCCAGAGGGACAGGTCGGGAATTGCGGTCAGCAGCACCAGCACGCCGATCTCGACCAGCAGGAATGGCAGGATCGCGCGTGCCAGCCGCCAATAGTTCAGCCCGGTGACGGTGGACACGATCAGCAGGCACCCGCCCAGCGGCGGCGAGATCAGGCCCAGGCACAGGTTGAAGCACAGCACGATCCCCAGATGCACCGGGTCCGCGCCCTGGGCGATGGCGACGGGCGCCAGCAAAGGCACCAGCAGCGCCAAGGCGACGGTGATGTCCAGCACCATGCCAGACAGCAGAAAGATGACGTTCAGCAGGATCAGATACTGGATCGGGCTCAACCCCAGGGTGGTGACGGTGCCGGCGATGGCCTCGGGCAGGCGCTCCATCGCGCCCAGGTAGCCCAGCGCCGACACCGCGCAGATGATCATGAAGATCGACCCCGACAGCATGGCCGTGCGCTTGAGCGACTCGAGGATCGCGCGCGGGCCCAGCCGGTCGTAGAAGAAACCCGCGCCGGTGGCGGCCAGAACCGCGACGGCGGCGGCCTCGGTCGGGGTCATCCAGCCCAGCACGATTCCGCCGACGATGATCAGCGGGATCGACAGCGCCGGCAGGGCGTGGGCCAGCGTCGGCAGCAGCGGCGGCACCTCGCCGCGGGCCAGGCGGGGGTGATCGTCGCGCCAGGCGTAATAGGCGTTCACCGCCATCAACGCGGCGGCCAGCAGCAGGCCCGGCACGATCCCGGCGATGAACAGCGCCGTGACCGAGGTCCCCATCAGCGCGCCATAAAAGATCATGATGATCGACGGCGGCACGATCGGCCCGATGATCGACGACGCGGCAGTGATCGCACCGGCATAGGTCAGCTTGTAGCCCTGCTCGGTCATCGCCGGCACCAGCGTGTTCGACACCGCGGCGCTGTCCGCCACCGCCGAGCCCGAGATCCCCGCGAAGAACACCGAGGTCATCACGTTCACATGCCCAAGCCCGCCACGCAGTCGCCCGACCAGCGCCATCGCCAGCCGGATCAGCACCCGCGTCACGCCGCCCCGGTTCATCACCTCGCCCGCCAGGATGAACAGCGGCATCGCCATCAGCGCGAAGACGTCGATCTTGGAAAAGATCTGCTGCGGCAGGATGGCCAGGTAGCGGCTGTTGTCGGTTGCCAGGAAGGCCAGCACCGTCGCGCCGCCGATCACATAGGCAATCGCCAGACCCGAGGCCAGAAGCAGCGCGCCGATCAGCGGAACCAGGTAGATCATGGGCGCAGACCCTTTCGGATGGGGGACAGGGCCTGCGGCGTGACGCCCTGGTCGGCGATGTCGGCCGGGATCGGGCGACCCAGGGTCAGCGCGGCGGCGGTGCGGGCCATGGCCGGGGCGCTCTGGATGCCATAGCCGCCTTGCCCCGCCAGCCAGACAAAGCCGGGCGCATCGGGGGCGTGGCCGACGACCGGCGCCTTGTCCGCGACAAAGGACCTGAGCCCCGCCCATTTGTGCGCGACCCGTCGCACCGGCAGGTCGAACGCGGTCTGGATCCGGTCGATGGCGATGGCGACGTCCAGATCCTCGGGCTGGGCATCGCAAGGCGGCGAGGGGGTCTCGTCGGCGGGCGACAGCAGCAGCTTTCCGGCATCGGGCTTGATGTAGAATTCTTCGTCGATATCGACAGCCATGGGCCAGGGATCGGGGTTCAACCCGGCGGGCGGATCGACCAGAAGCGCGGTGCGCCGCTTGGGCGTCAGGCCGATGCGTTCGATACCGGCCATCGCGGCCAGGTCGTCCGCCCAGGCACCGGCGGCGTTGACCACCAGATCGGCGTGAATCGCGCCCGCCCGCGTGTCGATGCGCCAACCCGCGCCATCGCGGGACAGCGCCATCACTTCGCACTTGAGCCTGAGCGCGGGGCCGAGGGGGCGCAGATATTGGCGGTGCAGGGCCTCGACGTCGATATCCGCGGCATCGGGGTCCAGCAGGGCGCCGACGGCATAGTCGCCGCGCAGCAGCGGCAACAGCGCGCGGGCCCGGGCCGATGTCAGCATCATAGCGCCCAGTTCGGCCTGCAAGGCGGCCAGGGCCTCGGCCTGGTCCGGGCGGGCCAGGAACAGGACCTTGCGCGGGCGCAGCAGCGGGTGCGGGCGCTCGGCGGTCGGCGGTGCGAGGAATGCCGGCCCCGAGGCCCGGGTCAGCGCGCGGATGACCGGCGGGCCGTAGGTCGGCGTGAACAGCGCGGCCGAGCGGCCGGTGGTGTGATACCCCGGCGCGGATTCGCGTTCCAGCAGCAGAACGTCCTGTCCCGCCGCCGCCAGTTCGGCCGCGACCGATGCCCCCGCGATCCCTGCACCGATCACGACGATCCCGCGATGTTCCGTTGCCTGCGACATTCTGTCCCTCTCGTCGTCTGGCGACGTTAGCACGCTTTTTCGGATCGGAAAGGGAAATTTTCCGATAGGAAAATAGAATTGCCTTTGCCCTGTCAGCCGATATGATTGCGCCATGACCGTCTCTGCCAGGATTGCCCCGCTTCCAGACACCCAGCGCGCCGAATTCGGCCGCCGTCTGCATGCGCTGCGCCGCGCGCGCGGCTGGACTTTGGCCGAGCTGTCGGAACGCTCGGGGTTGGCCGTTTCGACCATCTCCAAGGCCGAGCGCGGGCTGATGTCGTTGACCTATGACCGGATGTTGCAACTGGCGCGCGGCATCGGCGTGGACATGGCCGAATTCTTCGCCGCCGATGGCACGGCCTTTGCGCCCGGCAGTTTCGCCGTGGCGTCCAAGGGGAATTTCGAGCGTCTGGAAACGCGGAACTATGTCTATGAGATGTTGTTCCCGCAGATCCGCAACAAGGCGATGGTGCCGATGATGGGCACGCTGAAGGCCCACGACCTGATGGATTTCGACGACTTCGTGCGTCACCCGGGGCAGGAATTCCTGATGGTGCTCGAGGGCGCGGTGACGGTCTATGCCGAAGGCAAGGCCCCGGTCACCCTGCGCCAGGGCGACAGTCTCTATTTCGACAGCGCGCGCGGGCATCTCTATGCCTCGGCCGGGGCGCAGGACGCGCGCATCCTGGTGGTCTGCACCGAGATGGAATCAACCGTCCCCTAGCGCCGCCTCGACCGCATCTCGGGCGGCGGGCAGCAGGTCGGATTCGAACCAGGGATTGCGCCTGAGAAAGGCGTTGTTGCGCCAGGACGGGTGCGGCAGCGGAAAGAGGCGCGGCGCGTGATCGCGCCAGCCCGCGACGGTGGCCGTGACGCCGCCCCGGGTGGCCTGTGCGCCCAGGTGCCAGCGTTGGGCATACTGCCCGATGACGAAGGTCACGCGCAGATCGGTCAGTTGCGCCAGAACCCCGGTGCGCCAGGTGTCGGTGCAGCGGCGCGGCGGGGGCAGGTCGGCGCCCCGGGCGTCATACCCTGGAAAGCAGAAGGCCATCGGCACCACGGCGACGCGGTCCCGGTCGTAGAATCGGGCGCGATCCAGCCCCAGCCAGTCGCGCAGCCGGTCGCCCGAACGGTCGTCGAAGGGCACGCCCGACTGATGCACCCGCAACCCCGGCGCCTGCCCGGCGATCAGAATCCGCGCCGTGGGCCGCGCCCACAGGATCGGGCGCGGTTCGTGTGCGGTGGCGGTGCGGGCAAAGTCCTGCGCGCAGAGACGGCAGGACCCGGGGTCGGTCATTCCGCCGCGCGTTTGGGCAGGACCCAGCCGGGGCGCGGGAAATGGCAGGTATAGCCGTTGGGGAGGCGTTCCAGGTAATCCTGGTGCTCGGGCTCGGCCTGCCAGAAGGCGCCGGCGGGTTCGACCTGGGTCACGACCCGGCCGGGCCACAAACCCGACGCATCGACATCCGCGATCGTGTCGCGGGCGGTCTGATGCTGGGCCTCGGTGGTGTAATAGATGGCTGAGCGGTAGCTCATCCCCAGATCGTTGCCCTGCCGGTTCGGTGTCGTCGGGTCGTGGATCTGAAAGAAGAACTCCAGCAACTGGCGGTAGCTGATCGTCGCGGGGTCGAACAGGATCTCGATCGCCTCGGCGTGGGTGCCGTGGTTGCGATAGGTCGCGTTCGCCACGTCGCCGCCGGTATAGCCGACGCGGGTCGCGGTGACGCCCGGCAGTTTGCGAATCAGGTCCTGCATTCCCCAGAAGCAGCCCCCGGCAAGCACAGCGCGTTCGGTCATGTCAGTTCTCCTCGACCTGATCCAGATAGTCCCCGTAACCTTCGGCCTGCATCTGCGCCTTGGGCACGAACCGCAGGCTGGCCGAGTTGATGCAATAGCGCAACCCGCCCATGGCACGCGGCCCATCGGGAAAGACGTGTCCCAGGTGGCTGTCGCCATGCTGCGAGCGGACCTCGACGCGGACCATCCCGTGCGTGGTGTCGCGGTGTTCGGTCACATTGGCGATGGGTTTCGCAAAAGACGGCCAGCCGCAGCCCGAGTTGAACTTTTGCGAAGACGAGAACAGCGGCTCGCCCGAGACGACGTCCACATAGATCCCCGGCTCGAAATGGTGGTCGTATTCGCCGCTGAACGGCCGTTCGGTGCCGCTTTGCTGGGTGACGCGGTATTGTTCGGGCGTGAGACGCGCCAGTGCCGCAGGGGTTTTCTGATAGGACATGTGCTTCTCCCGTTCGTTTGGTTCAAATGTGGGGTGGCTTTCGCGCCGGGCAAGTCCTTTCTCGCCGTGACCGGACGGATGCGGGACCCCGCGGGGCCGCTGTCTGGACAAAAGCACGAACCGATATTATATGGGTTCGTATCTTTTGGGACACGCCCTGTCATGCAAAGCCTCGGTCTGCTGCTTCACGATGTTTCGCGCCTGCTCAAGGCCGAGTTCGAGCGCCGCACGCGCGATACGGGCCTGACGCTGAACCAGTGGCGGGTGCTGGCCACGCTGTCGCGCAAGGGCGGGCAGACGCAGGCCGCCCTGGCCGCCGCGATCGAGGTCAGCCCGATGACCGTCAGCGATGTGATCGAGCGGCTGGAAAGCCAGGGCCTGGTGCAGCGCGCGCCCGATCCGCTGGACAGCCGCGCCAAGCGCGTCACCCTGACCGAGGCCGCCGTGCCGGTCGTGGCGCGCGCGCGCGATGTCGCCAACCAGGTCTATGCCAGCGCCCTCAGCGGCCTGTCCGAACCCGAGCGCGCGACCATGGTCCACGCGCTGACGCATATCTTTGACAATCTGGTCGCCATGGCGGCGACCGAGCAGGACGTTGACTGATGAACGCCGTTTCCAAGAAAATCGACCCAACGCCCGCCGCCGCGCCCGCGCCCGAGGCCGCCGCGCCTGCGCCAGCCGCCGCGCCTGCCAAGCCGCGCAAGCGCAGCCGCAAGGGTCTGATGCTGCTTGTGCCCGTGCTGCTGGCGCTGGGTGGCAGCTTTGTCTGGTTGACCGGCGGGCGTTACATCGCCACCGACAACGCCTATGTGCACCAGCCCCTGGTGCCGATTTCGGCCGATGTCGCCGGCCGCATCACCGAGGTTTTCGTTACCGAGAACCAGTATGTCGAGGTCGGCGCCCCCCTGTTTGCCATCGACGCCGAGCCCTATCGCATCGCTCTGGCCCAGGCGGACGCGGCGCTGGCGGCCTCGCGGTTGCAGGTCGAACAGTTGCGCGCCGGGCTGGTCTCGGCGCAGGCCCAGGTCACCGCCGCCGAGGCCCTGGCCCAGGTGCGTCACCGTGATTACGAGCGCCAGCAGGAGCTGGAGAACCGCGGCCTGTCCACGCCCTCGGCGCTGGACAACGCCACGCTGGCCGCGCAATCGGCCGACAACGCGGTCGAGCTGGCGCGCGCCGGGGTCGCCGTGGCGGTGGCCGCGCTGGGCGGCGATCCGCAGATCGCCACCGACGACTTCCCCGCCGTGCGCGCGGCGCAGTCGCAGCGTGCCCAGGCCGAACGCAACCTGGGTCGGGCGCAGGTCGTCGCGCCGGTGTCGGGGGTGGTCAGCCAGATCGGCAATCTGAATGTGGGTCAATATGTGGTGCCTGGCACCTCGATCGCCAGCCTGGTGCAGCGCGATGTGACCTGGATCGACGCCAATTTCCGCGAGACCCAGCTCGAATTGCTCACCCCCGGCCTGCCGGTCACGATCAGCATCGACGCCTATCCCGATCTGGCGGTCACCGGCACGGTCGAGAGCCTGGGCGCCGCGACCGGCTCGCAGTTCGCGCTGATCCCGGCGCAGAACGCCACCGGCAACTGGGTCAAGGTCACCCAGCGCGTGCCGGTACGCATCGCGGTCGGCAGCGGCGACCTGTCACGGTTGCGCGACGGGATGAGCGCGGTGGTTTCCGTGGACACCGGACGCACGCGGCTGGATCGCCTGAGATGAGCGGGCAAACCCTGTCGAAACCCAACCTCGAGGTTCAGCACCGGGGCTGGCTGACGGCGGCGATCATGCTGGCGACGATCATGCAGGTGCTGGACACCACCATCGCCAACGTCGCGCTGCCGCATATGGCCGCCAGCCTGGGTGCCAGCCAGGAGGAGATCAACTGGGTTCTCACCTCGTATATCGTCGCCTCGGCCATCGCCACGCCGATGACCGGCTGGACCGTGGACCGGCTGGGCCGGCGCAATCTGTTCGCCATCGCCATCGCGGGATTCATGGTCTCGTCGTTGCTGTGCGGGGTCGCGACCGGGCTTGAAGAAATGATCCTGTTCCGTGTCGCGCAGGGGATCTTTGGCGCGGTGCTGGTGCCTTTGGCGCAGACCGTCATTCTGGACATCAACCCGCGCGAGCGCATCGGCCAGGCGATGGCGATCTATGGGGCCGGGATCATGGTGGGGCCGATCATCGGGCCCACGCTGGGCGGTTGGCTGACCGAGTATTTCAACTGGCGCTATGTGTTCCTCATCAACCTGCCGGTGGGTGCGCTGGCGCTGACCGGGGTTCTGATCTTCCTGCCCAACGGCCAGCCCAGGGTGCGGCGCTTCGATTTCTTCGGATTTGCCATGCTGGCGCTGGCGGTGGGCGCGCTGCAACTGCTGCTGGACCGGGGGCAGGCGGTGGACTGGTTCAACGCGCCCGAGATCTGGCTCTACACCGGGCTGGCGATCGCCGGGCTGTGGGTTTTCGCCATCCATTGCTGGACGGCCGATGACCCGTTCGTCGATCTGCGCATGTTCCGCGACCGCAATTTCTCGATGGGGCTGGTGTTCATCTTCATCATCGGCATGACGCTGTTTTCCGGGTTGGCGCTGCTGCCGCCGCTGTTGCAGGGGCTGATGGGCTATCCGGTGATGACCACCGGGCTGGTCATGGCGCCGCGCGGGATGGGCACCATGCTGTCGATGGTGCTGGTCGGGCGGCTGGTGTCGCGGTTCGACGCGCGGGGTCTGGTGCTGTTCGGGCTGGGCGCGACCGCGCTGGCGTCGTGGATGATGACGGGGTTCGACACGATGATGGACGATCGCCTGGTGATCTGGTCCGGAGTCGTTCAGGGGTTCGGGCTGGGCTTTGTCTTTGTGCCGTTGTCCACCCTGACCTTTGCCACGCTCGACGCGCGCTATCGCGGCGATGCGACGGCGTTCTTCAGCCTGGTGCGAAACGTGGGCTCGGGCGTCGGGATTTCCATCGTCACCACGGTTCTGGCGCGGATGGTGTCGGTCAACCACGAGGAACTGGCCGCGCGGCTGACCATCGATTCGCCCCAGGTGCACTTGCAGGCCCCGGGGCTGCTGTCGGGCAATCCGGCCTATGTGCGGATCCTCGACGGGCTGGTATCGCAGCAGGCGGCGATGCTGGCCTATCTGGACAATTTCTTCCTGATGCTGCTGCTGACGCTGGCCGCGGTGCCGATCGTGTTCTTCCTGCGCTCGCCCAAGGCGGCCGGGGGCCCGGCGCCGCAGATGCCCCCGGGCGAACACTGAGCTTTCAGGCTCTGGCGTCGCGCGCCATGCGGACGAATTTGCGCGTCTGGTCCAGGGCGCTGTCGTGCGTGCGGGCACCCGCCGGGTCGTCGATGCGGTCCATCGCGGCGGCGATTCCCCGGGCGGTGCGCTTCTCGGGGGGCAACCAGGCGCCTTCGGTTTCGGTGATGTGGGTCACCGCGAACACTCCCGCGCCGGCGCCCAGGATCATGCGCGAGGGCGCGTCCTGGTGCGTCAGATACAGCACGCCCGGCGACACGGTCTCGGGCGCCAGCAGGGCCGCTTCCTCGGGCGTGATCAGCCCTTCGGTCATGCCGGTGGCGGCGGTCGGGGCCAGGGTGTTGACGCGGATGTCGAACTTGGCCCCCTCGAGGTGCAGCACGTTCATCAGCCCGATCATCGCCGCCTTGGCCGCGCCATAGTTCGACTGACCAAAATTGCCATAGATCCCCGATGCCGACGAGGTCAGCACCACGCGCCCGTAACCCTGATTGCGCATGATTTCCCATACCGCCCGGGTGCAGTTGACGCTGCCCGTCAGGTGCACGGCCAGCACCAGGGCGAAATTCTCGGGCGTGAGCTTGGCAAAGGTCTTGTCGCGCAGGATGCCGGCGTTGTTGACCAGCACATCGACACGGCCCCAGGCGTCCATCACCTGCGCCACGCCGCGCGCGACCGCGTCCATGTCGGCCACGTCGCAGGCGATGGCCACGGCCTCGCCGCCCGCGGCGCGGATCTCGTCAACGACCGACTGCGGTGCGACAAGGTCAAAGAGCGCGACGCGCGCCCCCTCGGCCGCCAGGGCCAGCGCGTGGCTGCGCCCCAGACCGGCGCCTGCCCCGGTGACGATGGCCACGCGGCCCGTGAAATCCTTGCTCATGCGGTTTCTCCGTAAATCAGCATGACCAGCCATTCGGCGATCAACGCCGGGCGGTCGGTTCCCTCGATCTCGACACTGGCCGCCAGGCGCAGCATCTGCCGGTTGCCGGGCCGGTCCTCGACCGCGTGCAGCGTGAACACGCCCCGGACCCGCGCGCCCGACGGGACAGGCGACAGGAAGCGCACCTTGTCGAAGCCGTAGTTCAGGCTTTCGCGCACCTGTCCCAACATGGGCAAGGCCTGCGCCGCCATGCGGCTGAGCATGGACAGCGTCAGGAACCCGTGCGCGATGGTGCCGCCGAACGGGCTGTCGGCGGCGCGGACCGGATCGCAATGGATGAACTGGTGATCCTCGGTCACATCGGCAAACGAGTCGATGCGGGGCTGATCCAGCGCGATCCAGGCCGAGGTGCCCAGCACCGTGCCGATGCGTGCGGACAGGTCGTTCATGCGTCGTCCTCGCGGAACATGTGCAGGGGTGCCCGGGCCGAGATGCCGCCGTCCAGCGGCACGATCGCCCCCGAGACATAGGCCCCGCCGCGCCCGGTCAGGAACAGCACGGTGCCGGCCAGATCGTCCTCGCGGCCGATGCGGCCCATGGGCACAACGGCGGCGGCGGCCGATTTGCCGGCGTCGTCGCCCAGCGAATAGCGCGTCATCTTGGTTTCGAACGGGCCGGGGGCGATCGCGTTCGTCGTGACGTGCCGGCCCGAGAATTCGTTCGCCAGCACGCGCGTCAGGTGATGCACCGCCGCTTTCGACGCGGCATAGGAATAGGCGCCGTCGGAAATCGGCACCGTGCCCATGACCGAACCGATGTTGACGATCCGCGCCGGGTCGTCCGCGGTGCCTGCCGCCGTCAGCAGCGGCATCAGCCGCTGGG
The DNA here is from genome assembly GCA_020637515.1 of Rhodobacter sp. Taxonomy (NCBI): domain Bacteria; kingdom Pseudomonadati; phylum Pseudomonadota; class Alphaproteobacteria; order Rhodobacterales; genus Rhodobacter; species Rhodobacter sp. Next base: position 687,487 of record JACKKG010000001.1, on the reverse strand, counting down.
TCAGCACGAACAGGCCCGTCACGTTCACCGCCAGCACGCGGTCAAAGGCCCGGAAGCCATGGGTGCCGAAGGGCTCGCCCCAGGTGGCGCCGGCGTTGTTGATCAGGATGTCCAGCCGGTCGGTGCGCGACGCGACCTCGGCCGCCAGCGCGTCCACGCCGGATTCGGTGCCGACATCGCCGGCGAACCCCTCGCACGGGCCGATCGCCGACAACGCGCGCGCCACCTCGGCGCAGGCGTCACCCTTGCGCGAGGCGATCAGCACGCGGGCACCGGCGGCCAGCAGGGCCTCGGCGGCGGTGCGGCCCAGGCCGGTGGCGCCCCCGGTCACAAGGGCGGTCTTGCCGGTCAGGTCGAACAGGCGGGCGGGGTCGATCATCGGGCGTCTCCGGTGTAGTCCAGCAGGGGAACGGGTTTGCGCAACGCCAGGTCAAAGGCCCTGAGCGCGCGCGGCAGGTCATAGGCAATGAAGAACCGCGCCAGCGTGCGGCGGGTGCCGCTGTCCGCGACCAGCGCCTGGTCCAGCAGCATCCAGGCGGCCAGCGTGGTGCCGAACCCGTCCAGCACGTCGGTGGCAAAGCCCAGCCAATGGTCGCGCGGGATGGCGGGCAGGGCCTGGCGCACGTCCAGAAACCGCGCCCATGCGGCGGAAAGCGCGTGCGCCTCGTCCGCCAGATCGGCGTGGCTGGCGCGGTCGATGGTCCGGGCGATCCGTTCGGCCAGCATCTCCAGCCCTGCGCCGCCCTCTTTCAGCAGTTTGCGGCCGACAAAGTCGATGCCCTGGATGCCGGTCGTCCCCTCGTGGATCGGGTTCAGGCGCTGATCGCGGTAGAGCTGCTCCACGTCGAAATCGCGGGTATAGCCATAGCCACCGTGAATCTGGATGGCCATGGCGTTGACCTCGAGCCCCCATTCCGAGGTCCAGGTCTTGGCCGCCGGGGTCAGCAGGCCCAGCAGGCGGTCGGCGCGGGCGCGGTCCTCGGGCGTGGCGGCGGTGTCCCGGTCATCGACCAGATGGGCGCAGAACAGGATCATCGACAGCGCCGCCTCGGCGATCGCCTGCTGGCGGGTCAGCATCCGCGCCACGTCGGGGTGCGCGGCAATGGCCACCGGTGCGCCCCCTGGATCGGTGCGCCCCTGCAAACGGGTGCGCGCATAGTCCACCGACAGGGCGTGCGCGCGCATGGCGTTGGCGGCCGCACCCAGACCCACGCCCAGCCGGGCCTCATTCATCATGTGGAACATGATGGCCAGCCCGTGGCCCGGCTGGCCCACCAGCCAGCCGACCGCGCCCGCCTGCCCCCCAGGGCGATAGCGCGTGCCCTCGCCAAAGTTCAGCAGGCAGTTCGAGGTGCCCCTGTAACCCATCTTGTGATTGAGCCCGGCCACCACGACATCGTTGCGCGTGCCGTCCGGCAGGTGTTTGGGCACCACGAACAGCGACAGGCCGCGGGTGCCCTCGGGCAAGGTGCCGTCGGGATCGGGGATCTTGGCCAGCACCAGGTGATGGATCGTTTCGGAAAGGTCCTGATCCCCGCCCGAGATCCACATCTTGTTGCCGCTGAGCCGGTAGCGCGCGCCCAGATCGTCCTGCCCGTCCGGCACCGCCCGGGTGCGGACATCGGCCAGCGACGAGCCCGCCTGCGGTTCCGACAGGCACATGGTGCCAAAGGCGCGACCGTCCAGTTGCTTTGGCACGAAGGCCGCGATCTGCTGCGGGCTGGCGTTGTGCACCATCAGCCGCGCGTTGCCGACGGTCAGCATGGCATAACCGGCGGTGGCCAGGTTCGCGGCAAAGAAGCTGCCGGTCGCCGCCATGTGCACCAGTTCGGGCAGGCCCAGCCCGCCGAGGTCGGGCGCAAAGGGCGCGGCCAGGAAGCCGGCCTCGGCATAGGCCTTGAGCGCGGCGCCGACCTCGGGCAGGACCTGGACCTCGCCTGCGGGTGTCAGGCGTGGTTCGACCTGATCGCCCTTCTTGTAGTGCGGCAGAAAGCTGTCCCGCGCCATCCGGTCCGCCAGACCCAGCAGGGCCAGGATCGATTCGCGGTCGTGTTCGGCGAACCCGGGTCGCGCCAGGGTGCGGTCCAGTTCCAGCCAGTCGAACAGCAGGAATTCGACCAGGTCGGCGGGCAAAAGGGTGTCGGTCACGGCGCTCTCCCTTGCGTCGGCATGGGACAGGGGTAACGCAGCTTTCTTTGTTGAACAATACAACATTTGAACCGGAGGCGCCCGTCCGCTATGACGGCAGGGCAGCAGGAGGTCCGCATGTTCCAACGTATCGAGGTGAAGCCCGCCTATCGCGTGGTCTGCGAAACGATCGAGGCGCAGATCGTCGCCGGCACCCTGCGCCCCGGCACCCTGCTGCCGACCGAGACCCAGCTTGCTGACAGTTTCGGCCTGACCCGCCACACCGTGCGCGAAGGGTTGCGGCAGCTTGAGAAAAGCGGCCTGGTCGGGCGCGCCGCAGGGCGGCGGCTGGCGGTGCGCCTGCCCGATCATGCCGAACTGGCCCCGCGCGCCACGCAGATCCTGCGGATGCAAGGTGTCACCTTCCACGAGTTGTGGGAGGCCTCGATGCTGCTGGAACCCGAATCCGCGCGTGGCGCCGCGGCGCATGTCGCGCCGCCGGATCTGGCCGCGCTCGACGCCAATCTGGCCGCGATGGAGGACGCCGTGCGCGCCGGGCGGTCGATCATCGCGCTGGACGTCGAATTTCACGCCCTGCTGGCGGCGATCGCGGCGAACAAGGCGCTGATGCTGGCGCGCGAGCCGGTCTCGCAACTGTTCTTTCCGGCGCTGAAGCAGTTGTTCGACCACCCGCGCACGCGCGACAGCGGCCCGCGCCGCCTGATCGAGGCGCATCGCCAGATCGTCGCGGCCCTGCGCGCGCGCGACGGCGTCATGGCCGAGGCCTGGATGCGCCGCCACATACAGGATTTTCGACGGGGCTATGACGTTTGCGGGCTGGATACGGACCAGCCGCTGCCTGCAAGTTTCGGCTGACGGAACATACTTCCATTTCTATTGACGACCCGGTCGATCCGCCTGTAGCCAAGGCGAAACACGGAGGCACCGATGCGCTGGATCGAGGATCTGATCGCCGACAAATCCGACGATGCCCCCGCGCTGATCGACCACGACGGCGCGCGCCTGACCTATGCCGATCTGCGCCGCGCGGTGGCCGAGGGCACGCGGGCGCTGCGGGACCTGGGCGTGCGGCCCGGCGACCGTGTGCTGGTGGTGGCCGAGAACAGCGTGCTGATGGCGGTGGCGTTTCTGGCGGCAGCGGGATTGCGCGCCTGGTGCATTCCGCTGAACGCGCGGCTGACCGGCCCCGAGCTGGACGCCATCCGCGCCCATGCCACGCCGCGCGCGGTCGTGTTCACCACCGATGTTTCGGTCGATGCGCAGGGCCATGCCGACCGACTCGGTGCCGGGCCGGGGCCGGTGGTGCTGGGCCGTCCCTGGATCGCGCTGACCGATCCGGCGGCGCAGCCCGAGCCGGTCGCCACCACGCCCGAGGACCAGGTCGCGGCGATGGTCTACACCTCGGGCACGACCGGCGAACCCAAGGGCGTGATGCTGTCGCACGCCAGTCTTCTGTTCAACGCCACGCATTCCGCGCGGTCGCGCGGCATGGGCCCGGGCGACGAGATCGCGCTGTCGCTGCCCTGCACGCATATCATGGCCCTGTCCACCGCGTTGCTGGCGGCCTTTCAGTCGGGCGCTTGTGTCCGCCTGTTGCCCCGGTTCAGCGTGGCCGGCCAGTTGGCGGCGCTGGCCCAGGGGGCGACGATCATGTCGGGCGTGCCGTTGATGTATGAACAGATCCTGCGCGCGTGCGAGGGCGGCACCGGGCTGGACGCCCCCCGTCTCAGGATGATCGGCTGCGGTGGCGCGCCCCTGGACCCGGCGCTGAAAGCCCGGGTCGAGGCCCTGTTTGGCCTGCCGCTGGCGAACGGGTATGGCCTGACCGAGGCCGGCCCGGGCATCTCCAGCACCTCGTTCGGGCCCTATCGGGCGGACGGGTCGGTGGGCTATCCCTATCCCGGTTGCGATGCGCGCGTGGCCAACCCCGGGCCTGACGGCGTGGGCGAGCTGGAGTTTCGCGGCCCCAACGTGATGCTGGGGTATTACCTCAACCCCCGGGCCACGACGCAGGCGATGACCGAAGACGGCTATCTGCGCACCGGCGATCTGGCGCGAATCGACCCCGACGGCGCGCTGCATCTGGTGGGGCGCCTGAAAGAGGTCATCATCCGGTCCGGCTTCAACGTCTACCCGCCCGAGGTCGAGGCCGCGCTGATGAGCTGCCCCGGCGTGGTTCAGGCGGCGGTCCTGGGCCGCAGGGTTCCCGGCAACGAAGAGGTGCTGGCCTATGTCACCACCGACGGCGACGTTGCGCCGGCAACCATCGCCGCCCATCTGCGCGCGCGGCTGGCCGCCTACAAGCAACCGCAGCAGGTGATCGTCGTGCCCGCGATGCCGCTGACCTCGGCCGGGAAGATCCGCAAACCCGACCTGTTGCGGGAATTCGGACCCAACTGACCGCTTGACCCTACGGAAAGCGCAAAGATTCTGCGCGTGCCTGCGAAAAGGGCGTTGAGTGCCTCTGAAAGATAGGCTTGAAATGGGGGTATGTCCCCGGTGACCGCCACAAATGGGCGGGCGGTTCCGGGCGACCAAACAAAAAAGCCCAACTGGGAGAGGATAAGACCATGAAAAAATTCCTGCTGACGACCGCGATCGCCGGTCTGACCGCTGGTGCCGCCTATGCCGATGACGTGAATATCGGCGTCATCCTGGGCTTCACCGGCCCGCTGGAATCCATCACCCCGACCATGGCCGCTGCCGCCGAACTGGCGATGTCCGAAGTGAACGCCTCGGGTCTGTTCACGCTGGGCAATATCGTGCCGGTGCGCGGCGACGACGGGTGCATCGATTCGGGTCTGGCGGTGGCGACGGCCGAACGCCTCATCACCTCGGACCACATCCACGGCATCGTCGGGGCAGACTGCTCGGGCGTGACCGGCGCCATCCTGCAGAACGCCGCGCGCCCCAACGGCGTGGTGATGATCTCGCCCTCGGCGACCTCGCCGGCGCTGTCCACCGCCGAGGATGACGGCCTGTTCTTCCGCACCGCGCCCTCGGATGCGCGCCAGGGCCAGATCGCGGCCAGCATCCTGCGTGACCGCGGTGTCAACTCGATCGCCATCACCTATACCAACAACGACTACGGCGCGGGCCTGGCCGACGCGATCAAGACCGCGTTCGAGGCCGCCGGCGGCACCGTGACCATGGTTGCCAGCCACGAAGACGGCAAGGCCGACTATTCGGCCGAAGTCGCCGCGTTGGCGGCGGCGGGCGGCGACGTTCTGGTCGTTGCCGGCTATGTGGACCAGGGCGGCCGCGGCATCATCCGCTCGGCGCTGGATCTGGGCGCGTTCGACACGTTCGAACTGACCGACGGCATGATCGGCCAGAGCCTGATCGACGCCATGGGTTCGGAACTGCAAGGGTCCTACGGCCAGCTTCCGGGCGCCGACAACCCCGGCACGCAGATGTTCCAGGACCTGGCCAGCGCGGCCGGCATCGACGGGACCTCGGCCTTTGCGCCGGAATCGTATGACGCGGCGGCGCTGATGATGCTGGCCATGGCGGCGGCGGGTTCGACCAACTCGGCCGACTACAAGGATCACGTGATGGACGTGGCCAACGCGCCGGGCGAGCAGATCTATCCCGGCCAGCTGGCCCACGCGCTGGAAGTGATCGCGGCGGGTGGCGACGTGGACTATGTCGGCGCCTCGGCCGTGGAACTGATCGGACCGGGTGAAAGCGCGGGCAACTACCGCGAGCTGGAAATCCAGGGCAACGAGTTCACCACGGTTCGTTTCCGCTGATCGTCACCGACAACTGAAACAGGGATGGCCCGAGACTGCTGCGCGGTCTCGGGCTGTTCCCTATCAGGAGAACGCCCATGATCAGGGTGGAGAATCTGCACAAGCACTTTGGCGGCTTTCATGCCGTCGATGGTGCGACGCTGCAAATTGCCGAAGGGTCGATCACGGGCCTCATCGGCCCGAACGGTGCCGGCAAGACGACGCTGTTCAACGTGATCGCCGGGGTGCTGAAGCCCACGTCGGGCAGGGTCACCATGGCCGGCGAGGACATCACCGGGCTGGAACCGCACGAGCTGTTCCACAAGGGCCTGCTCAGGACCTTTCAGATCGCACACGAGTTTCATTCGATGACCGTGCGCGAGAACCTGATGATGGTCCCCGCGCGGCAGGCCGGCGAATCGCTGATGTCGGCGTGGTTCCAGCGCCGCCGCGTGCGACTCGAGGATGAGGAAATCCGCCGGCGCGCCAACGAGGTGCTGGAATTCCTGACCATCGACCACATCGCCGATCAAAAGGCGGGCCAGATTTCCGGCGGGCAGAAAAAGCTGCTGGAGCTGGGGCGCACGATGATGACCGACGCCAAGATCGTCTTTCTGGACGAGGTCGGCGCCGGCGTGAACCGGACGCTTCTGAACACCATCGCCGACGCCATCGTGCGCCTGAACCAGGAGCGCGGCTATACCTTTGTCGTGATCGAGCACGACATGGATTTCATCGGCCGTATCTGCAACCCGGTGATCTGCATGGCCGAGGGCAAGGTCCTGGCCGAGGGCACCCTGGACGAGATCAAGGCCAACGAACAGGTGATCGAGGCCTATCTGGGCACCGGTCTGAAGAACAAGGTCAAGGCGGAGGTGGGGCATGTCTGAACATCCCGTCAAACCCGATCCCCAGGCGGTGCTGATCGGCGACAGCATGACCGGCGGCTATGGCAGTGGCGCGGACATCCTGCACGATTGCACGATTGCCGTGGACAAGGGCGAGATCGCGGTGATCGTCGGGCCCAACGGGGCCGGCAAATCGACCGCGATGAAAGCCGTTTTCGGGATGCTGAACCTGCGCAAGGGTCAGGTGCGGCTGAACGGCGAGGACATCACCGGCCTGTCACCGCAGGCCCGCGTGTCCAAGGGGATGGGGTTCGTTCCTCAGACGAACAACATCTTCCCCTCGATGACGGTCGAGGAAAACCTGGAGATGGGCGCCTTCATACGCGAGGACGACTATCGCACCACGATGGAGCAGATCTACGCGCTGTTCCCGATCCTGCGCGACAAACGCCGCCAGGCGGCAGGCGAGCTTTCGGGCGGGCAGCGCCAGCAGGTGGCCGTCGGCCGTGCGCTGATGACCAAACCCTCGGTGCTGATGCTCGATGAGCCCACGGCGGGCGTGTCGCCCATCGTCATGGATGAACTCTTCGACCGCATCATCGAGATCGCGCGCACGGGGATTTCCATCCTGATGGTCGAACAGAATGCCCGTCAGGCACTGGAGATCGCGCACAAGGGCTATGTCCTGGTGCAAGGCGCCAACCGGTTCACGGATACCGGACAGGCCCTGCTGGCCGACCCCGAGGTCCGCCGGTCCTTTCTGGGGGGTTAACGATGCGGTTTTCCCTATCCAGGACAGTTGCGTTGATGGCCCTGGGGGCCCCCGGCGCGGCGCTGGCGTTTCAAACCGCCGACTGCCGGTTCGACCAACGCTGTGCCAGCGATGGCCTGTGCGAACCCGCCGAGGTCGTGGCGCGGATACAGCGCAGCACGCCCATTGACGCGGTCATCGGCTTCCACATGGGCGACATCGACCTGGGGCTGAGCTTGCTCGATTTCGACTCGACTCATGTGCTCTGGGGTGCGGATCATGACTCGGGGGCCTTCATGCTGCGCATCGAGCGGGCGCCGCCGACCGTCGAGCTGACCTTTGTCGGGCTCGATGGCAAGGTCGATTGGGTGATGCACGGCAATTGCGGGGATTTTCAGGATGCGTGAGACCTCCCGCGATCGGGCCCGCATTGACACCCGGCACCGTGTGCCCGCCTCTTTCCCCATCGAAACCGGAAAGGCTTCGACATGGATATTCTGAACGCCCTGGTCCTCATGGCCAACTTCGTTCTGATTCCCGCGCTGTCCTATGGCAGCCAGCTGGCGCTGGGCGCTTTGGGAATCACGCTGATCTACGGCATTTTGCGGTTCTCGCATTTCGCGCATGGCGACATCATGGCCTTTGGCACGATGGTCGTCGTGCTGGTCACCTGGCTGCTGCAAGGCTGGGGTGTGTCGCTGGGTCCGTTGCCCTCGGCGCTGCTGGCCCTGCCTGCGGGCATCGTCGCGACGGCGATCATGCTGCTGCTGATCGACCGCTCGGTCTATCGCTTCTATCGCCGGGTCAAGGCGCAGCCCATCGTTGTCGTCATGGCCTCGTTGGGGGTGATGTTCGTGTTGAACGGGCTGGTGCGCTTCATCATCGGGCCCAACGACCAGAATTTCGCCGATGGCGCGCGCTTCCTGTTCACGGTGCGTGATTTTCGCGATGCGACGGGCCTGGACGAGGGGCTGGGCCTGCGCGTCAGCCAGGTCATCACCATCGTCACCACGCTGATCGTGGTGTCGGGCCTGTTCTGGTTCCTCAACCGCACGCGGGCGGGCAAGTCGATGCGCGCCTATTCCGACAACGAGGATCTGGCGCTTCTGTCCGGCATCAACCCCGAGCGCGTGGTGGTCATCACCTGGCTGATCGTGGCGGTTCTGGTGACCGTCGCGGGCACGCTTTACGGGCTGGACAAAAGCTTCAAGCCCTTCACCTATTTCCAGCTTCTGCTGCCGATGTTCGCGGCGGCGATCCTGGGGGGCATGGGAAATCCCGTGGGGGCCGTGGTCGGGGCCTATATCATCGCCCTGTCCGAAGTGGGCGTGACCTACGCCTTTCGCAAGTTCCTGCAATACCTGCTGCCGGAAAGCTGGGCCCCTGACGGGCTGGTCCAGCTGCTGTCCACGGATTACAAATTCGCGGTGTCCTTCGTCCTGCTGGTCGTTGTGCTGCTGATCCGTCCGACCGGCCTGTTCAAGGGGCAATCGCTATGAACCTTCGCAATATCACGCTGTTTGCCATCATGGCGGTGCTGCTGCTGCTGGTCGGCTATCTGCAAAGCTGGTCGGTGGCCATGGGGCTGGTGAACATGTGCCTCATCTCGGCCATCATGGCGCTGGGGGTGAACATCCAGTGGGGCTATGCGGGCCTCTTTTCGGTCGGCACCATGGGGTTCGTCGCGGTCGGGGGGCTGGCGGTGGTGCTGACCTCGATGCCGCCGGTGCATGACGCCTGGGCGGCGGGCGGCCTGGGCATCCTGGGCGGCCTGGCGCTGGGCGTGCTGACCATCGTCGCGGCGGTGCAGGTCTGGCGTCGGATGCGCCCGGGCTGGGGCCGGACCCTGACCCTGATCGCGGTCCTGGTCGTGGGCTTCGTGCTGTATCGCGCGGTGCTGGACCCGGCGGTCGATGCGGTCGAAGGCACCAACACGGCCTCGGCCGGCTATCTGGGGGGCGCGGGCCTGCCGGTGCTGCTGTCCTGGGTGGTCGGCGCGGCCATGGCGGCGGGTGTCGCCTGGGTCATCGGCAAGGTCAGCCTGGGCCTGCGGTCGGACTATCTGGCCATCGCCACCCTGGGCATCGCCGAGACCATCATCGCCGTGATGAAGAACGAGGACTGGCTGTCGCGCGGCGTGCGCAACGTGAACGGCCTGCCGCGCCCCGTGCCCTACGAGGTGGACCTGCAAAACAGCGTCACCTTCCAGGGCTGGGCCGACTGGCTCGGGCTCAGCACGGTCGAGGCCTCGTCGCTGTTCGTCAAACTGTGCTACGCGGCGTTGTTCATCGTCGTGCTGGCGGCGATCATGTGGCTGTCGGAACGCGCCTGGCGCGCGCCCTGGGGCCGGATGATGCGCGCCATCCGCGACAACGAGACCGCGGCGCGGGCGATGGGCAAGAACGTCACGGCGCGGCACCTTCAGGTGTTCATCCTGGGGTCGGCGATCTGCGGGCTGGCGGGGGCGATGCTGACCACGCTGGACGGCCTGATGACGCCGGGCGCGTATCAGCCGCTTCGCTTCACGTTCCTCATCTGGGTGATGGTGATCGTCGGCGGATCGGGCAACAACTGGGGCGCCGTTCTGGGCGGGTTCCTGATCTGGTTCCTGTGGGTCGAGGTCGAGCCCATCGGCACATGGCTGATTACCGTCGGGACCTCGGCCATGCCGGCAGATTCGGCGCTGCGGGCGCATCTGCTGGATTCGGCGGCCTACATGCGGCTGATGACGATGGGGCTGATCCTGCTGGTGGTGCTGAGGTTCGCGCCGCGCGGCCTGATCCCCGAAAAGTGACCCCCGAAAAGTGACAAACGGGTTGCCGCGCGCCTGTGCCGTCAGGCGCGCGGTTTGACCAGCTTGAAGGTGCCCGTGGCGCTGGCCAGAATCTGGCCGGTCTCGTCGCGCACCTCGCCTTCGGCAAAGAAGATGTTGCGCCCGCCGCCGACGCGTCGCCCCTCACAGGTCAGCCGCGTGCCGCCTTTGGGCTGCGACAGGTAGCTGACGTTCAGGTTCAACGTGATCGACGGCAGGAACCGGTCGGGATCGCCCATCCAGCTGCCCGAACTTCCCAGCGCGGTGTCCAGGATCGTCGCGTAGACGCCGCCGTGCGGGATGCCCAGCGGGTTCAGATGCTCAGGCCCAAGGGTCAGCTCGAACTGGGCGTAATCCTGCGCAAAGCCGGCTCTGCGCATCCCGATGTGGCCGGTAAAGCCAGGGCGGCGGGGCGTTTCGATCGGGTCATTCATGGTCTGGTGGCCTCAGGCTGAGGGTTCGTGCGGCGCGCAGAAGACGCGGCGCATAGGTGTCCAGCAGCATGGCCTCGGGATTGAGAAAGGCGAAGCCGCCGACGTTGATGGCAGCCAGCGCCTGGCCCTGGACGGGCATCACCGGCACCGCGATGCCGTTGATCTCGGGGCGCCATTCCCCGAACGAGGTGCAGAACCCCCAGCGCGCGAAATCCTCGCGCGCGCGGGACAGGCCGTTGCGCAGCCGGTCGTGGCGGTCGGCCGGTGACTGGCGCAGGGCCTCGTCCAGAAGCGTGTCCTGCATCGCGGTGGGCAGGCCCATCAGGATCGCGCGGCCGATGGCGCTGTGAAACAGCGGCACCTGCGCGCCCAGGTGGAACACCATCGACACCGAATTGGGCGAGCGATGGGTCGCCAGGTAGACCACCGACTGGCCATAGCGTTCGCCCAGCGCGGCCGCGACATTGGGATTGTCGCCGGCGCAGAGGTCGGCCAGTTCCAGCGCGGCGCGGTCTTTCAGCTCCATGCCCGCCAGAACCCCGAACCCGAGGGTCAGAACGCCCGGCCCCAGGCGGTATTCCCCGCCCGGTTCGCCCTGTTGCAGATAGCCCAGCTTGCACAGGGTATAGGTCAGGCGCGTCACGGTTGCCTTGGGCAGGCCGGTGCGCTGGGCAAAGGCGTGGTTCGACAGCCAGGTTTCGCTGGGGCGAAAGGCGCGCAGCAACGAGAGCCCGCGCGACAGGGCGCTGACGAACTTGGGGTCGTCCGGGGTCTCGTCTTCGTCGTCGGGGGGCGTCACGGGCGGCTCCGGGGTTCGTTTCGAATGTCAGAATATTGTTCCGAAAGACGGAACTCAACCACCCCGAGGCCGGATGCGCAGCGTTTCGCGGCTGAGCCAGGCGCCGCAATGGTCGCATTTGTAGCGCGCGCGCAGGATCGCGCCACACGCGTGCACCCTGAGGTCTGGCGGCGCTTGCCCGCCGTTGCACCAGCGATCGCCCCAGTCGGCAATGGCCAGAAGCAGCGGGTAGAACCCCTCGGCCCGGGGCAGAACGGAATAGACCAGACGGCGGCCCTGCGCCTCTTCGTGGATCAGCCCCAGGTCCTTCAGCTTGTCCAGCCTGTCGCGGACGATCCCCGGCCCCAGCGCCAGGTCCTGGGCGATCGACAGCATGTGGCGCGGTTCCTGGAACAGCAGATACAGGATCTCGTTGCAGGGCAGGTCCCCGACCAGCGAGGCCGCGACCAGCCCGTCGGTATCCGAACCGGCGGTGACGCTGGCGTCGTTGCGGCGCGCCAGGCGCGGGCGCGGGTCGGTTTCGATCTGGTCGGGCTGGGTGCGTTGGATGGTGACGGCGTCACTGGTGACCGGGGCGTCGCAGGCGGTGCAGCACCAATGCGCGCTGAGCACATGGCCGCAGGTCTGGTGCACGATGTCGAAGGGCAGGATCGCGGCGCTGCCCGGATTCGACTGATGCCACAGCCAGATCGCATACATCGCATCCTGTAGATCCAGCGCCTTTGCCGTGGGCGCATAATCCATCGCCGCATGGCCGGGACCCGTGGGGCGGCGATACATCATCTGCTCGCGGCACAGATGCGCCAGACGCAAGGACAGGGTTTGCCTGGGAATGTTCAGCGCGCGCTGAAAGGCGCTGAACCGGCGGACCCCGTTGAACAGCTCTTTCAGGATGAGCATGGTCCAGGGATCGGCCAGCACCATGAGCGCCCGCCTGAGCGAGGTCGCGGGCGGGCCTGTCACGATGTGTTCGCCGTCATCCATGCGGCGCACCCAAGCACGGGTGCGCCACCTTGGCAATGCGCAGGCTCAAGCGGCGGGCCAGATCTGCGCGCCATCCACCCAGGTGGTGTGGAACCCGATGGAGATGCGGCGCGGGATCTTCACCTTGGCAATGGGGCGGGTGATGTCCTCGGCATCGAAGATCAGGCAGGCCGACGACCAGTCGTTCGAATCCGTGACGAAGCTGACGGCATAGGCCTTGCCCTCGGCCGTGTCGCGGGTGGCGCCATGGGCCGGGGCGATCGGCGCCTCGGACCCGTAGACCCCGGCGCCATAGTCATAGCGCTGCATCGCCCCGCCCTCGAGATCGTAGCGCACGAACCCGCTGAAGGTCTGGCAGCGCCCTTCCAGCGACCCCTCATGCGGAAGGGGCAGAATCTGGTTGTAGGCATAGCGCGTCTTGCGGCCGACGAAATTGGCGTTGACGGTGGGGAACTCGGTGTTGAGGTCGTCCATCTCGCCCTCGCGGGTTTCGCCGGTGCGGGTGTTGAAGCTCCACTTGTACATGACATGGGTGCGGCGGCGGTAGGCCATCATCGACGCCAGATGCTTGTCGGCGGGGTCCTTCATCGGCATCGGGTTGTCCTGCCGGCAGCCGGTCATATGAACCCACTCGCCCTCTTCCCAACTGTTCGAGATGTGCAGGATGTAGCAGGGGCTGGCCTCGAACCACTGCACCTTTGGCGAGCGGCCGAACCGGTCGATCAGACCGAACCGCGCGGGCACGTCGCGGTGAAAGCCCATCACCCGCCGCCCGTGTTTCCTGAGCAGGTCCACGTCGTGATAGAACGGCAGGTCGTGCAGGATCGCGTAATTTTCCGTCAGGCCCATGTCGTGCGGCGAACGCGGCCCGGCCAGGTCGATATCGACGTCGAACCTGAGGGTGCCGTCCGGATTGGCCATGCCATAGGACATGTAGGGCGGCTCGTCCTGATAGTTGAAAAAGAACATCTCGCCGGTGAAGGGATCGCTTTTCGAATGCGCCGAAACGTGGTGCTTCAGCTTTCCGCCCAGCCGTTCGCGTCCCACGGTTTCCAGCGTCAGCGGGTCGATCTGATAGGGATCGCCCGCCATGTACCACAGCGACAGCAGCTTGCCGTTGTAGAAGATGACGTCGGTGTTCGACACATCCTTGATCGGCGTGCCGGGCAGGCGGAAGTCATACGGCCCGGCCAGACCCGGCCAGATCGCCTTGCCGGCCTTGTCCTCGACGATGAAGGCGCCGTTGCGCAGATACTTCTGCCGGAAGCTGGCTTTGCCGTCGCGGAAATAGATCGCCCTCAGCAGCGCGTCGCCGTCGTAGTAGTGATACTTGTCGTTCACCGGCTCGAACCGCTGCGAGGGGCCGTTCATGACATAGGCGCCGCACAGATCGGCCGGAATCTCGCCCTCGACCACCAGATCGTCGGCGTCGTATTCGATGTCGGTGGGCGCGAAGGGGCCGTGCAGATACGGGTGGTCGTAGTGCCAGATCCAGCCCGGAGCATCCGGCGGCGGCGTGCCGTCCGGTGCGAACATCCGGACATTGGCGGCGGTCACGGCAAGGTCGGGTTCGTGGGACATGCGGCGCTCCGGTTATGTGTTTAACTAGACCACTAATGCCGAGAGTTGATCGCGACGTCAAGCAAATCTCGGTCAATCGAGACCGAAACCCGCGCGAGACCGGCCCGATCGTCAGACGAAATAGCGGAATTTCCTAGGAAATTGCGGGTATTCGTTCCGTTTAACAAAACATAGTTTTGAAAAATGGAGTTTCGTCTTGACCGGATCTGCGAGAACAGTCTAGCAATGTGGATATGAGGGAGAGGACCACCATGCCGCCAGTGCTGTGCCTGCCCGGGCTGCTTTGCACGCCCGGTCTGTTCGACCCGGTCCTTTCGGCCCTGGGGCAGGGCCGCGCGGTCGCGTTGCCGCAGGGCGACGACTTTGAGTCGCTCGTCACCACGCTGGCCGAGGGACTGACCGGGGGTTCGACTGAACCGGTGGTGCTGGTGGGCATGTCGATGGGCAGCTATCTGGCGCTGGCGCTGGCGCTTCGGGTGCCCGACCGGGTCGCGGGTCTGGTCCTGATCGGCACCAATGCCGCCGCCGATTCGCCCAAGGGGGCCGCGCTCAGGGGCAAGGTCGCCGCCTGGGCCCGGCGCGAGGGCATGCCGGCGCTGGCCGCCAGCATCGCCGATTCCATGCTGTCCGCGGCGCGCCGTGCGGACCCGGTGCTGCGGGACACGATCTTGCGCATGGCGGACGCCACCGGGATCGAGACTTTCGCGGCCCATCAGGCCGCCCTGGCCGGCCGGCCGGACCAGACCGCCCGGCTTGCGGCGATTGCCTGCCCGGTTCTGGTGCTGACCGGCGCCGAGGACACGGTCACGCCCCCCGATGCCGGGCGCGCGGTGGCCGAAGGGGTCGCCGCCGGACGCTTTGTCCTGCTCGATGGCGTCGGCCACATGCCGGTGCTGGAGCGCCCCCAACTGGTTGCCACCCATCTGCGCGCATTTCTGGAGTCCCTATGACCGATCTCAGCACCCTTCGGTTGCCGGCGATTGCCGCCCCGATGTTCCTGGTTTCGAACCCCGATCTGGTGGTGGCGTGCTGCAAGGCGGGGATCGTCGGCAGCTTTCCCGCACCCAACCTGCGCAGCAGCGCCGAACTGGGCGACTGGATGGCCGAGATCGCCGCGCGGCTGGGGCCGGGCGATGCCCCCTGGGCGCTGAACCTGGTGACCCATTCGACCAGCCCGCGTCTGGCGGGCGATCTGGACCAGGTGGCGATTCACCGCCCGCCGGTGGTCATCACCGCGCTGGGCAGCCCCAGGCCGGTGATCCCGACGGTCCATGGCTATGGGGGTCTGGTCTTTGCCGATGTCATCTCGGTCGCGCTGGCGAAAAAGGCGGTCGAGGCCGGCGCCGACGGGCTGGTGCTGGTCTGTGCCGGTGCCGGCGGTCATACCGGCGAGTTGAGCCCCATGGTCTTTGTCGAGCGCGTGCGCCAGTTCTTCGACGGGCCGATCGCACTTGCCGGGGCCATCAACACCGGCGAGGCGATTTTGGCGGCGCGCGTTCTGGGGGCCGATTTCGCCTATCTCGGCACCGCGTTCCTGGCGGCCGAGGAAAACATGGCGGCCCCGGAATACCGCCAGATGTGCGTCGATTCGGACGCAACCGACCTGATGGTGACCCGGGCCTTTACCGGCGCGCGGGCGTCGATGCTGAAACCCTCGATGGTCGCCCGGGGGCTGGACCCGGCCCAGCTGGAGTTCACGGTCGCCAAGATGAATTTCACCGGACGCAAGGACGAGGCGGTCAAGCCCTGGTCCGGCATCTGGGGCGCCGGTCAGGGCGTGGGCCGGATCGCCCGCGTCGAACCCGCCGCCGCGATCGTGGAACGGCTGGTCGGTGAATATCAGGCCGCAAGGGCCCGCACGCGGGAGCTTTGCGCATGACCAGCCCGTTTTCGGCCGAAGACCGCGCGCATTACCGTGCGCTGGGTCTGTGGGGCGAGGTGACGCTGCCGGCGATGTTCGCCGAGACCGCCGCGCGCGTGCCCGACCGTCTGGCGCTGGTCGATGCACCGAACCGGGCCGAGGTGTTCGAGGGCGCGCCCCGCCGGCTGACCTATGCCCAGATGCGGGCCGAGGTCGATCGCCTGGCGGGCGTCTTGCAGGCGCAGGGCGTCGGGCCCGGCGCGCTGGTTGCGACGCAACTGCCCAACATCGTGGAAACGGTGATCCTGTATCTGGCGCTGTCGCGGATCGGCGCGGTGCTGAGCCCGATCTCCATCGCCTATCGTTCGGCCGAGTTGCGGGACCTGGCGCAGGTGGCCGCGTTCGATGCCTACATCTCGGTCGCGACGTTGAAGGGGCAGCCCTATTACGCCGAGCGGATCGACGCCCTGCCAGACGGCGTGCGGCGCTTTGGCCTGGGCGACGGCCTGCCGGCGGGCGTGGTTTCCCTGGATACCGCCACGGCGGCAGCACCAGGGGCGGTGCCTCTCGACGCGGACGACCTGTTCGCGGTGTTCTGGACCTCGGGGACCGAGGGGGTGCCAAAGGCGGTGCCAAAGACGCACAACAACATGATGTCCAGTTCGCTGGGGGCCTGGCGCCTGCTTGACCTGCCCGACGGGGCGAATGTCCTGGCGCCGTTTCCGTTCGTGAACGCGGCCGCGGTGGGCGGATTGATGATGTGCTGGATGCGCACCGCCGGCGCGTTGATCCTGCATCACCCGTTCGACGTGGGCGTGTTCCTGGACCAGCTCAAGTCCGAAGATGTCGCCTATACGATGGTCGCGCCGACCGTCCTGGTCTACCTGCGCGAACAGGCCCGGGACCCTGGCCTGCACGCCGCGCTGCACCGGCTGATCGCGTTGGGCACCGGATCGGCACCGCCGGACCCTGAGGTGTTCGTATTCTTCGAACGCGAATTCGAGATCCCGGTGGTCAATTTCTTTGGCTCGAACGAGGGGGCGCAGATGTGTTCCTCGGGCGCGCGGGTTCCGGACCCGCGCCAGCGCGCGAGTTTCTTTCCACGCGACGGCGATGAAAGCTGGACCCCCGGCCTGCGCACGGCCAACGGCGGCACCTTCAAGCTGGTCGATCCGGCCACGGGCAAGACGGTCAGCACCCCCGGCGCCCTGGGCGAGATGTATCTCAAGGGGCCGACATTGCTGCCCGGCTATTATTCGCGCGCGGGGTTCGACCGCAGCCGGTTCACGGCGGACGGCTATTTCCCGTCGGGTGACCTGTTCGAGATCGCGCATTGCGGCACGCTGATCCGCTTTCACGCCCGCTTGCGCGAGTTGATCGTGCGCGGCGGGATGAAGATCTCGCCCGTCGAACTGGACAACGCCCTGTCGGCGCTGCCCGGCGTGCGCGAGGTTGCGGTCGCCGCCTATGCCGACGCGCAGATGGGCGAAAAGGTCTGCCTGTTCGTGGCAATGCAGCCCGGCCGGACGCTGACCCTGGATCAGGTCAAGACCTTCTGCGACCACGCCGGTCTGGCCAAGTTCAAATGGCCCGAACGGCTGGAATTCCGCGCCGCACTGCCGCGCACGCCCCTGGCGAAACTGGACCGCAAGGCGCTGGCCCGCTGGCTGGCGGAATCGGATGGCGCGGTCGCTTGATCCGCCGTCCTCATCAGCAACAGGGAGGAAACCAATGCTGAAGAGAACCCTGACCGGCCTTGCCGCCGGCATCGCCCTGACTCTCGCCGCCCCGGTGGCCATGGCGCGGGACCTGGCCTTTGCCGTGTTCGTTCCGGCGGCCTCGCCGACGGTGCAGCGGATCTATCAGCCCTGGGTAGACTGGTTCAACGCCGGCGCCGCCGCGAACGATGTGCAGATCACGCTTTACGCGGGCGGCACGCTGGGCCGCAATCCGCTGGCCCAGGCCCAGATGGTGGCGGACGGCGTGGCCGATCTGGCGCTGACCGTGCCCAGCTACACGCCCGGCGTGTTCCCCGATTTCGACGTCTTCGAACTGCCGGGTTTCGCCACGGACACGCGCGAGGGGTCGCTGGCCGCGCTCGAACTCCATCAGGAGGGGCGCCTGCGCGGCTACGAGGATTACTATGTCGTCGCGATGTATTCCTCGGGCGCGTATCAGATCCACACTCGCGACCCGATGCCGACGATCGACGATCTGGCCGGGCGGCGCATCCGCGTGGCGGGGCAGATCCAGACCGCCGTGATCGAGGCCCTGGGCGGCGTGCCGCAAAACCTGGGTGCGGGCGAAATGGCCGAAAACATCGACCGCGGCCTGATCGACGGGGCGATGACCGATGCCTCGGTCGCGCGCACCTTCCGCGTCGCGGATGTGGCGCCGAACCATTATGACGCCAACCTGGGCGTGCTGGTCTTTGCCATCGTCATGAACCGGGGGGTCTATGATTCGCTGCCCGACCCCGTGAAGGACCTGCTGGCGCAAAGCGGGCAGTTCATCGCGGATCGCCAGATCGCGGAATACGGCGCGGCGATCGACGCCAATATGGCCGCCTGGCGCGCCGATCCCGCGCATACCGTCGTGACCCCCTCGGATGCCGAACGGGCTGCGATCGCGGCGCGCGTGCAGCCGGTCATCGACCGGGTGGCCGCCGCCGCCTCGCCCGGTCTGATCGAGGCCTATACGGCAAAGCTGGACGACATCCGCGCCCGGTAAGCCACGCTTCGCGGGGGCCGGGTTCTTCTGGCCCGGCCCCTCGCCCTTTCCCGACAGACCCCGAGGCAAGTCGTGCAGTCCATCGAACGTCCGTTTCTTCTGATCTCGCGCGCCGCGGCAGCGGCGGGGGTGCTGTGCCTGTTGCTGGTCGCGGGACTGTCCGTTGCCGACATCGTGCTGCGCGAGGCGACTGGCCAGCCGATCCGCGGCGCCGCCGACATCGCCGGATTGCTGACGATTCTCATCATCGCCTCGTGCTTTCCCGCCGGTCTGCTGGAGCGTCGGCAGATCAAGGTGACCTTTCTGGGGTCGATTCTGCCGGCCTGGGCGAACCGCGCGCTCGAGGTGTTCGGCGCGCTGATGACCGGGCTCATGTTCCTGGCCATCGCCTGGTTCATGACCCGGCACGCCCTGCGCGTGACGGCAAACCACCAGTATACGATGGTTCTGAACCTGCCGATTGCGCCCTGGTGGTGGATCGCCACCGCCTGTTTCTGGGCCTGCGTGCCCGCGCAGATGTTCGTCATCCTGGCCGAGGCGCTGGGCTATACCACCACCGAGTCAGAGGTCTGAGCCATGGATCCCACCACCATCGGGCTGATCGGCATGGGGTTGATGCTGCTGCTGATCCTGTTGCACGTTCCCATCGGCGTGGCGATGGGCGTTGCCGGGGTTGCGACCTTTGGCATGATCCGGGGCGACCTGACCCCCGCGCTGACCCTGTTCGGAACCGAAACCGTGGGCAAGGTCGGCAGCACGGAACTGGCGGTGATCCCGTTGTTCCTGCTGATGGGCAGCTTCGCCACTGTCGGCGGGCTCAGCTCTGATCTCTACCGGATCGCGCAGGCGCTGTTCGGGCATGTGCGGGGCGGGCTGGCGGTGGCCACCATCGGCGGCTGCGCGGGTTTCGGGGCGATCTGCGGCTCGTCGGTGGCGACGGCGACGACCATGACGCGCATCGCCCTGCCCGAGATGATGAAGCGCAACTACTCGGAACGGCTGGCCACCGGGTCGATCGCCGCAGGGGGCACGTTGGGAATGCTGATCCCGCCGTCGATCATCCTGGTGCTCTATGGCGTGCTGACCGAGCAATTCGTCAAGACGCTGTTCGTCGCCGCGTTGCTGCCCGGCCTGCTGGCGGTCGCGCTGCATGTGCTGACGATCCTGATCCTGGTGCGGCGCAATCCCGATCTGGCGGCGGCGGGCGACCGGCAGCCCTGGTCGGAATCCTTGCGCGCCCTGCGCGATGGCTGGACCGCGATCTTGTTGATGATCGTGGTGACCGGGGGGATCTATGCCGGTGTCTTTTCGGTCAACGAGTCCGCCTCGGTCGGGGCTTTCCTGGCGTTCCTGATCGCGCTGCTGCGCCGGCGGTTGACCTGGCCCGGCTTCTGGGCGGCCCTGCGCGAGACCGCCGCGACGACCTCGATGATCTACCTGATGACCATCGGCGCCTCGATCTTTACCTATGCGGTGACGATTTCGGGCCTGCCCGAGGTGATCGTGACCGGCATCCGCGACACCGGCCTGCCGGGCATCTGGGTCGTGATCTTGCTGATGATCATGTATCTGATCCTGGGCTCCATCTTTGAGACGATCTCGTCGATGGTCATCACCATTCCCTTCGTCTACCCGCTGATCCTGGGCTACGGCTATGACCCGATCTGGTGGGGCATCCTGACCGTGATGGTGATCGAGATCGGGATGATAACCCCGCCGATCGGCATGAACGTCTTTGTCATGAAGGCGATGCTGCCGCGCACCAGGCTGTCCACGATCTACGCCGGCGTGGCGCCGTTCATCGTGGCGGACCTGATCCGCCTGGGCCTCTTGATCGCGTTTCCGGCGGTCTCGCTGGCGCTGGTCAACCTGTTCAACCTGCCACATTGAGGACCGACCATGACAAACCAAGCGATCACCTGGGTGATGCAGGCCGACCTGCCCGCCGGCAAGCGCCCGGATCTTGTGGCCCTGATGCAAGAGATGACCGCCGCCACCCGCGCCGACGAGCCGGGTTGCCAGCTCTATGACTGGTTCGTCACCGCCGACGGCACGGCCTGCCACATCCTGGAACGCTACGCCGACGAGGCCGCGATGATGGCGCATGTCGCCACGTTCAACCGGCTCTATGCGCGGCGCCTGTTCGGCGTCATCAAGCCGCGCGCGCTGACGGTCTACGGCCAGCTCTCGCCCGAGGGGCAGGCGGCGCTGGCCCCGCTGCGGCCCGTGTATCTGGACCGTCTGTGACGCGCTTCCCGTCCTGTTCCGCCTGCCGGAACGGCGAATCAGGGAAATGCCGCGCAAGCCGAAAAGATTATTGACAGAATAACGTTTCGTCGGAATCATGGGTTCAACAACGTTACCTATTGTCGCCGTAACACAAGGGATCGAACCATGAGCGTTGAAGTCGTCAAGCGGTTCAAAGGCAATATCGAACCCGGAGATCACCCCTATCTGCAAGGCCCCTGGAGCCCCCAACACGACGAGGTCAACGCCGATGACCTTGTGGTTCTGGAAGGTCAGGTCCCGACGGACATCGACGGCGTCTATCTGCGCAACACGCAGAACCCGCTGCATCAGGCGCTGGGCCGGTATCATCCCTTTGACGGCGACGGCATGATCCACATGGCCGCTTTCCGTGACGGAAAGGTTCAGTATCGCAACCGTTTCGTGAAAACCAAGGGGTTGGCGGCCGAGATCGAGGCCGGCGAGCGTCTGTGGGCTGGCCTGATGGAGGACCCCGCCCTGTCCAAGCGGCCCGGCTGGGGCGCGCATGGTGCGCTGAAGGACGCCAGCTCGACCGACGTGGTTGTGCACGCGGGCAAGGCGCTGACAACCTATTACCAGTGCGGCGAGGGGTATCGCATGGACCCGCTGACGCTGGACGAGGCCGGCATCCCCGACTGGTCGCCCGAGGACGGGATCTCGGCCCATACCAAGGTTGACGAACACACCGGCGAGCTGTTGTTCTTCAACTATTCGAAAAAGCCGCCGTTCATGCATTACGGCGTGGTCGATCGCAACGACCGCCTGGTGCATTACGTCCCGGTGCCGCTGCCCGGGCCGCGCCTGCCGCATGACATGGCCTTTACCCAGAACTATGCGATCCTCAACGATTTCCCGCTTTACTGGGACCCAGAGGCCCTGAAGCGCGACAAGCATGTGGTGCGGTTCTACAAGGACCAACCCTCGCGCTTTGCGATCATCCCGCGCCGTGGCCAGCCCGAGGACATCATGTGGTTCGAGGCCGCGCCGACCTTTGTCCTGCATTGGCTCAACGCCTATGAGGAAGGCGACGAGATCGTCCTGGACGGCTATTTCCAGGAAGACCCGATGCCGACCAATTACGAGGGCGCAAAGCCCGGGTATGAGCGGATGATGTCCTATCTGGACCAGCACAAGATGGGCACGAAGCTGCATCGCTGGCGGTTCAACCTGAAAACCGGCGAGACGACCGAACAGCGACTGGATGACCGGATCATGGAATTCGGCATGTTCAACCAGAAATACGCGGGCCTGCCCTATCGCTTTGCCTATTCGGCGTTGCAGGTTCCGGGCTGGTTCATCTTCAACGGCTACGTCAAGACCGACCTGCAAACCGGCGAAAGCTGGCAGATCACGCTGCCCGAGGGGCAGTTCGCCTCGGAGGCGCCCTTTGCCCCGCGCGTCAACGCAAAGGACGAGGACGACGGCTATCTGGTGACCTTCATCATCAACGAAAAGACCGGCAAGTCCGAGGTTGCGCTGATCGACTGCAAGCGGTTCGCCGAGGGTCCTGTCTGCCGGGTGCAACTGCCGCATCAGATGGCCTCGGGGACGCATTCGTGCTGGGCGAACGGCGCCGATTTCCGCGACGGCGGGGTTCTGGCGCGCGCGGCGATGGGGGGCTGAGGCGATGGGTCTGGATCACATTCCCGCCGATCAGGACTGGTTCGTTCCGAATGCCAGCATGGCCGGCCCCTTTGCGCCGACCCACTCCGAGGTCGTCGCCCAGGATCTTCAGGTGATCGGCGACCTGCCGGCGGATCTGAACGGCATGTATGTCCGCAACGGCCCGTCGCCCGCGCACGCGCCGCATGGCAAGTATCACTGGTTCGATGGCGACGGAATGCTGCATTCGGT
Organism: Rhodobacter sp.; assembly: GCA_020637515.1. Lineage (NCBI taxonomy): Bacteria > Pseudomonadati > Pseudomonadota > Alphaproteobacteria > Rhodobacterales > Rhodobacter > Rhodobacter sp. The sequence continues at coordinate 664,686 of JACKKG010000001.1, read as the reverse complement.
GCGCTTTCAGGGGGGGCGCGCCACCTATCGCAACCGCTGGGTTCAGACCGACGGCCTGAAGGCCGAGACCGAGGCCGGCCAGTCGCTGTGGCCGGGACTCAAGGAACGGATGCCCGAGGGCGCCCTGCCCGACGACGCGATGAAGAACACCTCGAACACGGATGTGAAGTTCCATAACGGCACGCTCTATTCGATGTGGTATCGTGGCGGCGCGGTTTATACCGTCGATCCCGGCAGCCTGACCACGCTGGGCAAGCTGGAAACCGACCCGCGCCTGGTGGGTTTGCAGATCTCGGCCCACAGCCGGGTCGATGAGGCGACGGGCGAGTTCGTCTTTTTCGCCTATGGCAACCGTCATCCGTATATGCATCACGGCGTCATCGGCGCCGACGGGGCGCTGAAATCGCTGGTTCCGGTGGAACTGCCCGGCCCGCGCCTGCCGCATGACATGGCGATCACCCGCAACTATTCGGTGCTGCACGACTTTCCGCTCATCAACAATCCCGAGGCTCTGGCGCGTGGCCGCTACAGCCTGGAATTCCGTCAGGACTGGCCAACCCGTTTCGCGGTGATCCCGCGCCATGGCACCGCCGACCAGATCCGCTGGTTCGAATTCCAGCCGCGCTACATGCTGCACGTCGCCAACGCCTGGGAAGAGGTGAACGCGCAGGGCGAGACCGAGATCGTCATGCTGGGCACGCCCTATGCCAATCCGCGCGGATATGACGGCGGGCTGGACGTGCAGCGCCTGCTGTTCACCATCGGCACGCAGGGCACCGATTACGAGCTTTACCAGTGGCGCATGAACCTGACCACCGGCGCCACGCGCGAGGGGATCGTGGACGATATCCTCAACACCGAATTCCCGATGATCAACACCCGCTATCAGGGGGTGAAGAACCGCTACACCTATAACGTGCTGATGGGTCGTCCGCGCACGCTGGAACAGCCGCATTTCGCCGGGCTTGTGAAATACGACCTGCAAACCGGGGCCGCGCTCGCCTATCACCCGGGCGAGGGGTATTGGTTCTCCGAGGCGCCCTTTGCCCCGCGCGACGGCGCTACCGAGGAAGACGACGGCTATGTCGTGGGGTTCGTCTGGAACGGGCTGGCGAACCGGTCCGAGGTCTGGGTCACCGACGCGCGCGACATCGCCAAGGGGCCGGTTGCGCGGGTGATCCTGCCGCAGCGCGTGCCGCACGGGTTCCATTCGTGCTGGGTGCGCGACGATCAGCTTTCGGCGGCAAGGGTGGCATGATGCTGCAAGGCACCTGGCATCTGGTCGGCTGGGAAATCGAGATCGCGGGCCGCGTGACGCAGCCCTTTGGCGCCGATCCGACCGGGCTGATCCACTACACCGCCGATGGCGGCATGTCGGCCTGCATCGCGCGGGCGGACCGGCCCCGCTGGTCCGGCGGCAACCCCCGGACGGCCCCCGAAGCCGAGCGACTGGCCGCGTTCGAAAGCTATTTCCACTATGCCGGCACCTGGCGGATCGAGGAACGCGCGGGCCAAACCGTGGTGGTGCATACCGTCACGCATTCGCTGAACCCCGATTTCGTCGGCTCCGAGCAGGTGCGCAACGTGGATCTGGACGGCGACAGCCTGACGCTTTCGGCGCAGGAAGGCCCCCGGTTCCATCGTCTCAGGTGGAGGCGTTGATGGTCGATCATCACGCCACGTTCCGGCGCGCGCAGGCTGCCTGCGCCAGCCGCGAATGCTGGTCGCCCTATCCCGAGATGCCGAAACTCTACCCTGACGCCGACACCGCCGCACCCGCGGGCGAGGCCGCGTTCCAGGCGTTGCTGGGCAAGCCGTTCGCGCTGACGCTGCCCGGCGTAACCGGATGGGTGGGCGAAGAAGTCTCGCCCTATACACAGGTGCCGTTGGGGATCACCTACCCGCAAGCAGGCCCCGACGCCCTGTTCGCCGCCGCCAAAGCCGCACTCCCCGGCTGGGCGGCGGCGGAAATCGACACGCGCCTGATGCTGCTGATGGAGGGGCTGGATCGGCTCTATGCACGCCTGTTCACGCTGGTTCCTGCCGTGATGCACACCGCAGGTCAAAGCTACAACATGGCCTATGCCGGGTCCGGCGTGAACGCGCTGGACCGCGGGATCGAGGCGCTGGTCCATGCCGAACAGGCAATGCGCAGCGTGACGCCCCGGGCGGAATGGGCGCGACGGTTCGGCCGTGACGAGATCCGCCTGGACAAGACCTACCGCCTGATGCCGCGCGGGGTGGCGGTGTGTTTCACCTGCGCCAGTTTCGCCACCTGGAATGCCTGGCCGTCGATCCTGGCCAGCCTGGCGACGGGCAACGCGGTGATCGTCAAGCCGCACCCCGCCAGCGTGCTTCCGATGGCGATCACGGTGCAGGTGTTGCGCGATCTGCTGGCCGAGCAGGGCTTTGATCCCAACCTGGTGACGCTGTGCATGGACACGGTGGCGGACCCGCTGGGCAAGGTGCTGATCAAGCATCCCGATTGCGCCATCGTGGATTTCACCGGCTCTGCCCGGTTCGGCGCCTGGGTCGAGGCCAACGCCCATCCCGCCATCGCCTTCACCGAGACCTCGGGGTGCAACACCGTGGTGCTGGCCGGGGCCGACGATCTCGATGCCGCGATCCGGTCGCTGGCGACGACGATGTGCATGTTCTCGGCGCAGATGTGCACCAGCCCGCAGAACGTCTATCTGCCGCCACAAGTGGACACGCCCGACGGACCGGTGCCGCGCGATGTGGTCGCGCGCAAGCTGGCCGACGCCATCGCCGCGCTGACCGACGACCCGCGCCGCGCCGCGATGATCCTGGCGACGGTGCAGGCGCCGCAGACGCTGGGCCTGATCCAGTGGGTGCGCGAGCAGGCCTCGGCCCGGGGGCGGGTGCTGCTGGACAGCCGCGCCTATCGCCACCCCGAGTTTCCACAGGCCCGCACCGCGACGCCCCTTCTGGTGCAGGTCGGAAAAGAGGCGCAGGACCTCTACGCCGAGGAACGCTTTGGCCCCATCGGCTTTGTCATCGACTGCGACAGCGCCGAGGATGCGCTGCATCAGGCGACCGAGGACGCACGCCTGAACGGCGGGATCACCGGGTTCCTCTATGCGCGGGACGAGGCGTTCATAACCCGGGCCGAAACGGCCTATGCACGGGCTGGCGCGCAGCTGACGATCAATCTGACCGGCGCGATGCCGCTGAATTTCGCCGCCGCCTATTCCGATTACCACGTCACCGGCCTGAACGGCGCGGGCAATGCCACGTTGACCACCCTGGCCTTTGTCGCGTCCCGGTTCGCCGTGGCCCAATCCCGCCGCCCCGCGAGGTCCCATGACTGACGCCCTCCGCCTGCCTGTCTTTGCCGCGCCGATGTTCCTGGTCTCGGGGCCCGATCTGGTGATTGCCGCCTGCAAGGCCGGGATCGTCGGTGCGTTTCCGACGCCCAATTGCCGCACCGTCGAACAACTGGACGACTGGATGACCCGCATCACCGCGGCTGTGGGCGATGCGCCCTGGTGCGCCAACCTGGTGACGCATTCCACCAACGCCCGCCTGCCGCAGGACCTGGCGCTGGTGGCGAAACACAAGCCGCCCTTCGTGGTGACGGCGCTGGGCTCGCCCAAGCCCGCGATCGAGACCGTGCACGCCTATGGCGGCACGGTGATCGCGGACGTCACCTCGCCCAAGCTGGCGCGCAAGGCGATCGAGGCCGGCGCCGACGGTCTGGCCTGCATCTGCGCGGGGGCGGGCGGGCATACCGGCACGCTGTCGCCCTTTGCCTTTGTCAGCGCGGTGCGCCAGTTCCACAAGGGGCCGCTCATCGTCGGCGGGGGCATCAGCGACGGCTGGGGCATCGCCGGCGCCATCGCCGCGGGTGCGGACTATGTCTATATGGGCACGTCCTTCATCGCCGCGGCCGAAAGTCTGGCCTCGCAGGACTACAAGGACATGCTGGCGGCCGCGCAAATCGAGGACCTGCTCATCAGCGCCGGGATCACCGGCACGCCCGCAAGCTGGCTGAAACCCTCGCTCAAGGCCAACGGATTCGACCCCGACGCGATGCCTGACGCGCCCGACCGCGCCTATGACAGCAGCCAGAGCCTGAAGGGCAAACGCTGGGCCGACGTCTGGTCGGCGGGCCAGGGCGTCGGCGCGGTCACCGGGACCGAGCCCGCCGCATCCATCGTGGACCGCCTGGCTGGCGAATTCGCCGCCGCAACCGCCCGTTTCCAGAAAGGCACCGCATGACCTATATCCTCGGATCCTCGCAAACCGACTTTGCCCGCGCCTGGTCGCGCGAGGGGCTGGACATTTCCGACATGATCCGCGCCTCGGTTCTGGATGCGCTCGAGGATGCGCAGGTCGATGCCTCGCAGGTCGGGTCGATTCATGTCGGCAACGCCTTTGGCGAGATGCAGCGCGAACAGGCGCATCTGGGCGCGATGGTCGCGCAGGTGGTGCCCGAGCTGTGGGGCGTGCCCGCGATGCGCCACGAGGGGGCCTGTGCCTCGGCCTCGCTGGCGGTGCTGACGGCGATGGCCGAGATCGAGGCCGGCCGCTATGATTGCGTGCTGGTCGTCGGCGCCGAGGAGTTCAAGAACACGCGCGGCGACATCGCCAGCGTCAACCAGAACGCCGCAGGCTGGCAGGGTCACGAGGGGATCGAGTGCAAGTTCCTGTGGCCCGCCGTCTTTGGCCTGGCCGCGCAGGAATACGACCGCCGCTATGGGCTGGACCGTCGCTATCTGAACCGCATCGCCGAGATCAACTATGGCAACGCAAAGCGCAACCCGCTGGCGCAAACGCGCGGCTGGGCGTTCAACGCGCTGTCCTTTACCGATGACGACAACGCCAATCCGATCATCGAGCCGGGGACGCGGCGTCAGGATTGCGGGCAGATCACCGACGGCGCGTCGTCGCTGGTGCTGGCCTCGGCCGCCTTTGCCGCCGACTGGTCGCGTCGCACCGGCAAGCGCGCGGCGAAGATCGCCGGCTGGGGGCATCACAACGCCGGTCTGCGGTTCAAGGACAAGCTCGCGCATAGCGGCGACTACGTCTTTCCGCACGTCCGCCAGACGATCGAAGACGCCTGGCGCCGCGCCGGTGTCAGCGGGATCGAGGCGATGAGCGGGGTCGAGACCCACGACTGTTTCACGACCACCGAATACATCGCCATCGACCACCTGGGGCTGACCGCGCCGGGGCAAAGCTGGCAGGCGGTCGAGGACGGGATCATCGAGCCCGGCGGCCGCTGCCCGGTGAACATGTCGGGGGGCTTGATCGGTTGCGGGCACCCGGTTGGGGCGACCGGATCGCGCATGTTGCACGACGCGGCGCGCCAGGTGCTGGGGCGGGCCGGTGACATGCAGATCGACGGCGCAAGCCGCATCCAGACGCTGAATATCGGCGGCAGCTTCGGCACCGTCGTCAGTTTCGTGGTCGAGGCCCAGTAAGAGGCCCTCCACGCGGGAGAAGACGCCGGCTCGACCGGCGGCAAGGGAGGTTCGGATGACATATGCGGTCATCATCGACGCGGTGCGCACACCGCGTGGTCGTGGCAACGCCAAGGGCGCGCTTCACGAGGTGAAGCCGGTGGACCTGCTGGCCGCGCCCCTGCGCGCGCTGGCTGACCGGCACGCGCTGGGCGACCGGGTGTTGGCGGACGCGGTGTTCGGCTGCGTCACCCAGACCGCCGAGCAGGGCGCGAACATCGGCAAGCTGGGGCTGATTGCCGCCGGCTATCCCGACAGCGCGCCCGGGCTGACGGTGAACCGCTATTGCGCCAGTGGCATCACGGCGGTCGGTCTGGCCGCGCTGCGCGCGCAGGCGGCCGACGGTCTGGCCATCGGCGGCGGGGTCGAGAGCATGTCCCGCGTGCCGATGGCCTCGGACAAGGGCGCGCTGACGCATGACTTTGCCTTTCAGAAGGCCGCCGGGCTGGTGGCCATCGGCATCAGCGCCGATGCCGTCGCCACAGCCGAAGGGTTCAGCCGCGCCGATTGCGACGCCTTTGCCGCCGAAAGCCAGGCGCGCGCGGTCGCGGCGCGGGCCGAGGGGCGCTTTGCCTCGCTGGTGCCGGTGGGCGGGTTGACTGCGGACGAAACCCCGCGCGCCGGAACCACAGTCGAAAGCCTGTCGGCGCTGTCCCCGGCCTTTGCCGAGATGGGCGAGAAATACGGCATGGACGCGGCGATCATGGCCCACACCGGGCTGGCGCATGTGGCGCATGTGCACCACGCGGGCAATTCACCGGCGATGGCGGACGGGGCCTCGGCCGTGCTGGTCGCGACCGAGGGGGCAGCGCGGCGCGCGGGTCTCAGGCCCCGGGCACGGATTCTCGCGGTGGCGGAACTGGCGGTGGACCGGGTGTTGGCGCTGACCGGCAGCGTCGATGCCGCCAACGCGGCGCTGGCGCGCGCGGGGCTGGGCGTCGGCGACATCGACCTGTTCGAAGTGAACGAAAGCTTTGCCGCGCTGGCGCTGCATTTCGCGCGGCACATGGGCGTCGGGCTGGATCGGCTGAACGTCAACGGCGGGGCGATCGCGCTGGGCCATGCGATGGGATCCACGGGCGGCGCACTGATCGGCACCGCGCTGGATGAACTGGACCGTCGCGACGGCCGGCGCGCGCTGATCGCAGCCTGCGGTGCGGCGGGCTTGGCCTCGGCCCTCATCATCGAGCGCGTCGCATGAGCGTAGCGCCCGACCTCGATCTGCTGCGCGACGCGCTGAGCACCTCGGTGCTGAGCCATGCGCTGAAGATGATCGGGGATCGCTGGACGATGCAGATCCTCATGGGTGCCTTCATGGGGGTCAAGCGGTTCGACGATTTCCAGACCCGGCTGGGCATACCGCGGCGCACCCTGTCCGACCGGCTGAAGACGCTGGTGCACATGGATATGCTGCGCCCGCGACTGTATCAGGAGCGCCCCGAACGGTTCGCCTATCATCTGACGCAAAAGGGCATGGCGATCTATGAAGCCACGCTCATGACCTGGGACTGGGAGCACCGTTTTGGCGAGGATCGCCTGGCCTTGCCCCGGCGGCTGGTGCATCGGACCTGCGGCCACGCCTTTGTGCCGCAGATGACCTGCGAGGCCTGCGGCGAGGTCGTCTCGCTGCGCGATCTGGACATGTCGCTGAAACCGAACCCGCACCTGCCCTATGACCCGGCCGAACGGATGCGCACGCCCAAGGTCACGGTCAGCGACGGGGCGATGTCGCATCTCGCGCTCAGGATGGATCGCTGGACGCTGATGATCGTCTCGGCGGCGGTGCTGGGATGTCGGCATTTCGACCAGATCGCGCATGTTCTCAGGATCAGCCCGCCTTTGCTGAGCCGCCGCCTGGTGGCGATGGTCGAGGCCGGCCTGCTGACGGTCGAACCCGACCGCGACGACGGTCGGCGCCGCGTCTATCTGCTGACCGCGGCCAGCCGCGGGCTGTTTCCCTATATCGTGCTGCTGTCCACCTGGGCCAGCGAACAACTTTTCCACGAGCCCAGCTCGATCCGGCCCCGGCACCGGACCTGCGGCAAGGCCTTTGTCCCGCGCGCCACCTGCGGGCATTGCCACGAACGGCTGAGCGCCTGGGACGTCAGTTTTGAAATGGGAGATCCGGCATGAACGGCGCGCTGGACCTGTTCGCGCAGGTCACTGTCAACGGCATCGCCGTGGGGGCGATCTATGCGCTGGTCGCGCTGGGGATCGTGCTGATCCACAAGGCGACCGAGGTTCTGAATTTTGCCCATGGCGACCTTTTGGTGCTGTCGGCCTTTGTCGCCTGGGCGCTGATCGAACGGGCAGGGATGCCCTTCTGGCTGGTGCTGCCGGTGGTGGCGCTGGGGATCGGCGCGCTGGCCTATGGGCTGGACGCGGTGATCGTGCGGCGCATCGCGGGACAGCCGCAGTTCTCGGGCGTGATGCTGACGATCGCGCTGGCCTTCATGATCCGGGGCGCGGTCAGCATGGGGTTCGGCCCCGATTCGCGCAGCTACCAGACCCCCTGGAGCGGCCAGACGACCGAGATCGCGGGCGTCGCGGTGACCGAGCTGTCGCTGGTCATCATGCTGGTGGCGCTGCTGATCGCGGTGATGCTGTGGCTGTTCTTCAGCCGCACGCGGCTGGGGGTGGCGATGCAGGCTGCCAGCCAGAACCAGTTGGCCGCGTATCTGAACGGGGTCAAGGTGAAGCGGCTCAACTCGCTCGTCTGGGCGCTGGGCGGCGTCACGGCGGCGATTGCCGGCATGTTCCTGGCGCCGGTGTCGCTGGTCGATACGGCGCTGTGGCTGATCACGCTGAAGGCCCTGGCCGCGATCGTGCTGGGCGGGTTCGGCAGCCTGCCGGGCGCGGTGCTGGGCGGTGTTCTGATCGGCCTGATCGAACAATACGCGGGTGTCTATCTGCCCGACGGGTTCAAGGATATCGCACCCTATCTGGTGCTGATCGCGGTGCTGATCCTGCGCCCGCGCGGGATCATGGGCGAAGCCCACGGGCGGAGGGTGTAACCGATGCGCTTTGACTATCACACGCGGTATGCCCAAGGGTTCGCGCTGTTCCGCCATCGCGGCGACTGGCTGTGGTATGGTCTTCTGCTGGTGGCGTTGCTGGCGGTGCCGGTGGTTGCCTCGACCTATCTGGTGGGCGAGCTTGGCTACGTGCTGATCCTGTGCGTCGCCTCGCTGGGGCTGATGACGCTGTCGGGGTTCACCGGACAGGTCAGCCTGGGGCACGCCAGTTTCGTTGCGATCGGCGCCTATGCCCACGCCTGGCTGATGGCGCATGGCGTGCCGTTCCTGGTGTCGATGCCGCTGGCCGGACTGATCGCGGCGGCGGTGGGGCTGGTCGTGGGGATACCCGCGATCCGCGTTTCGGGGCTGTATCTGGCGATGGTGACGCTGGCCTTCAGCATCGTCATCGAACAGGTGATCGGCATGTGGCGCAGCGTGACCGGCGGATTCACCGGGATGCTGGTGGAAACGCCCCGCCTGCTGGGGTTCTCGCTGGGTTCGCCCCGGGTGTTCTATTACGTCTGCCTGGCGACGGTGGTGCTGGTGCTGCTGGCGCTGGCCAATCTGATGCGATCCGGGGTCGGCCGGGCCTTTACGGGTGTGCGCGACTCCGAGGCCGCCGCCTATGCGCTGGGGATCGAGGTGAACCGCGTCAAGATCGGTGCCTTTGGCCTGTCGGCCGGGATCACCGGGCTGGCGGGGGCACTGATGGCGCATCACATCGGCTATCTGACGCCCGATGCCTTCACGCTGCTGTTGTCGCTGGACATGGTGCTGATGGTGGTGATCGGCGGGATCGGCAGCCTCAGGGGGGCGATCCTGGGGGCGATCCTGATCTCGCTGCTGCCGAACGCCGTGTCCTTCCTGAAATCCCTGTTGCCGGCGGCCGTGCAACGGCAGACCGGGCTGGAAATCTTTGTCGCCGGTCTGGTGCTGGGCCTTTTCGTTCTGTTCGAGCCGACGGGCCTGAACGGGCGATGGCTGAAGATTCGCGCGTTGCTGGAAAACTTTCCCCTCTATCGCCGTGACACGTTCCGGCGGCAGAAAACCTACATGAAGTCGGAGCGGAACAGATGAGCGACGCACCCCTTCTGGAACTGGACCGCGTGGCGCTGCATTTCGGCGGGCTCAGGGCGATTTCCGACCTGTCGATCCGCGTTCAAAGCGGCGAGGTTCTGGCCGTGATCGGGCCGAACGGCGCGGGCAAGACGTCAATGTTGAACCTGGTCACGCGGGTGTTCGACGCCACCAAGGGCCGGATACTGTTCAAGGGGCAGGATATCGCCCGCGCCCCGCGCGCGCACATCGCCCATCTGGGCATTGCGCGGACGTTCCAGAACATCGAATTGTTCGATGCCGCCAGCGTGCTGGACAACCTGTTGCTGGGCCGGCACCGCTTTGGCGCCGGGACCTGGTGGCAACAGGTGTTGCGCACCCCCGGCCTGACCCGGATCGAGGAAGCGCACCGCGCCAAGGCCGAGGAGGTGATCGAATTCCTCGACCTCTCGGCCTGGCGCAATGCCACCGTCGCGGGCCTGCCGTATGGCGTGCGCAAGGTGGTCGAGCTGGGTCGCGCCCTGTGTTCGGGGCCCGACCTGCTGTTTCTGGATGAACCGGCCTCGGGTCTGAACCCCGAGGAAACGCGCGACCTGGCCTTCTGGATCGACGATATCCGCAGCGATCTGGGCATCACCGTGGTGATGATCGAACACGACATGTCGCTGGTCAGTGCCGTTGCCGACCGCGTGGTCTGCATGGCGCAGGGCCGTCTGCTGGCCGAGGGTTCGCCGGCCGAAGTGCAGGCCCATCCCGACGTCATCGCCGCTTATCTGGGGACCTGAGATGCTTCTGGACGTGCAGAACCTGGAAACCTGGTATGGGCCCATCGCCGCCATGAAGGGCGTCAACCTGACCGTGGCCGAGGGGCGGATCACCGCCGTCCTGGGCGCGAACGGTGCGGGCAAGACGACGCTTTTGAACACGCTGGCGGGCGTCATCGACCCGTTCAAGGGCAAGGCCCTGTTCCAGGGACAGGAAATTCAGGGCCTGGATGCTGACGCGGTGGCGCGCAAGGGGCTGGTTCTGGTGCCCGAGGGGCGTCAGGTCTATCCGTTCCTTTCGGTGCGAGACAACCTCTTGATGGGCGCCTTTGCCCGCAAGGACCGCGACGCCGTGGCCCGCGACATCGAGCGGGTGCATCAATGGTTTCCCCGGCTCAAGGAACGCGATGCGCAGCACGCCGGCTTGTTGTCGGGCGGCGAACAGCAGATGGTGGCAATCGGCCGCGCCTATATGTCCGCGCCGAAACTGCTGATGCTGGACGAACCCAGCCTGGGCCTGTCGCCGATGCTGGTGCACGAGATCTTCGGCATCATCCAGCGCATCCGCGACGAGACCGGCACCGCCGTGCTGGTCGTCGAACAGAACGCCGCCGTCGCCCTGAAACATGGCGATGACGGGTATATCATGGAACTGGGGCGCATCGTCGCCGCCGATACCTGCGCCGCCCTCAGCCAGAAAGAGGACGTGCGCGAGGCCTATCTGGGCGGCGGCGGCGGGCAGGGCCTGTCCGGCACCGCCCAACGCTGGAAACGTCGAAAGACCTGGAGATGAGCCGATGAGCACCGAGATCCGCTTCATGGGCCACGACACACCGGCCCGCGTGTTCCGCGCCCGCGTGCGCGAATGGGGCGCGCGGCCTGCCCTCAGGCACAAGCTGCGCGGCCTGTGGCAAAGCTACAGCTGGACCCAGTATTACGAACGCGCCCGCGCGGTCGGGCTGGCCCTGGGCGCGCTGGGGGTCGAACGCGGCGAGGTCATCGCCGTGCTGGCCGAAAACCGCCCCGAATGGGTTTTCGCCGACATCGGCGCGCAAGCCATGGGAATCGTCGGCTGTGGGGTCTATCCGACCGCGTCGGCAGAGCAGTTGCAATACATCCTTCAGGATTCGGCGTGCCGCGTTCTGGTGGTCGAAAACCAGGAGCAACTGGACAAGGCCCTGTCGGTCCGTGCCAACTGCCCGGCGCTGATCCGCATCATCGTCATCGAACGCGAGGGATTGCGCCGCCTCGATGACCCGGGCGTGGAATTCTGGGACGGTTTCGTGCAACGCGGCGACGATCTCGCCGCGACCCACGCGCAGGACTTCGAGGATTCGATCGACGCGGGCCGGGCGGACGATCTGGCGTTCCTGGTCTATACCTCGGGCACCACGGGGGCGCCCAAGGGGGCGATGATCGCGAACCGCAACGCCGTGTTCCAGATGTGCAAGGCGCCCGAGTATCTGGCCGCCAACCCCGGGGACAAATCGCTGTCCTTTCTGCCGCTGTGTCACATCGCGGAACGCATGGCTTCGGTGTTCAACGCGATCGCGCTGGGGCTGATCGTCCATTTTCCCGAAAACGCCGGCACCGTGCCCAACGACATCCGCGAGGTCGCGCCGCACATCGTCTTTGCACCGCCGCGATTCTGGGAAAAGATGCACTCGCAAGTGGAACTGTTCCTGCGCGACGCCATCGCCCCGGCGCGCTGGGTCTATCGCCGGGCCCTGGTGCGCGGTCGCGCCGGGGTCGAGGCCCAGCTCGACGGGCGCGATCCGCCGACGCCGGGCCCGGTGGACCGGCTGCTGTCCTGGCTGGCATTCCGCAACATCCGCATCTTTCTGGGGCTACAGAATTGCCGCAGCGCGTTGACCGGCGCGGCGCCGGTGCCGCCCGACCTGATCCGCTGGTTCCTGTCCATCGGCGTCGAACTGCGCGAGGCCTTCGGCATGACCGAAACCGCGGGATTCGCCACCGCGACGCCGACCCGGGGCATCAAGCTGGGCTGGGCAGGTCTTCCGGCGGGCGATACCGAGATCCGCATCGCCGAGGCGGGAGAAATCCAGATCCGGGGCGCGAATGTCTTTGCCGGCTACTGGCGGCAACCCGAAAAGACGGCCGAGGCGATCACCCCCGACGGCTGGCTTCGCACCGGAGACTGCGGCGAGATCAGCGAACATGGCTATCTGGCGATCCGCGACCGGATCAAGGACATCATCATCACCGCCGGCGGCAAGAACATCACGCCCACGCAGATCGAAAGCCAGCTCAAGTTCAGCCCCTACATCACCGACGCGGTGGTCATCGGCGAGGGCAAGCGGTTCGTCACCGCACTGGTGATGATCGACCAGGAGCACGTCGCGCGATTCGCGCAGGACAACGCGATTCCCTATACGGATTTCGCCAGCCTGACGCGCGCGGCGGCCGTGGTCGATCTGATCCGCGCCGAGATCGCGGCCGTGAATCCCCGTCTCGCCCGGGTTGAACAGATCAAGGATTTCCGCATCATCGACCAGCTTCTCACCCCCGAGGACGAAGAGCTGACCCCCACGATGAAGCTGAAACGCAAGGTCATCGCGCAGAAATACGCGACCCTCATCGACGGCATGTATCCCGCCTGAGGCGGCAGGAGGGAGTGGAGGACATGCCGAACACACGATCACCCCGTCAAACCCAACATGGGAGGAAGTCATGACTATGAACCGTCGTCAGATGCTCGCCACCAGTGCCGCGGCCCTGGCGCTTGGCGGCAGTCTGCGCCCGGCGCGCGCCGCCGGAGTCAGCGCCGATGAGATCGTCATCGGCACGCATCTCGACCTGTCCGGTCCCGCCGCCGCCGGCATGGCACGGCTGCGCAACGCGACCGAACTGGCGATTGCCCAGGCCAACGCGGCCGGCGGTGTCCACGGCCGCCAGATCCGCTTCATCGTCGAGGACAACGGCGGCCAGCCGCAGTTGGCCGTGCGCGCGGTGCAAAAGCTGATCCGCTCGGACGAGGTGTTCGCGCTGCTGAACCCGTTCGGATCGGGCACCAACGCGGCGACCATCGGCCAGGCCGTCGAAGCGGGCACCATCGTCTTTGCGCCCTGGGCGGCGTCGGCCGTCATGCACCAGGTCGCGGGCAACTCGCCGCTGCTGTTCACCACGGTGCAGAACTACAACACGACCATGCAGAAGGCGATGGAACGCATGATCCCCGTCTGGGGCTCGCAGCGGGTCGGCCTGATCATGATGGAGGGGCCGTTCGGCGATCTGATGCGTGCGGGCGTCGTTCCGGCAATGGCCAGCCTGGGCATGGAGGTCGTCGAGGACGCCTCGTATCGGCCGGGCGAGATCGACTTTTCCTCGCAGGTGGCACGCTGCCGGGCCGCGAACTGCGACCTCATCATCGCGGGCACCATCATCCGCGAGACCGTGGGCGTCATGTCCGAGGTGAACAAGCTGGGCTGGACCGACGTCAAGGTGCTGACCGGCATTCCCGGCCGGGCCTCGCTGGTGGCGGCGCTGGGCGGCGCGGATGTGAACGGGCTCTATGGGGTCGGCGGGTGGAAGATGTATCCGATGGATACCACCGAACCCGACGCCCATGCCTTTATCGAATCGTATCGCGCGGCCTACAACGCCGACCCGGACGAGAACGCGATGATCGCCTATTCCTATACGAACTGGTTCCTGTCCTGTCTGGACGCCGCCGGCACGGATCTGACGACCGACGGTTTCGTCGCCGCCGCGCAGGCCAGCCATCACCAGGATTTCACCAGTTACGGCGAGCAGACCTTTGTGAACAACCACGCCATGCCCGAACTGGTTTCGATCGACCAGGTCCAGGATGGCGTCTGGGTGCAACAGGTCGAACCGTTCTGATCCCTTGCGGGAGGGGGGGCGCGCCCCCCCTCCCGTCCTTTCGGTGACGGGCCGGGGTAACGATCCGTCGCATCCGGCATTGTGCCAGGTCCCCGGGTGCGGCTAGTCTGCCGCAAGCCGAAAACCCCGGAGGACCCTCATGAAAACCCGTGCCGCCGTCGCCTTCGAGGCGAAGAAACCCCTCGAGATCGTCGAACTGGATCTGGAAGGGCCCAAGGACGGCGAAGTTCTGGTCGAGATCATGGCGACCGGCATCTGCCACACCGACGCCTACACGCTGGACGGATTCGACAGCGAGGGGATCTTTCCGTCGATCCTGGGCCACGAGGGTGCCGGCATCGTGCGCGAGGTCGGGCGCGGTGTGACCTCGGTCAAGCCGGGCGATCACGTGATCCCGCTGTATACGCCCGAATGCCGCCAGTGCAAAAGCTGCCTGTCGGGCAAGACCAACCTGTGCACCGCGATCCGGGCGACGCAGGGCAAGGGGCTGATGCCCGATGGCACCAGTCGCTTCAGCTACAAGGGGCAGACGATCTACCACTACATGGGGTGTTCGACCTTTTCGAACTTCACCGTGCTGCCGGAAATCGCCGTCGCGAAAATCCGCGAGGACGCGCCGTTCGACAAGGCCTGCTACATCGGCTGTGGCGTGACCACCGGGGTGGGCGCGGTCATCAACTCGGCCAAGGTGACGCCCGGCGCGAATGTCGTGGTCTTCGGTCTGGGCGGGATCGGCCTGAACGTGATCCAGGGCGCGCGCCTGGTCGGCGCCGACAAGATCATCGGTGTCGATATCAACGACGACAAGGCCCAGTGGGGCCGCATGTTCGGCATGACCGATTTCGTCAACCCCACCACGATCGACGGCGACATCGTGGCCAAGCTGGTCGAAATGACCGACGGCGGTGCGGATTACACCTTTGACTGCACCGGCAACACCACGGTGATGCGTCAGGCGCTGGAAGCGTGCCATCGCGGCTGGGGCGTTTCCACCGTGATCGGCGTGGCCGAGGCCGGCAAGGAAATCAGCACCCGGCCGTTCCAGTTGGTCACCGGCCGGGTCTGGAAGGGCAGCGCCTTTGGCGGCGCGCGCGGTCGCACGGATGTGCCCAAGATCGTCGATTGGTACATGAACAAGAAAATCGAGATCGATCCCATGATCACCCACACCTTGACGCTGGAAGAGATCAACAAGGGCTTCGACCTGATGCACGCCGGCAAGTCGATCCGCTCGGTCGTGGTGTTCTGATGGAGCGTTTGCAACGCTGGCGCGCGCATGGCGGCTGGCAAGAGGTCTGGCGCCATGACAGCGCCCAGACCGGCACGCCGATGGAGTTCAGCGTGTTCCTGCCCGAGGCCGCCGGGAATGGCCCGCGCCCCGTGGTCTGGTATCTGTCGGGGCTGACCTGTTCATGGGCCAATGTCACCGAAAAGGGCGAATTCCGCGCCGCCTGCGCCCGGCTGGGTCTGGTGTTCGTCGCGCCCGACACCAGCCCGCGCGGGTCGGATGTGCCCGACGACCCCGAGGGGGCCTATGACTTTGGCCTGGGGGCCGGGTTCTATGTGGATGCGACCCAGGCGCCCTGGTCGCGCCATTACCGGATGCGCAGCTATGTCGAATCCGAACTGCCCGCGCTGATCGCGCAGCATTTCCCGGTCGATATGGGGCGACAGGCGATCATGGGTCATTCCATGGGCGGACACGGCGCGCTGACGGTGGCGCTGCGCAATCCGGGCCGCTTCCGCTCGGTCAGTGCCTTTGCGCCGATCGTCGCGCCGACGGATTGCCCCTGGGGGCAAAAGGCGCTGGGCGGGTATCTGGGCGCCGATCCGGCGGCCTGGGCCGATTATGACGCCTGCCGCCTGATCGCGGGTGGCGCCCGGGTGCAGGCGATGCGGGTGGACCAGGGCGCGGCGGACGGGTTCCTCGAAAGCCAGCTCAGGCCTGACCGGCTGGCCGCCGCGTGCGAGGCGGCGGGCCAGCCGCTGGAGCTGACCCTGCATCCGGGATACGACCATTCCTATTACTTCATCGGCAGTCTGATGGGCGCGCATCTGGATTGGCACGCCCGTCACCTGCGCTGATCGCTCAGCGCCGGCGGCGCATGGCATCGAGCAGCGCCAACGAGACATAGCCGTCGGGCGGCATCCCGTTTGCCGCCTGCCAGTCCCGCACCCCTGCCAGCGTGCCCTGGCCCACCCGCCCGTCGATGGTGCCGCTATAGTGTCCCGCGCGCGCCAGCAGGCGTTGCAGCTCCTCGCGCTCGGCGCGGTTCAGGGGGCGGTCGTCGCGCGGCCAGTCGCCGACAAAGGCGCGCCCGCCGCGCAGTCGGTCGGCCAGATGGCCCACGGCGATCGCATAGGCATCGGCGTTGTTGTATCGCTTGATGACGCGGAAGTTGCGGAAGGTCAGGATCGCCGGCCCGCGCGCCCCCGCCGGGAACAGCAAGGTCGCCTCGCCCGAACGCGGCAGGTCAGAGCCGCGAACCGGTCGCAGGCCCAGCCGCCGCCATTCCGCGACATCGCGGCTGGTGTTGGCCAGGCGCGGGTTGAAATCGCGCGGCACCTGGACCTCGACCCCCCAGGGTTGCCCGCGCTGCCAGCCGTGGCTGGCCAGATAGGCGGCGGTCGATGCCAGCGAATCGGTCGGATCGTCGGACCAGATGTCGCGCACGCCGTCGCCCCGGAAATCCACCGCATAGGCCAGGTAGCTGGTCGGGATGAACTGCGTGTGGCCCATCGCGCCGGCCCAACTGCCGGTCATGTGCCGCGCGTCCACGTCGCCCGATTGCAGGATGCGCAGCGCGCCGATCAGTTGCTGTTCGTAGAAATCCGACCGGCGAGAGCCCATGGCCAGCGTTGCCAGCGCCGGAATGATCGGCGTCTGCCCCCTGAGCGTGCCATAGGCGCTTTCCATGCCCCAGACCGCGACGACAACCTCGCGGTCCACGCCATAGCGGGCTTCGATCTCGTCCAGGACGCGACGGTTCTCGCGCAGGGCGCGCTGGCCGTTCTCGATCCGGCTGCGGGAAACGGCGCTGTCCAGATAGGCCCAGATCGGGCGGCTGAATTCGGGCTGGTGGGCCTCGCGCTGCAAGATGTCGGGGTCGGGGCTGACGCCGGCAAAGGCCGTGTCCAGGGTGCGCGCCCGAATGCCGGCGTTCAGCGCGCGGCGCCGAAACCCGGCAAGCCAGCGGTCGAACTGAGGGTCACGCCGGCCCGCGCGCGGGGTCGCGGTGACGGTGCCGGCCTGCGGCGCGCGAAGCCCCTGGGGGCGCGCCTGCGGATGGCGCGAACGGGCCGGGGCGGTGGCGCTGTCTTGCACCAACCGAGTCTGCGGGGGCGGGGCCTCGCCGCCGGTCGGGCGCGGCTGCGGGAACGGCGAGCGTTCGACCGAGGCCGCGCTTTCGGCGGTCATCGCCAGGATGGTGAAAAGCCAGATAAGTCCGGCGCGCAGCTGCATTCGGGGGGCCTGCTCTGTTCTTGTTTGCGCCAGATTAGCGCAAAGCGCGCAGCCGGAAAAGCGAGGTGCGCTCAGGTAAGCGGAACCACGCAATCGCAGATGCGCATCGTCACGCGCGCGCCGATGGCATATTGCTGCCCGGGCCCCGAGATCACCTCGAGGCAGGTGTCGCCCTGCTGCACCCAGTAGATCTGGTCATGTCCCCGGAATTCGCGCCCGACGATGGTTGCGGTGCCCTCGGGGTCGGGCATGAGCATGATCTGTTCGGGACGCACCGCCAGGCGTACCGCGCCATTCGCCGCGCGCGACATCGGCAGGTTGCCAAAGTCGGTCTGCACGGTCATGCCGGTCGCCGTGCCGGACAGAAAGTTCGACCGACCGATGAAATTCGCGACGAATTCGCTGACCGGGTTGCGGTAGATCTCGTCCGGGGTGCCGACCTGCACCACGCGCCCGCCGTCCATCACCGCGATGCGGTCGGCCAGCGCCAGGGCTTCCTCCTGGTCGTGGGTCACCAGAATGCCGGTGGCGCCGGTCTTTTTCAGCAGGCGGCGCACCTCTTGCCGGGTTTCCACGCGCATCTTGGCGTCGAGGTTCGAAAAGGGTTCGTCCAGCAAGATCAGCTTGGGCGCGACGGCGAGCGCCCTCGCCAGCGCGACCCGCTGTTGCTGGCCGCCGGAAAGCTGGTGCGGGCGCCGCTTGCCCAGGTCGGACAGACCGACAAGGCGCAGCATCTCGTCGGCGCGGTCCTGCGCCTGGGCGCGGGGCAGGGCGCGCAGTCCGAACTTGACGTTGTCCAGCACGCTCAGATGCGGGAACAGCGCATAGTCCTGAAAGACGAAGCCGATGCCACGGGATTCGGGCGGCAGGTGGGTGATGTCGTGGCCCTGAAAGGTGATGCGCCCCTCGTCGGGCTGCTCGAACCCGCCGATCATCCTGAGGGTGGTTGTCTTGCCGCAGCCCGACGGCCCCAGCAGCGCCAGCAGCTCGCCATCGCCCAGCGCCAGCGAGACGCGGTGCACCGCCGGCGCATCGGCATGGGCAAAGGTCTTGCGCAGGCGCTCGACCTCCAGCAGGGGCGTGGTCGGCCGCTGGCGATAGCCCAGCGGCGAGGCCTCAGCCGGCATCCGGAAGGTCAGGGTCTTGGGCAGTTCGGTCATCGACAGTAATCCCTACCGTTGCACTTGGTTATGATCGGGGGGGCGGAATGTCAATTTGCCATGCGCCCGTGCACGGCCCCGTGTTTTGACCGGTTGGTCAGGACGGGGATTGCGCGGCAGCCGGCGCCCGCGCATAATCGCGCGTTCCATATCCCTGCCGGACGCATCATGACGCACGCCAGAAACCCCGGATTGCCGCTGACGACCGACTGGTTCGACCGCGTGCAGGTCAACCGCCCCGCCGCCGAGCGCCGCGCCGCCACGCTGACCACGCGGCGCAGCGTGAAGAAAGAGCATCAGGCCGCCTGGCTGGTGAATGCGATCCGCTGCACCGACCTGACAACGCTGTCCGGCGACGACACCGAGGACCGCGTGGCGCGCCTGTGTGCCAAGGCGCGGCGCCCGCTGGCCGATCACATCGTCCAGGGTCTGGGCCTGTCCGAGATGCCGAAAACCGGCGCGGTCTGCGTCTATCCGACGATGGTGGGCGCGGCCAAGCGGGCGCTGTCCAACGCGGGGATTCCCGTGGCCTCGGTCGCCACCGGGTTTCCGGCGGGGCTGATGCCGCTGGACCTGCGCCTGGCCGAGATCCGCTATGCCGTCGATCACGGCGCCGACGAAATCGACATCGTCATCACCCGCGCGCATGTCTTTGCCGGCGACTGGACCGCCCTTTACGATGAGATCGCCGCCATGCGCGAGGCCAGCGGCGCGGCGCACATGAAGGCGATTCTGGCGACCGGGGATCTGGTCACGCTGTCGAATGTCTATGCGGCGTCGATGGTGGCGATGCAGGCGGGGGCGGATTTCATCAAGACCTCGACCGGGAAAGAGGGGGTGAACGCCACGCTTCCGGTCAGCCTGACCATGGTGCGGGCGCTGCGCGACTATGGCGAGCGGACGGGCTACCGGATCGGCTTCAAGCCGGCGGGCGGGTTGAAGACCGCCAAGGATGCCATCGCCTGGCAGATCCTGATGAAGGAAGAGCTGGGTCGCCCCTGGCTCGAACCCGACCTGTTCCGCATCGGTGCCTCGTCCATGCTGGGCGATGTCGAGCGCCAGCTCGAACATCATGTCACCGGCCGCTACGCCGCCGCGCACCGTCACGCCATCGCCTGAGGTTCCCATGCCCACCGTCTCCGAGGCTCTGTCACTCATGGATTACGGCCCCGCCCCCGAATCGCCCGCCGTGGCGCTGGACTGGTTGAAGGGCCGGACCTTTGGCCAGTTCATCGCTGGCGCCTTCACCGCGCCGCGCGACCCCTTTGACAGCGTCAATCCGGCGACGGGCGCGGTGCTGGCGCAGGTCTCGCAGGGGTCAGAGGCCGACGTGGCGGCGGCGGTCAAGGCCGCGCGCGCGGCCGCGCGGAAATGGGCGGGCCTTTCTGGCGGGCAGCGCGCGCGGCATCTCTACGCGCTGGCGCGGCTCATGCAGAAACGCGAACGGCTGTTCGCCGTGATCGAGTCGCTGGACAACGGCAAGCCGATCCGCGAATCGCGTGACATCGACGTGCCGCTGGCGGTGCGGCACTTCTATCACCACGCCGGCTGGGCCGAACTGATCGCAGACGAATTCCCCGGGATGCGGCCGCATGGCGTTTGCGGGCAGATCATCCCGTGGAACTTTCCGCTGCTCATGCTGGCGTGGAAGGCCGCGCCTGCGTTGGCGGCCGGAAATACGGTGGTGTTGAAACCGGCCGAACAGACGCCGCTCAGCGCGCTTTTGTTCGCCGAACTGTGCATCGAGGCCGGCCTGCCCAAGGGCGTGGTGAACATCGTTACCGGCGACGGGCGGACGGGCGCGGCGCTGGTGGCCTCGGACGTGGACAAGATCGCGTTCACCGGCTCGACCGAGGTCGGCCGCCAGATCCGGCGGGCGACGGCGGGCTCGGGCAAGGCGCTGACCCTGGAACTGGGCGGCAAATCGCCCTTCATCGTCTTTGCCGAGTCCGATCTGGACGCCGCCGTCGAAGGCGTCGTCGATGCGATCTGGTTCAACCAGGGCGAGGTCTGTTGCGCCGGGTCGCGCATACTGGTGCAGGAATCGGTGGCCGAGCGGTTCACCCGGCGGCTGAAAGCGCGCATGGCGACGCTGCGCGTGGGCGATCCTCTGGACAAGTCCACCGATATCGGCGCCGTGGTGGACCGGGTGCAACTGGACCGCATTCGCGGCATCGTCGATCAGGCGGTGGCCGAGGGCGCGGTGCTGCACCAGGCCCCCGCGCCGAACGGGCCGGGCTGCTTCTGTCCGCCCGCGCTGCTGACCGATCTGGGCGCGGCCAACATCGCCATGACCGAGGAAATCTTTGGCCCCGTGGTTGCGCTGATGACCTTTCGCACCCCGGACGAGGCCGTCGCGCTGGCGAACAACACGCGCTACGGTCTGGCCGCCAGCATCTGGAACGAGAACATCACCGCCGCGCTGGACATTGCCGCGCAGGTCAAGGCGGGCGTCGTCTGGATCAACGGCACCAACCTGTTCGACGCGAACGCACCCTTTGGCGGGATGCGCGAATCGGGTTACGGGCGCGAGGGCGCGCGCGAGGGGATGCTGGCCTATCTGACGGGCGCCGGCGCCGGTGGGCGCGCGCGCAACGCCCCCGAGGCGCTGTCACCCCTGCCGGCGGGTGCCTCGGGCGATGCCGTGGACCGCACGCGCAAGCTGTATATCGGGGGCGCGCAGAAACGACCCGATGGCGGCTATTCCTATGCCGTGCCGGGCGCGCAGGTGCCGCTTGGCGGGCGCAAGGACATCCGCAACGCCGTCGAGGCCGCGCACAAGGCTGGCGGCTGGTCCAGGGTGACGGGTCACAACCGCGCGCAGGTGCTCTATTTCCTGGCCGAGAACCTGAACGCCCGCGCGCGGGATCTTGGCCCCGGGGATGAGGTCGCGCAGGCGGTTGAAAGGGCCTTCTACTGGGCCGCCTGGGCCGACAAATACGACGGCAAGGTGCATTCGACCGCCTCGTCGCAGGTGACGCTGGCGATGAAGGAACCCTTTGGTGTGATGGGCATCGTCTGCCCCGAGGAAGCGCCGCTTCTGGGCTTTGTCAGCACGGTTCTGCCCGCGATCGCCATGGGCAACCGGGTGATCGCCGTGCCCTCGCAGGCCAATCCGGTGCCCGCGCTGGACCTGGTGCAGGTGCTGGACACCTCGGACGTGCCGGGTGGCGTGGTCAACATCGTCACCGGGCCGCGTGCCGAACTGACCGACACGCTGGCCAAGCACGACGACGTGGCGGCGCTGTGGGTCTTTGCCGATGCGACGACCTGCGCCAACGCCGAAACGCAATCGGCGGGCAATCTGAAACCCGTCTGGGCCGATCCCCTGACCCGCGACTGGTCCGGTCCCCAGGGGCAATCGCGCGAATTCCTGCGCCGCGCGGTTCAGGTCAAGACGGTCTGGGTGCCCTACGGCGCGTGATGCCAGGGGCGAATTTTCGGGCTGGGAAGCACCGAAACGCCGGGGCCGAAGATCGCTCTTCGGCCCTTTCCTGTCCGTTCATCGCAGCCGGGACCGGTTGCAATTCCGGGGAAACGGTCCATATTCCAAGGATCCGCCGCCGGAAGACCGGCCGCAATGGAGTGTGGATGTCAGAGCTTGTGTGAATCGGCTCTCTGATTGCCAGAGAGCCTGCAGATCAAGGAACCGCCGTGTGGTCGAACCACCGGCTTGCGTTTGATGTCTGACACACAGGACACCCATGAATATCTCACGACCCGAACAGCGTGCGCTGCACGTTCTGGCCCTTGGCGGCCGCATCCAGCATGAGCGCCACGACGGCCGCAAGATCACCGACATCACCTGCTTCACCCGCGACGGTCTGGTCCTGAGCGATTGCGATCTGCCGGTGTTCCTGGCCTTGCGTCGCAAACGGCTGATCGAATCGCGCGCCGGCAGCGCCTATCGCATCTCGCGGCGCGGGCGACTGGCCGTGCGTGCGCAACTTGACAATCAAGGGGGCTGACATGCGGATTCGGCCCGAAATCGCCAGCGACGCCACGCGGATCGACACCGTGGTGACCGAGGCCTTCAAGACCGCCGCACACGCCAGCGGCACCGAGGCGCAAATCGTCCGCCTGCTGCGCGCCGATGGGGCGCTGCAACTCTCGCTTGTAGCCGAGGAGGATGGCGTGATTCTTGGTTATGTTGCCGTCTCGGCGGCACGGATCGGCGACGCGGAGGGATGGAGCCTGTTCGGCCCCCTCGCCGTGTCGCCCGAGAAGCAGCGGCAGGGTATCGGCAGCGCGTTGATGACCGAGGCGCTGGCCCGGTTGCGCGGTGCCGCACGCGGCGCGGTGTTGGTCGGCGACCTGACCTATTATCGCCGCTTCGGCTTTCGCGTCTGGCCGGGCCTGTTCCTGCCCGGCGTGCCGGATTACGCAACCCTGGCCCTGCCGCTGGAACCCGGTGTCGAACCGGCGGGAGAACTGTTCCTCCACCCGGCCTTTGCGCTGGATATGCCATAAGAAAAAGGGCCGGGGATTGCTCTCCGGCCCTTGCATCCGATTGACGCCGATCAGTCCAGCTTGCGTTCCACTGTCTGGCGCTCGAAGATTTCGATGACGTCGCCTTGGCGAATGTCGTCGTAGTTTTCGAACGCCATGCCGCATTCCTGGCCCGAGATGACTTCCTTCACCTCGTCCTTGAAGCGCTTCAGCGTTTTCAGCGTGCCTTCGTGGATCACCACGTTGTCACGCAGCAGACGGACACCGGCCGAGCGACGGGCCACGCCTTCGGTGACGAGACAGCCGGCGACCTTGCCGACGCCCGTGACCTTGAACACTTCCTTGATCGCCGCGTAGCCGATGAAATGCTCGCGCACTTCGTCCTTGAGCAGGCCCGAGGCCGCCGCCTTGATGTCATCGATCAGGTCGTAGATGATCGAATAATAGCGGATCTCGACGCCTTTTTGCGCCGCCGCGTTGCGGGCGGTCGCATTGGCGCGGACGTTGAAGGCGATGATCGGCGCGCCCGAGGCTTCCGCCAGGCCGACATCAGAATCGGTGACCGCGCCGACACCATAGTGCAGCACGCGCACGCGCACTTCGTCGTTGCCGACCTTTTCCAGCGCCTGCACGATCGCTTCGGACGAACCCTGCACGTCGGCTTTCACCAGAACCGGCATTTCGGCCACGTTCTCGTCGGCCTTGGCCTTGGCCATCAGCTGTTCCAGCGTGGTCGCGGCACCGGCGGCGGCGCGCTTGTCCTTGGCGGCCTGTTCGCGGTAGTCGGCGATTTCGCGCGCCTGCGCCTCGGTCTCGACCACGTTCAGAACATCGCCGGCCTCGGGCGTGCCGTTCAGGCCCAGCACCTCGACGGGAACCGAGGGGCCGGCCTCGTCCACGCGCTCGCCCTTGTCGTTGATGAGCGCGCGCACCTTGCCCCACTGTTCGCCGACGACGAAGATGTCGCCTTTGCGCAGCGTGCCGTGCTGGACCAGAACCGTCGCGACCGGGCCGCGGCCCACGTCCAGCTTGGCCTCGATCACGGCGCCCTGGGCGGCGCGTTCAGGGTTCGCGGTCAGTTCCAGAATCTCGGCTTGCAGCGCGATGGCTTCCAGCAGGTTGTCCAGGCCTTTGCCGGTCAGGGCCGAAACCTCGACATCCTGAACGTCGCCGCCCATCTGTTCGACCACGACCTCATGATGCAACAGATCGGTGCGCACGCGGTTCGGATCGGCCGAGGGCTTGTCGCATTTGTTGATCGCCACGATCATCGGCACGCCCGCCGCTTTCGCGTGGTTCAGCGCCTCGATGGTCTGCGGCATGACCGCGTCATCGGCGGCGACCACCAGCACGACGATATCCGTCACCTGCGCGCCACGGGCCCGCATCGAGGTGAAGGCCGCGTGTCCGGGCGTGTCGAGGAAGGTCAGCACCGCCCCCGAATCGGTTGTCACCTGATAGGCACCGATGTGCTGCGTGATGCCGCCGGCTTCGCCCGAGACGACATTGGTCTTGCGAATGGCGTCCAGCAACGAGGTCTTGCCGTGGTCGACGTGGCCCATGATCGTGATGATCGGCGGGCGCGGATGCAGATCCTCTGCCTTGTCCAGAACGGTGTCGATGACCTGTTCCACGTCCGAATCGGACACGCGCACCGCCCGGTGGCCGAATTCCTCGATCACCAGTTCGGCGGTGTCGGCGTCGATGGTCTGATTCATCGCGACCATCATGCCCATCTTCATCAGCGCCTTGACAATGTCGGCGGCACGTTCGGCCATCCGGTTGGCCAGTTCCTGCACGACAATCGTTTCCGGCAGCTGCACATCGCGCGACTGCTTCTCGGGCTTGTGGCCCATGCCCAGCGCCTTGGCGCGGGCCTTTTCCTGCTTGCGCTTCATCGCGGCCAGCGACCGGTGCCGCCCGCCCTCGCCATCCAGCGCGGCGTTCAGCGTCAGTTTGCCGGCGCGGCGGCCGCCGTCGTCGCGGACCTTGCCGCGGCTGTCGCGATCCTCGCGTTCGCGTTCGGCCTTGCGCGGGGTCGGCGTGCCACCACCGCGCACCGGGCTGGTGCGGTCGGTGCGGTCGCCGGCGGGTGCAGCCGCTGCTGCGGCCGCTGCGGCACCAGCGCCAGCGGCGGCGGGCGCTGCGGCCTTGTCGGCGCGGGGCGCGGGGGCGGCTTCGGCGGCCTTGGCGGCGGCTTCGGCCTTTTCGGCTTCGGCGACCTTGCGGGCCTCTTCTTCTTCCTTGGCCTTGCGGGCGGCGTCGCGCTCGCGCTCTTCGCGCTCGCGGGCTTCGACCTCCTGGCGGCGGCGCTCGCGATCTTCCTCGCGCTGGCGTTCCTCGTTGGCGCGCTGCTGCGCGTCCTCGGCCTCGCGGGCCTTTGCGGCGCGCACCGCGGCGAGGCGGCGCTCAAGCTCGGCCTCGGAGATGCCAGCCGGGCGACGCGACCCGCCGCCGATAGCCGCAGCCTTTGACGCCGTCGAGCTCTCCGACGACGAGCCGGCACCGGGCTTGGGCACCACCACGCGCTTGCGTTTGGTTTCCACAACAACCGCCTTCGTCCGGCCGTGGCTGAAGCTTTGCTTCACCTGGCCGGGGGTCGAGCCGCCACGCAGCCCAAGGGGTTTCTTGCCGTCAGTATCGCTCATGCGTCTCGTCAATCCTCTCCGGCGGGCGTTTCACCGCCGTCCTGCCCGCGCAATCGCGCGAGCTTCGCCGCTTCCTCTACTACACGTGCGGACAGACCGCCAGCGGCAAGCGCCGCATGTATCACATGTTCGCGGCCGAAAGCCAAACCGATTTCCCGCGCTGTCAGGCAGGTGACATGGGACCCTTCGCCCGGTGGGGGTCTGAGCTTGGTCTTGCCGCGCTCGGACCCGTCGGCGGCCTGGATCAGCACCGTCGCCTGCCCCGAGACCAGCCAGTCGCGCGCCTTTTCGTAGCCCGCGACCGCCTGTCCCGCCTTTCGCGCCAGCGCCACGAGTTCGATCACCCGCCGCGTCAGCAATTCCTCGACCGTGCCGGCCAGCCCGTCGGGCACCGTCACCGGGGCGCGGGCGGCGCGGGCGAAAAGCTTGCGCTTCACCGCCTGCGCCAGCGTCGCGCCGTCGGCGGCGACATAGATGCCCCGGCCCGGCAGCCGCCCCTCGATGTCGGGGACGACCTGGGCCTCGGGGCCGATGACAAAGCGCAGCAGCCCGCCCTTGGGTTGCACCGCACCCGTGACGATGCAGCGCCGATCCGGCTGATCCCGGTCCTTTGCGCGCCCGCCCCGCGTCATGGCTGGTCCTTACTCCTCGTCGCCTTCGGCGTCGGTCTCGTCCTCGTCCGCCTGCGCCAGATCGGCGGGATCGACCCAGCCAAGCTGAACGCGCGCGGTCATGATGAGCGTCTGGGCCTCTTCCAGGCTCATGTCGAAGGGTTCCAGAATGCCGTCGTCCTTGACCCGCTGGCCATCGACGGTGGTCCAGCCGCCCGCCAGTTCCCAGTCGGCGCAGGTGGCGAAGTCGTCCAGGGTCTTGACCCCGTCCTTGGCCAGTGCCTCGATCATCTGGGGTGTCAGACCCTCGAAGTCAATGAGGCTGGGTTCCGCGCCCATCGAACGGGCGTTGTCCAGCGCGGCCTGGTTGAGCGCCTCGATCCGGTCGCGGGCCCGGGCCTGCAATTCGGTCGCGGTGTCCTCGTCGAAGCCGTCGATCGACAGCAGTTCGTCGATCTCGACATAGGCGACCTCCTCGAGGTTGCCGAAACCCTCGGCCACCAGAAGCTGCGCCATCATCTCATCGACATCGAGCGCGTCCATGAACAGCTTGGTGCGTTCCGCGAATTCCGCCTGGCGACGGGCCGATTCGTCCGATTCGGTCATGATGTCGATGTCCAGCCCGGTGAGCTGGCTGGCCAGACGCACGTTCTGGCCGCGACGGCCGATGGCCAGCGACAATTGTTCGTCGGGGACCACGACCTCGATGCGGGCGGCGTCCTCGTCGATCACGACCTTGGAGACCTCGGCCGGTTGCAGCGCGTTGACCAGGAAGGTCGCCTGTTCCTCGTTCCACGGGATGATGTCGATCTTCTCGCCCTGAAGCTCGTTCACCACGGCCTGAACGCGGCTGCCGCGCATACCGACGCAGGCGCCGACCGGGTCGATCGAGCTGTCATAGCTGATAACCGCGATCTTGGCGCGCGAACCCGGGTCGCGGGCGACGGCCTTGATCTCGATGATGCCATCGTAGATTTCCGGCACTTCCATCTTGAACAACGCGGCCATGAATTCGGGCGCGGTGCGCGACAGGAACACCTGAGGCCCGCGGGCCTCGCGGCGGACGTCCTTGATGAAGCAGCGGATGCGGTCGTTGGGACGATAGCTTTCGCGGCCGATCTTCTCGTTGCGGCGCAGGATGCCCTCGCCGCGGCCGATATCGACGATGATGTTGCCGTATTCCTCGCGCTTGACGGTGCCGTTGATGATCGTGCCGACACGGTCGCGGAATTCGTCATACTGGCGGTCGCGCTCGGCCTCGCGGACTTTTTGCAAGATGACCTGCTTGGCGGATTGGGCGGCGATTCGGCCCAGTTCCACCGGCGGCACCTCGTCGGCGATCTCGTCGCCGATCTGCGGATCCGCGAGATACTGCTTCGCCTGCGCGACGGTCACTTCGGCATGATGGTTTTCCAGCAGGTCGTCCTCGACCACGGTGCGGACGCGGGTGAATTGCGCGCGGCCCGTCTTGCGGTCGATGTGGACGCGGATGTCCATGTCGGCGCCATACCGCGACTTGGCGGCGCGTGCGAGGCTGTCCTCCATCGCCTGAACGACCAGTTCCGGATCGATCAGTTTCTCACGCGCGACCGCTTCGGCGGTTTGCAGCAGTTCAAGCTGGTTGGCGCTGGTGATGGCCATGAATCACTCCTCCTCGGAAGCGGGTTCGGTTTCGATGTCGTCAAAATCGGTTTCGTTGATGACGCCGGCGCTTTTGCGTGCGCGCAGTGTTTCCTCGATCAACGCGTCTGTCAGGATCAGCTTGGCGTCGCTGAGCCATTCGAATTGCAGGCCGATGGTCACGGGTTCGCCCTGTTCCTCGATCTCGATCAGCACTTCGCCGTCCTCGGTGCCCTGAAGCGTGCCCTTGAACCGGCGGCGGCCGTCGATCAGTTCGCTGGTCTCGATGCGGGCCTCGTGACCCGACCAGGTGTCGAAATCCTTGAGCCGGGTCAGGGGCCGGTCGATGCCGGGGCTGGACACTTCCAGCACATAGGCGTCTTCCAGCGGGTCCTCGACGTCCAGAACAGCGCCGACCAGGGTGGTGATCTCGCCCAGTTCGTCGATCTCGATCCCGCCCTCGGCGCGGTCGGCCATGATCTGCAAGGTGCGCGTCTTGCCCGACATCAGCCGCAGGCGCACCAGTTCGAAACCGGCAGCCTCGACAGCAGGTTTGACGATCTCGGCCAGACGGCGGTCGATGGCGGTGCGTGCCACCAGGTCGCCGGGGGAAGCGAAGTCGCTCATCGCGGACCTCCAGAAATGAAAAAACGGGCCGAAGCGGCCCGCGAAACTGTTCGGTGGGCTACGGGTTTGGACCCCGCAGCGCCGCTGTTGAGGTGGCTATACGCCTGCGTCCGGTAAACTTCAAGCGATATGTCGTCGGGGGCGGTTTCGCACGCCGGAATTCGCCCATAGGGTCCGTCGTCATGACGATTTCGCGCCGCCATCTGCTGACCCTGGCCGCCGCCGCCGCGCTGGTGCCCGCGCGCGCCGCGCGCGCCGTCAGCAGCCGCCCCGACGCGCTGGTGCGCTGGCAGGGTCAGGGGCGCTATTTTGGCGGCTTCTCGGCGATCGAGCTGCGGTCGGACCGCCGCCGCGCCCTGGTGCTGAGCGACCGGGCCTTTCTGGTGCGGATCGCGCTGCTGCGCGACACCGACGAGCGCCTGACCGGGATCGAGGAAATCGCGCATTTCCCCCTGGCCGGGGGCGGCGACAGCGAGGGGCTGGACCAGAGGCCCGACGGCACCCTGTTCGTGTCCTACGAAGGCCCCGCGCGCGTTGCCCGGCTGGATGACGAACGGGGCGCCCCGCAACGCCTGGCGCGCGATCCGGCCTGGCGCGGGTTGCCGGGCAATCGCGCGCTCGAGGCGTTGGCGCTGGATGCACGGGGCGTCGCCTTTACCCTGCCCGAAACCCCCGACGGCGACAGTTTTCCCCTGTGGCGGCTGACCGACCGGTGGCACGTCGCCGGGCGGGTGCCGCGACGGGGCGGGTTTGTCCCGGTGGGCGCGGATTTCGGCCCCGACGGCAATCTCTATCTGTTGGAGCGCAAGTTCCGTCTGGCGTTCTTTGCGACCCGCATCAGCCGCCTGCGCCCCGATGCCTGGGATCAGCCTGAAACCCTGGTGGAAACCGCGCTGGGCGCGCTGGACAATCACGAGGGGATCTCGATCACGCGGGACGGTGCCGGGCGGATCTGGGCGACGACCGTGTCCGACGACAATCAGAGCGTCCTGCAACGCACCGAAATCGCCGAATTCCGCCTGGGCTAACGCCGCGCGGTGCGCAACGTGTCCATCACCCGCACCAGCTCGGCCGTGATGCCCGGTTCGGACAGGGCGTGGCCGGCCATGGGCACCATTCGCAGCGTGCTGCTGGGCCAATGTCGGTGCAGCCGCCAGGCGGTGACCGGCGGGCAGATCATGTCGAACTGCCCCTGCACGATGGTGCCGGGAACCTCGGCCATGCGGGGCAGGTCGGCGATCAGCTGCCCGTCGCTCTCGAAGAAGCAATGGTTGGTGAAATAGTGATTCTCGAGCCGGGCAAAGGCGCGCGCGTAATCGACGGGGGTGTCATGGAACACCCGGGTCTCGACACTGGCCAGCGCGTTTTCCCAATCGGCCCACAGGCGGGCAAAGCGGGCTTCCTCGGCGAAATTGCCGCTGAACAGGCGGCGATGATAGGCGGCGATCAGGTTGCCGCGCTCTCCCTCGGGGATGGGATCGACAAAGCGTGACCAGAGGTCGGGATAAAAACGGCCCGCGCCGCCGCCATAGAACCAGTCCAGTTCCTCGGCCGTGCCCAGGAAAACGCCGCGAAGCACCAGCCAGGCGGCGCGCGCGGGGTGGGTCTGCGCATAGGCCAGTGCCAGGGTCGCGCCCCAGCTGCCGCCGAACACGATCCAGCGGTCGATGCCCAGGGTCGCGCGAATCTGCTCGATGTCACGGATCAGGTGCTGCGTGCTGTTCGCGCTGACGCTGGCATGGGGGCGCGAGCGCCCGCAACCGCGCTGATCGAACAGCACGATGCGGTAATGCGCCGGATCGAAGAATCGCCGCATCATGGGACTGGAGCCGCCACCCGGCCCGCCATGCAGCACGACGACGGGGCGGCCCGCAGGATTGCCCGATTCCTCGACATAGAGCGTGTGACCGTCGCCCACGTCCAGGCTGTGCCGCGCATGGGGCTCGAGCGGCGGGTAGAGATGCGCGACTGCGCTCTTTTGTTCGTGGGACTTGTCCATCATCCGGTCTATATACCCCGCATCGCCCCATTCCACGCAGATGGCGGCACAAAAGGCAAGCCGGAGCCCTGAAATGACCACGACCACCATCGACCCCGCCGAAGTCGCCAAGTTCGAAGCGATGGCCGCAGAGTGGTGGGACCCGCAGGGAAAGTTCAAGCCCCTGCACATGCTGAATCCCTGCCGCCTGGACTATGTCACCCGCCAGATTGCCGCCGAATTTGACCGCGACCTGACCGCGCCGCAACCCTTCGCCGGGCTGCGCCTGCTGGATATCGGCTGCGGCGGCGGTCTGCTGTCGGAACCCATGGCGCGGCTGGGTGCCCAGGTTGTGGGCGCCGACGCGGCCGAGGGCAACCTGCCGGTGGCGCGCGTCCATGCCGAGCAGTCTGGCCTGACGATCGACTATCGCCACACCACAGCCGAGGCCCTGGCGGCGGCGGGCGAACGGTTCGACGTGGTGCTGAACATGGAGGTCGTCGAGCATGTCGCCGATCCACTGGCCTACCTGACCGCGTGTCACGACCTGTTGAAACCCGGCGGGCTGATGATCTGTTCGACCCTCAATCGCAATCCGAAAAGCTACGCGGTGGCGATCTTCGGGGCCGAGGTGGTGATGCGCTGGCTGCCCAGGGGCACGCACGACTGGCGCAAGTTCATCACCCCGGACGAACTGGATGCGATGATCCGCGATGCCGGGCTGGATCCGGTGGATCGCACGGGGATGGTGTTCAACCCCGTGCTGTGGCGCTGGTCACTGTCTGCCCGCGATCTCAGCGTGAACTACGTCACCGCGTCGGTTCGCCGCGGTTAGGCGGGTCTGCGCCAAAAGATCGGTGGGGTTTCGCCCTCGGCCGGGAGGCTTCCAGCCTCCAGCCCTCGGGCGACCCGGTGGGGGGCGCTGCCCCCCACACCCCCCGGGATATTTCAGGCGCAAAGATGGGAATGATTCCGGCACAGGTCCCCCATCATCTTGTCCCCAATACGCACGGGGATTTTCAAGGGGGGCGTGCCCCCCTTGAAGCGGGGGTGCGGGGGCGGCAGCCCCCGCTGCCGCTGGGCTCAGCTACGGACCAGTTTCTCGTAGCTGTCCGACACTTTTCGCGTCAGGTCGCCGACCTGGAAATGGAAGTCGCCGATCTGGCCCACGGGTGTCACCTCGGCCGCGGTGCCGGTCAGCCAGCATTCCGAGAAGCTGGCCAGTTCCTCGGGCATGATGTGGCGTTCGTGGACGGTCAGTCCCATGTCCTTCAGCATTGCGATGATCGTCTGGCGGGTGATGCCGTTGAGGAAGGCATCGGCCAGCGGTGTATGCACTTCGCCGTCCTTGACAAAGAACACGTTCGCGCCGGTCGCTTCCGCCACGTAGCCGCGATAATCCATGAACAGCGCGTCCGAGCAGCCCTTGGCCTCGGCCGCGTGTTTGGACATGGTGCAGATCATGTAGAGGCCGGCGGCCTTGGCGGCGGTGGGGATGGTTTCCGGCGAGGGGCGTTTCCATTTCGCGATGTCGAGTCTGGCGCCTTGCCATTTCGCATCGCCGTAATAGGCGCCCCATTCCCAGCCGGCGACCGCCAGCCGCACCGGGTTCTTGCGCGCCGAGACGCCCATGTCCTCGCCCGAACCGCGCCAGGCGACCGCGCGCACATAGGCGTCGGTCCAGCCGTTGGCCTTGAGCATGGCATATTTCGCCTCTTCGATCTGATCGACCGAATAGGGGATTTCCATATCCAGCAGCCGTCCCGATTCGATCAGCCGGGCCGAGTGTTCGCGGCTTTTGAAGATCTTGCCCGAATAGCAGCGTTCGCCCTCGAACACCGACGAGGCATAGTGCAGCGCGTGTGTCAGAATGTGGACATTCGCCGAGCGCCAGGGCACCAGCGCGCCGTCCATCCAGATGAACCCGTCTCTGTCGTCATAGGCGCCGGCCATCGTCATCTCTCCCAGGCTCGTTTAGGATTGTTGCGTGCATCCGAATGGATTCGGACATATTCTTGCGTCAAACTGCCGGTTTGCTAGCAATAGATTCTTGGAAAGTCAACATCGCTGACTTAAACTACACCCCGGCCCCAGAGCAGGAGAATGCACAGAGCATGGCGGACGTCACCACCAGCGGCGAGGCGTTGCTGTTCCTGACCGACGAGCAGCTTCGCAAGGGTATCGAGGCGATGTTCTTTGCCTATCGCGGTTTTACCGCCGACCCGGATCGCATCCTTGCGGATCTGGAATATGGGCGCGCGCATCACCGGGCGCTGCATTTCATCAACCGCAGTCAGGGCACCACGGTGAACAATCTGCTGGCGGTCCTGGGGGTGACAAAGCAATCCCTGAACCGGGTGTTGCGCGCGCTGATCGCCGACGGCCTGGTCGAATCGCGGGTCGGCCGCAAGGACCGGCGCGAGCGGCATCTCTTTCTGACCCCGCGCGGTGCAGACCTTGAGCGGCAGTTGTCCGAGGCGCAGCGCGCGCGGATGCGCGCGGCGTATCGGGCGGCGGGACCGCAGGCGGTGGCCGGGTTCCGGCAGGTGCTGGAGGCGATGATGGACGAGTCGATGCGCACGCAGTATCACGCCCTCAAGGATGGCAAGTCATGAGCGACCTCTCGCCGGCGCACCTGCTGATCGTCGATGACGACGAACGTATTCGCGAACTGCTGAAACGCTATCTCATCAAGCAGGGCTTCATGATCACCGCCGCCCGGGACGCGGCCCAGGCGCGGCGGCTGTTGTCGGGTCTGGCCTTTGACCTGATCGTTCTGGATGTGATGATGCCGGGCGAAGACGGGGTCGCGTTGACCCAATGGCTGCGCGAGTCGACGGCGACGCCGGTGATCCTGCTGACCGCCCGGGGCGAATCGCGCGACCGGATCGCCGGATTCGAGGCAGGCGCCGACGATTATGTCGCCAAGCCGTTCGAGCCGCGCGAACTGGTGTTGCGGATCAACGCCATCCTGCGCCGGGCACCGCGGGTCGAGCAGGGCCCCTCGGGCCCGCAGACGCTGATTCTGGGGCGGATGCGCTACGATCTGGACAGCGGAGAGCTGCGCGACGGGTCCGACCCGGTGCGCCTGACGCAGACCGAAT
Source organism: Rhodobacter sp. (assembly GCA_020637515.1). Taxonomy (NCBI): domain Bacteria; kingdom Pseudomonadati; phylum Pseudomonadota; class Alphaproteobacteria; order Rhodobacterales; genus Rhodobacter; species Rhodobacter sp. The sequence goes on along the minus strand of JACKKG010000001.1, from coordinate 630,839 downwards.
CGGCGCTGATGCGGGTTCTGGCGGCCCGTCCAGGGCAGGTCGTCAGCCGCGAGGCGCTGGTCGATCACCTGGGCCGCGACCGGGGTGCACGGGCCGAAACCGCGCAGGAACGCGCGATCGACGTGCAGATCACCCGCCTGCGGCGCAAGATTGAACCCGACCCGCGCCGTCCCCGGTTTTTGCAGACCGTGCGGGGCGAGGGCTACATGCTGAGCGCGGGCTGAGCGCAAAGCGATCCTGCGCCGGGCACAAAGAACCGCACGCAAGGTTGAAAAAAGGGCGGATTCTGCCTTGACCCCGGCCTGAGTTCTTTCTAGTTAGCCTCGCATCGTGGGCCGGTAGCTCAGCGGTAGAGCAACTGACTTTTAATCAGTTGGCCATAGGTTCGATCCCTATCCGGCTCACCACTTTCTTCGAAACCCGGGCCTTGTGCCCGGGTTTCCTCGTTTTCACAGGTTGCGCCAGAAGCGCCAGTGCAACAGGCCGGCGGCGGCCGTCAGGCCGGCGGTCAGGCCCAGCCAGATGCCGACCCCGCCCAGCCCGGCGACAAAGCCCAGCCCATAGGCCACGGGCAGCCCCACCAGCCAATACGACACGGCCGCGATGACCATCGGCCGGCGCGTATCCTGCATGCCGCGCAGCAGCCCCATCGCCATCGCCTGCCCGCCGTCGGCCAGTTGGAACAGCGCCGCCACCATCAGCAGCGACACGCCAACCGGGATGATCGCGTCGCGTTCGGGGTCGTCGGGTTTCAGAAACAGGCCCACCATCGGTTCCGCGAACAGCAGATACAGCAGCACCGTGATACCGGCAAAGATCAGCGACAGCATGACGGCCGCCAGCGCCGAGTCGCGCACCGCCCGGGTGTCGCCGCGACCCCGCGCCCGGCCGACCAGAACGGTCGCCGCGCTGGCCAGCCCCAGGTGGACCATGAAGAACACCGCCGTCACCTCGAGCGCGATGGAATGCGCGGCCAGCGACAGTTTGCCGAACCACCCCATCATGATGGCCGAGGCCCCGAACAGTCCGGTTTCCGCCAGCATCGCGCCGCCGATCGGCAGGCCCAGCGCGTTCACCTGCCTGAGTGCCGACCAGTCCGCGCGCCAGAAGCGTTGCAGCAGGTGGTAATGCCGCAAGGCGCGCAGGTTCGTTGCATAGACCAGCATGATTGCCAGTGTGACCATCTGCACCGTGACCGAGGCAATGGCCGCGCCCCGCGCGCCCAGCTCGGGAAAGCCCAGATTGCCGAAGATCAGCAACCAGTTGACGCCGATATTGACAAACACCCCGCCCACCGTGGCCCACAGCACCACCTGCGTGCGCCCCAGCGCGGCCAGGTAGCTTTTTACCGCCATCGCCACCAGCGCCGGTGCCATGCCCAGGCCGATGATCGACAGGTAGCCCCCGCCCAGCCGGGCGACATCGGGGTCCTGGCCCAACAGACCCAGAAGCGGCGTGGCCAGCAGGAACAGCGGCAGCAACAGCAGGGCAAAGGCCACGGACAGCCACATGCCCATGCGGGTGGCGCGGCGGACCTCGGTGTCGTCGCCCGCCGCGGCGGCGGTGGCGACCATCGGCATCACCGCCTGACCGTAACCCGACCCCAGCGTGAACAGCACGAAGAACACCGTCGCGCCCAACGCCCCGGCGGCCAGATCGGTGACGGAATACCAGCCCAGCATGATCGTGTCGGTGATGTGCAGCGCGAATTGCGCCACATGGCTGCCCACCAGGGGCAATCCCAGCACCAGAACGGCGCGGGCATTCGCAAGAAGGCCGGTCGGGGCGGACATGTCGATGATCCAGAGTATACGCCGGGCAAAAGGGGCGCCGGACCGTTCTCTATGCCTGCTTATCGGGCCGAGGTGAACCCCTGCGGGGCCATCAGGCCGTGAAGCGGCGGAATTCGCCTTCGGCCCGGGCCCAGACGCCCTGGTCCGGGCGGTCCAGCCCTTGCAGGTGCGGCAGCAATTGCGCGGCGAAATCCCGCGACGATTCGACCGGCAGCAACGAGGGCAGGTTGTCGATCGCCATCACATCGAGGGGGGGTGCGTCGTGCACCCGCACCACCGGGTGCGCCCAATCGGTTGCGTGGTCGTAGACGGGCACCGGGTTGTAGGCGCTGCCCGGGTCGCAGGCGATGTCCCCGATGACCCGCAGCGCACGGGGCCGGGTGCCGCTGTCCGCCGGCACAAAGACCGGGCAGCCCGGGCGCGCGAGGATGCAGTTGAAGAACAAAGCGTGCGCCAACACCTGCGGAAAGGGGCCGCCGTTGGCGGTTTCGGCCACGTCCCAGCGTGTGACAGGCAGGCCCAGCGCCGTGCACAGGTCGGCGGCGCCGCTGCCCACCCGGCCCAGCGCACCGATGATGAGGGCGCTGGGCCGGGCATCGCCCAGCCGCGCCGCCAGATCGGCGATCATCGCGGTCTTGTCGGCCCAGCGGCGGACCGGCGGGCAGAGGCCGCCCGCCTGCTGCGCGGTCCAGGCCAGCACGCTGACGCCCGCGCCCGCGAACCCGGCCCAATAGCCGAACGCGGCGACCCTGCGGCCGGTGTCGTCCACCAGCGATTCCAGGTCGAAAAGCGTGCCGCCGCCGGCCTGGAACCGGGCCAGCAGCGCGGGGCCGTCGGGCTGCCCCTTATAGGCATGACCGAACAGGATATGCCGGTGGTGCAAGGGCGTGCCGTCGTCGGGCAGTTCCTTCAGCCCGAAAACGATGGCATCGGCCGGGGCCGCGGGCCAGCTTGCAAAGGGCGCCGCCTCGCAGCCGGCGTCCAGGTAAGGTTGCAGGGGCAGGGCGCGGGTGGGGCTGTCCTCGATGGTGACGCGGAACCCCCGGGCGATCAGCGTGGCCGCGCCCTCGGGCGTCAGGCCGACGCGTTCCTCGTTGGGGCGCTGCTCGGCCCGGACCCACAGATGGACCATCTCACACTCCTGCAAAGGTTTCCTGAAGGATCGCGGCCAGTTCGCGCGCGTCGTCCCAGGTGAAGGCATCGGGCCGGTCGCTGTCCAGATCGAAGACCCCGATCAGGGTGCCGCCCCGGCCAAAGACCGGCAGCACCAGTTCCGACCGCGTGCTGGAGGCGCAGGCGATATGGCCGGGAAAGGCATCGACGTCGGGGACCAGCTGCACCTGCCCGGTGCGGGCGGCCGCGCCGCAGACGCCCTTGTCGAAGGGAATCACCAGGCAGCCGTGCCCGCCTTGATAGGGGCCGATCTTCAGCACGCCGGGTTCGGTGACGCGGTAAAAGCCCGTCCAGTCGAAGCGGTCGTCGGCGTGGTGCACCTCGCACGCGAGGGTGGCCATCAGGGCGACGGGGTCGGTCTCGTCATGAGTGAGGGCGCGGATCGTGGCGGCGAGAGCGGGATAATCGGGCATGGGGTGGCCTATGTCTGTCATCCCGATGTGCCACAGCGCGGCAGGCAGAGGAAGGGGGGCCAGCCCCCCTCTTTGCTGCGCAAATTCACCCCCCGGGATATTTGCGGCACAAAGAAGGGGCGGTCAGGCGACCAGGGCCTCGGCGTGTTTCAGGTCCACGCTGACCAACTGGCTGACGCCCTGTTCGGCCATCGTCACGCCAAACAGCCGATCCATGCGCGCCATGGTCAGCGCGTTGTGGGTGATGATGAGGAACCGGGTCTCGGTGCGGCGCGTCATCTCGTCCAGGAGATCGGCGAAACGCACCACATTGGCGTCGTCGAGTGGCGCGTCCACCTCGTCCAGCACGCAGATCGGCGCGGGGTTGGCCAGGAACACGCCGAAAATCAGCGCCAGCGCCGTCAGTGTCTGTTCGCCGCCCGACAAGAGGCTGAGCGAGGACAGTTTCTTGCCCGGTGGCTGGCAGAGGATTTCCAGCCCGGCCTCGAGCGGGTCGTCCGATTCCACCAACACCAGGCGGGCCTCGCCGCCGTTGAACAGATGGGTGAACAGCGTCATGAAATTGGTGTTCACCTGATCGAAGGCCGCCAGCAGCCGCTCGCGCCCCTCGCGGTTCAGCGCCGCGATGCCAGAGCGCAGCTTGGCCACGGCGGCCTCAAGGTCGGCCTTTTCGGTGACCAGCGTGTCATGTTCCTGGGCCACGGCGCGGGCGTCTTCCTCGGCCCGCAGGTTGACGGCGCCCAGCGCGTCGCGGGCGCGTTTCAGGCGCGCGATCTCGGTTTCCAGATGGTCCGAGGGTGGCATGTCCTCGGCGCTGAGGGCCAGTTGATTGAGCAGGCCCTGCGGGGTGGTGTCCAACTCGTCCGCGATGCGATTCGCGGCCAGCGCGACGGCTTCGCCGGCGGCATCGACGCGGGCCTCGGCGCGGGCGCGGGCCTCGCGGCTTTCGCCGGCGTGGCGTTCGGCGGCGCGTTCGGATTCCTGGGCCGCCCTCAGCGCGCTTTCGCCCGCTAGCAGCGATTCGACGGCGGCGGTGCGGCGGGCCTCGGCCTCGGCGATGGCTTCGGACAGTTCCTCGCGCCGGGCGATGATTTCCTCAGGGGCGGCGGTGGCCTCGGCCAGGTCGTCCTGGGCCTCGTCGGCGCGGCGTTCGAGATCGGCGATGCGGTCGGCGGCGGTCGTCTTGCGCGCGGTCCAGCCCTGGATGTCACGGGCGACCTCTTGCGCGCGGGCGCGGCGGGCAGAGCCCTCGCGGCGGATCTCGTCCTGGGCGGCGCGACGGGCGAGCATTGCCATGCGCGCGGCCTCGACCTGGGTGCGGATGGTTTCGAGACGCGCGCGCCCGGCGTCCAGATCGTCGATCCCCGCCAGCGCCTCTTCGGCCTGGATCAGGCGCGTTTCGGCGGCCTCGGCCTCGGCCTGCATCCGTTCGAGCGCCAACTCCGCGCTTTCGCGCTTCGACTGCGCGAGGCTGGCGTCGGCCTCGGCGCGGGAAAGGGCGCGCAGGGCCTCGGTCAGGCGGGTTTCGGCGGCCCGGCGGGCATCGCGCGCCATGCGGTCGGCATCGGTCAGTTGCTGCAACCGGGCCTGGCGGGTCTGGTGGGCATCGCGCGCGGCGTGCAGACGGGCCTCGGCCTGGTCCAGTTCGACGCGCAGCGCGTCGCGCCGGTTCTTCTGCGTCAGCCTGAGGGCAGCGGCGCTGGGCGCGTCCTCGGCCCGCTGCATGAGGCCGTCCCAGCGCCACAGGTCGCCCGCGGGGGTCACCAGCCGCTGGCCGGGGCGCAGCGCGGAATGGAGCGCGGCGGCCTGATCGGCCGCGACCAGCCCCACCTGCGACAGGCGGCGCGTCAGCTCGGCGGGCGCGCGGACGTGCTGCGCCAGGGGCTGGACGCCGGCGGGCAGGGGGGCGGCGTCGGCATAGGGCGCGAGCGCCCGCCACCCGGTGCCCTGTTCGGCGGCGCGGGCATTGAGATCGTCACCCAGTGCCGCCCCCAAGGCGCGTTCGAACCCGGGTTCCACGCGGATCTGTTCCAGAATTGCGCCGCCGGCATCGGTGTCGCGGGCGATCAACCGATCCAGTGCGGTCAGTTCGGCGGACAGCGCGGTCACCTCGCCCTCGGCGCTGGCGCGGGCGGCGCGCGATTCGACCTCGACGGACTGGGCCTCGGCGCGGGCGGCTTCGGTCTCGGACAGGGTCTCCTCGGCGGCCTCGAGCAGGTCCTGCGCGGCATCGCGGGCCTCGGCCGCGTGATCCTGCGCGGCCTGGGCGTTTTCCACCGTGGCGGCGGCCTGCGCGGCCTCGTCCGCGGCGCGCTGGGCCCCGGCGGCGGCGCGGGCCCCTTCGGTGCGGGCCTCGGCGGCCTGGCGGGTCAGCGACTGGTGGCGCGCGGCCAGACGGGCGACATCCTCGGTCGCTTCGGTCAGATGGGCCTCGATGTCGGCCAGCACATCCGAGGCCTCGCGCGCGGCCTCGACCGCCTCGGCCAGTTTCTCGTCATGCCCGTCCGAGGCGCGGGCGAGTTGCTCTTCCTCCCAGCGCAGACGCGCGATGCTTTCGTCGGCGTCGGTCGCCAGGCCAGCCTCGCGCTGGGCATCCATCCTGAGCTGCTCGATCCGGGCCATCAGGGTTTGCACGGCCTCGCGGGCGCGGGCTTCCTGATCGGTCAAGGTGTCGCGCTGGACATGCAGACGCTGCAAGATGGCACCGGCGATCGCTTCTTCCTCGCGAAGGGGGGGCAGGCGATCCTCGGCGCCCTCGCGCGCGGCGCGGGACTCGCGCGCGGCGCGTTCGGCGGCGGCGGCCAGGGCCACGGCCTCGGCCAGGGCGGATTGCACCTGCGCGCGCGCCTGCGAGGCCTCGCGCCAGCGGCGATACAGGATCATCCCCTCGTTGCGACGCAGCTCGACACCGATCTCACGGTAGCGCGCGGCCTGCCGGGCCTGGCGCGCCAGCACCGTCAACTGCTGCGCCAGTTGTTCGACCGTGTCGCCGACCCTTTCGAGGTTCGTTTCCGTCGCGTTCAGCCTGAGCTCGGCCTCGTGCCGGCGCTGATACAGGCCGGAAATCCCGGCGGCTTCCTCCAGCACCCTGCGGCGGGCCTTGGGTTTGGCGTTGATGAGTTCGGAAATCTGCCCCTGCCGCACCAGCGCCGGGCTGTGCGCCCCGGTCGAGGCGTCTGCGAACAGCATCTGCACATCGCGCGCGCGCACGTCCTTGCCGTTCAGCTTGTAGGCGGAACCCGCGTCGCGCGTGATGCGCCGCGTCACTTCCAGCGCGTCGGTGTCGTTGAACCCGGCGGGCGCCAGCCGGTCCGCGTTGTCCAGGGTCAGCGCGACCTCGGCAAAGGCGCGGGCGGCGCGCGACTTGGTGCCGGCAAAGACCACGTCCTCCATCCCCGCGCCGCGCATCGCGGTGGGGCGGTTTTCGCCCATCACCCAGCGCAACGCTTCCAGCAGGTTGGACTTGCCGCATCCATTGGGGCCGACAACGCCCGTCAGCCCCTCGCGGATCACCAGTTCGGTGGGGTCCACGAAGCTTTTGAAACCGTTCAGGCGCAGGCGGGTGAAATGCACGGGACTCTCGGGCAGACTGGCGCGCAGTTTGGGAACCCGCACCGGATGAGTCAAGGAACCCGGCCCGCATGTGGCGGAATCTTGCAGGTTATCCACAAGATATGGGGGTCGCTGGGGGATTGACGGCGCGCGGGGGCTGGCCCAGCCTTGCGCCAGATCCGAGGGTGCCATGCCGCTGACCGTTTCCGCCGATTCCCCCCGCAGCCCCCAGGCCAGCGCGCTGCTGCGCCAAAGCCTTGCCTATCTGCAAAGCCTGTATCCGCCCGAGGAAAATTTCCACCTGTCGATCGACGCCCTGTGCGCGCCCGACATCCTGTTCTTCACCGCCGCGCTCGACGGTCAGGTCGTCGGCACCGCGGCACTGGCGCTGCGTCCGGACCATGCCGAAGTGAAGTCGATGTTCGTCGCCCCCAGGGCCCGGGGCCGGGGGACCGCCGGGGCCCTGTTGACCCGCCTGATCGCCGAGGCCAAGGCGCGTGCCCTGCCGATCAATCTGGAAACCGGGCCCCGGAACACCGAGGCGCTGGCGCTCTATGCGCGCCACGGGTTCACGCGGCGCGGGCCGTTCGGCGGCTATGGCGAGAGCCCGTCCTCGATCTTCATGGAGCGGCTGGTGCCGCGCCGGTTGGACGGGGATCAGGACATGGCGCCCGTCCATGCGCTGCTGCTGGCGAGTTTTGCCTATATGGACGGGGTGATCGATCCGCCCTCGTCCATGATGCGGATGACGCCGGACGATCTGCGCCGGGACGCGGTGCGCAACGAACTGTGGGTGCTGGGGGACGGACCCCTGGCCTGCATGATCCTGACGCAAAAGCCGGGCACGCTGTATCTGGGCAAGCTGGCCGTGGCCGAGGACGCACGCGGGCGCGGCCTGTCGCGGGTGATGGTGGACCACGCGGTGCGTCGGGCGCGGGCGCTGGGCCTGCCTGCGGTGACGCTGCAAGTGCGGGTCGAGTTGACGCGCAATCAGGCCGCGTTTCGGGCCATGGGGTTTCGCGAGGTGGCGCGCACCGCGCACGAAGGCTACGCCCGGGCGACCTCGATCACCTTTGTGCGGGACCTCTGAGGTCATTGCAGCTGCGACAATCTGGCCAATCGAATTCTTGATTCGGAATTCGTAACACATTCCGAATTTGGAATATTAAGGAGCCAGTCATGACCCCGACCCGTCCCTCGGACACTTACAACCCGATGTATTTCCTGTCTTCCCTTGGTGCCGGCGGATTGTCGGTGACATTCTTCATGTGGCTGATGTTCTGGGTGCCGCACCCCGGAAAGACCGTCCCGGTGTTCGAGGACATCCAGGCCGCCTTTCAGGCCGGCAGCCCGCTGAAACAGGCGATGATCGCCGCCGCCATGGCCGGGATCGCGCTGTTCGTCCTGCTGAACCTGAAGTCGCTGGTCTGGAACCTGTCGCGCTACAGCACCTGGCGGCACACCGAGGCCTTCGCCGCCTTCAGCAAGACCAACGCGCAAAGCCAGTTGATGGCGATGCCGCTGGCGCTTGCGATGTCGGTGAACGGGGTGTTCATCGCCGGGCTGGTGTTCGTGCCGGGCCTTTGGGCCGTCGTGGAATACCTGTTTCCGGTGGCGCTGGCGGCCTTCATCCTGATCGCCGTTCTGGCGTTCAAGCTGTATGGCCACTTCATCGCCCGCATCAAGGTCGAGGGCGGCTTCAACTTTGCCGCGAACAACAGCTTTGGCCAGATCCTGCCGGCCTTTGCCTTTGCCATGATCGGCGTCGGCATGGCCGCCCCGGCCGCAATGAGCGGCAATGTCGCGGTGGTCGGCACCTCGATCGTGGTCAGCACCTTTCTGATGGTCACCGCAATCCTGATCGCCGGTATCGCGCTTGTCCTGGGCATCCGGTCGATGCTGGATCACGGCACCACCGCCGAAACCGCGCCGACGCTGATGATCCTGATCCCGTTGATGACCATCCTGGGCATCCTGATGATGCGCCAGACGCACGGGCTGGGCACCCAGTTCGAAGGCCATGCCACCGATGCGCAGACCTTCATGTTCCTGGCCAAGATGGTGTCGATCCAGGTGCTGTTCGGGCTGTTCGGGTTCCTGATCCTGAATCGGCACAGCTATGGCCGGCGGTTCATCTGGGGGCGCGAAACCTCGGTCATGAGCTATGCCCTGGTCTGCCCCGGCGTCGGGTTCACGGTGCTGATGCAGTTCTTCATCCACAAGGGGATGGTGGCCGTCGGCCTGGTGGACAAGTTCAGCGCCGTCTACTGGGTGCTGGTCGCGATCGCGCTGGCCTCGCAATTCGCCATGATTGCGCTGGTGTTCACGCTGAACCGCCGCCATTTCGGCGCGCCGCGCACGCAACGGGCCGTCCCCGCAGAGTGACTCGCAGAGTGACGGGGCCAATCCCGGCAACGACAGAGCGGCCCCCCGGTGCGGGGCCGCTTTTTCATTCGGATATGCATATGCTTGCGTGATGAGGCGATTGCGGCCAAGCTGTCGGTCCGCGTGTTTGGGAGGACGCGCTTCATTCAGGGAGGATACCGATGACGACACTTGCCACCCGCGCGCTGCGCGGACTCGGGCTTGCGGCTTTCGTGGCGCTGGCCACCCCCCTCGCCGCCGGGGCCGAGGTCAACCGCGTCGCGATTCACGTCGATGACAACGATCCGGCGCGCATGAACATGGCGCTGAACAACGCCAACAATATCGTCAGCTATTACCAGAGCCAGGGCGAAGAGGTCGAGATCGAGATCGTCACCTATGGCCCGGGTCTGAACATGCTGCGCGCCGACACCTCGCCGGTCGCCGACCGGGTGGCGCAGATGTCGATGGAGCACCCCAACGTCAGCTTCCAGGCCTGCAACAACACGTTGCAGGGAATGCAGCGGCAGGCCGGGCACGAGATCGCGCTGCTGGCCGAGGCCCATGTCGTGCCCTCGGGAGCGGTGCATCTGATCGAATTGCAGCAACAGGGCTGGGCGTATCTCAGGCCCTGACTTTGGCCGGCGGCGCGTGCTATGGCATGGGCCATCAGATGGAGGATGGCCCATGTTCACAGCCCTTGTCGTGGAAAAGGACGATGCCGGCGCAACCCATGCGGCTGTGCGGTCGCTTGATGACGACCGCCTGCCCGCCGGAGACGTCACCGTCGCGGTCGAGTATTCGACGCTGAACTACAAGGACGGGCTGTGCCTGACCTCGGGCGGGGGGTTGGTGCGGACCTACCCGCATGTGCCGGGCATCGACTTTGCCGGGACGGTCGAAACCTCGGACGATCCGCGCTATGCGCCGGGCGACCAGGTGATCCTGACCGGCTGGCGCGTGGGCGAGGTGCACTGGGGCGGTTACGCCACCCGCGCCCGGGTCAAGGCCGACTGGCTGGTGCCCCTGCCCCAGGGATTGACCACGCGGCAGGCGATGGCCATTGGCACGGCGGGTTTCACCGCGATGCTGGCGGTGACGGCGCTTGAAGATCACGGCCTGGCGCCCGGCACGGCCGAGGTGCTGGTCACCGGCGCGGCGGGGGGTGTCGGCTCGGTCGCGGTGGCGATCCTGGCGCATCTGGGCTATCAGGTCGCCGCCGTCACGGGGCGCCCGGAAACCCAGGCCTATCTGCAAAGCCTGGGGGCCACGCGCGTCGTGCCGCGCGCCGAGCTTGCCGAAACGGTGAAGCGCCCGCTCGAGGCCGAGACCTGGGCGGGCTGCATTGATGCCGTTGGCGGCGCGATGCTTGCGCGGGTTCTGGGGCAGATGCAGTATGGCGGGTCGGTGGCCTCGGTCGGGCTGGCGGGGGGCGCGGCGCTGCCGGCGACGGTCATTCCGTTCCTGCTGCGGGGCGTGAACCTGCTGGGCATCGATTCCGTCATGCGCCCCTATGCCGACCGGGTGCGCGCCTGGTCGCGGCTGTCGCGCGACTTGCCGCTGGATCAACTGGAACGGATGATCCGCCCCGCCACGCTGGCCGACCTGCCGGCGCTGGGCCAGGCGATCCTGAAAGGCCAGGTGCAGGGCCGCGTCGTGGTGGATGTGCGCGCCTGAACGGAACAGGGGGCACCGCGGCGGCGCCCCCATTCACGCTGTTGCGGCGCGGCGGCGATCAGGTCGGCGGCGGGGTGATGATCGCCACGCCCGAATTCCACATCCGGCGCGCCATATTGAAGGACAGGTGCCAGACGACGCCCGGCGAAACCTCGATGCTGCCGATTGCGACCGCCGCCTGCGGCAGCCCGCCCGCCGCCGACGAGGCATACCCCTCGACCGCAACGGTCATGGCGCCGCCATTGCTGCCGAAGGTGACCGACCCGGTAAAATGGCAGTCGTTCTCCAACACCAGAAGCCCGGAGATCGACTGATACATGGTCGGCGGCGTTTCGGTTGCCCTCAGGCCCATACAGGTCCCTTGGAACCGTCCCCAATTGTCGTAGAAGCTGACGCTACAGGCCAGGGAATCCGGGTCTGCGTTCATCACGCCAAGCATTGTCCAGTCCCGGCGAAACGCGCCCCGGTCGCAGGTGGTATCGGCAGCGGCCGCCAGCGGCGAAAGGGCGGTCACTGCAAAAAGCGCGGCAGTCAGGGTATTTCTGGTCATCGTTACACTCGGCACTCGGTGAATTGGCTTATCGGCGCAGGGAACGGACGCGCGACCATCGCGGGCGGTGGTCGCGCACCCGGGATCAGGCCGGCGGCGGGGTGATGATTGCCACGCCCGAATTCCACAGCCGGCGGATCATGGTAAAGGACATGTGCGCGGTGTATCCCGAAATATCCAGGCTGCCGAAACCGGTTGCCATTTGCGGCAGGCCCGCGACCCCTGACCAGGCGTAGCCTTCCAGCGGAACGGTCCAGGTGGCCAGCGGATCGACCACCGTCACCGATCCCGTGAAGTGGCAGTCGGCATCCAGGATCAGCCGGCCCGAAATGCTGGAGTAGATCTCGTCCGGGGGGGTGGTGGGGCCGGTCGAGGACAGGTCGTGGCAGGTGCCCTCGAACCGGCCATAGCTGTTGATGAAGCTGAGCGAGCAGGCGATTGTTTCCGGGTTCGCGTTGGAATCGATGCTCATGGTCCAGTCGCGGCGGAACGCGCCCCGATCGCAGGTCGTGTCGGCCATCGCGGCCAGTGGCGCAAGCGTGACAAGCGCGATGGCGGCAGAGCTGATTGCGGATTTCAACATGGCAGGAATTCCTTTCAAGAGAGCGCCGAAACGACCCCATCGAACCCTTGCCATATCGTTCGAAATAATCAGGTTCGCCCGGGGGACAAAACGTCGATGGTAGCGTCAGACAAGAATTGGCGACAAAGTCAGTTCATGACTATAGGCCGCGCGTTTACCCTGACAACCGATAAATTTCAGGCTGCGACGGTATATACCACCGCAACCCGGCGAGAATTCCCCAGGCGCGCCGCGGCCGGCGCAAGAGGTCCCTGGGCCAGCCCGCGATCCCAGCCGAAACAACCGTCAAAATAAAACGACCGAAAATGTCGCCTTTTCCAGACGGATTTTCAGCCGTCACCGCGCAGCGGCAAGACGGGGGTTTCGGGGGCCAATTCCTCGAAATCGAAATTGTCCAGGCGGCGCGAGCGGCGGCCGGCCTTGTCGGCAGAAATACGGATCTCGGCGACATCTTTTTGCGCCTGCGAAAAATGCCGATCCAGATTTTCAACCCGCAGACCCAGGCGGTCGATATCCTTGCCCAACTCGCTGAGCTCGCGCCGGATCGCGCCGGCCTGTTCGCGCATTCGCGCGTCTTTCAGCACCGCGCGCAGGGTGTTCAGCGTGGCCATGCAGGTGGTGGGCGAAACGGTCCAGACGCGCAGCGCGAATCCTTCACGCACCAGTTCGGGAAAATTGGCGTGCAATTCGGCGTAGACCGCCTCGGAGGGCAGGAACATCAGCGCGCCGTCGGCGGTTTCCCCCTCAAGGATATAACGGTCGGCGATGGCGCGCATGTGATGGCGGATCGCCGTGCGCATCTGGCGACGGGCCTCCTGCACCTCGGCCTCGGTGGTGGCGTTGCGCAGGGCCTCGTAGGGTTCCAGCGGGAACTTGGCGTCGATGGCGATGGGGCCGGGCGGCTTGGGCAGGTGCACCAGGCAGTCCGTGCGGCGGCCGTTCGAAAGCGTCGCCTGCATCGTATAGCTGTCCGAGGGCAGGGCGCGCGACACGATGTCATGCAACTGGATTTCGCCGAACGCGCCGCGTGCCTGTTTGTTCGACAGAATGTCCTGCAACGACAGCACGTTGCCGGACAGTTTCTCGATATTTTCCTGCGCCTTGTCGATGGCTTCCAGACGGGCGTGCAGGTCGCCCAGGCTGCGCGCGGTGCGCACGGCGCTGCCTTCCAGCGCCTCGCCCATGGTATCGGACACCTCGGACAGGCGCTGTTCCATCAGGTGCAACATCTGCGCCTGCGATTTGGCCTGCGCCTCGCTGACGTGGTGCAAGCCGCCCGCCAGATGCTGCTGGCTGTCGTTCAGGGCCTGCACCCGGCGACCCAGTTCGCCCATCTGCCATTGCAGGGGCGCGGTGCCGCGCGCGGCCTTCATCACGGCGTGCAGGATCAGCAGCAGCACCAGCAGGACCACCCCGGCGGCCAGGGCCGCCAAAACCAGCGGATCGGAAAAGTCGAGGGTCATCGCCGGCCAAACAGCTTTTCGATATCGTCGAGCTTCAGTTCGACATAGGTGGGCCGCCCGTGGTTGCACTGGCCCGAGAGCGGCGTCGCTTCCATCTCGCGCAGCAGGGCGTTCATTTCCTCGGCCCGCATCTGGCGGCCGGACCGGATGGAGCCGTGGCAAGCCATGCGGCTGAGCACGGCGTCGATGCGCGCGCCCAGCGCCTGGGTCTGGCCCAGGTCGGACAGCTCATCCAGGATGTCCAGCACCAGACCGCGCGCATCGCAGCGGCCCAGCGCGGCGGGGGTTTCGCGCACGGCGATGGCGTCGCCGCCAAAGGGTTCCAGCACCAGGCCCAGACGCGCCAGATCCTGGGCATGGTCCAGCAGGCGGCGCGCGTCGCCGGCGCTGAGGGGCACGATCTCGGGGATCAGCAGCGCCTGCGCGGTGACGCCGTGTTCGGCCATCTGCCGTTTGAGGCGCTCATAGACCAGCCGCTCATGGGCCGCGTGCTGATCGACGATGACGATCCCGTCGCGGGTCTGGGCGATGATGTAATTCTCGTGCACCTGCGCGCGGGCGGCGCCCAGGGGGGCGTCGGTCGGGCCTTGCGCGGGCTCGACCCGGGCGGCGGCATAGGGCTGGGGCGCTTCCGCCAGGTCCACGGGCGCCTGGGCGTCATAGCTGCGCTGGATCGCGGCCAGACCCGGGCGGCTGGCGAAATCCATCTGATAGATTCGCGGCGCCATCGGCGCGGCGGGTTCGGGACGCAGGGCGCCCAGCGTCGCCGTCGCAACCGTGCCCGAGGCCCGGTGGCCGGCCCCGGCCAGCGCGTGACGGATGCCGGTCACGATCAGCGCCCGCACCAGGCCGGGGTCGCGGAACCGGACCTCGGCCTTGGCGGGGTGGACGTTCACATCGACCAGATGCGGGTCACAGTCGATGAACAGAACCGCCGCCGGGTGCCGGTCCCGGGCCAGCACATCCATATAGGCGGCCCGCAGCGCGCCGATCAGTTGCTTGTCGCGCACCGGACGACCGTTGACGAAGATATGCTGCGCCACCGCCGCGCCGCGCGAATAGGTCGGCAGCGCGGCAAAGCCGGACAGCCGCACCGCGTCGCGCTCCAGATCCAGCCGCAGCGCGTTGTCGGTGAACTCGCGCCCCATCAGCCGCGCAAGACGGGTGCCCAGCGCGTCGAACAGCTCGCCCTGTTCGGCATCGACGCGCAGAATCTCGCGCGCGGCGTCCGCGTCATGCAGGGTGAAGCCGACATAGGGTTCGGCCATGGCCAGCCGGCGCATCGTGTCGGTGATCGCCTGCATTTCCGCCCGATCCGAGCGCAGGAACTTGAGCCGCGCGGGCGTGGCATAGAACAGGTCGCGCAATTCGACCTGGGTGCCGCGATTGAGAGCGGCCGGGCGCACCGGCCCGATCTGGCCGCCCGCGACGGCGATCTGCGCGCCCTCGTGCCCCTCGGCCCGGCTGGCAATGGTCAGGCGGCCGACCGCACCCAACGAGGGCAGCGCCTCGCCGCGAAAGCCAAAGGTGTGAATGTCCAGCAGGTCCGAGCCGTCGATCTTCGATGTCGCGTGCCGGCTCAAGGCCAGCGGAAGGTCCTGCGCGGTCATGCCGTGGCCATCGTCGGTGACGCGGATCAGCGTCTTGCCGCCGCCCGCGATATCCACCCGCACCCGCGTCGCGCCCGCGTCCAGCGCGTTTTCCACCAGTTCCTTGACCGCCGAGGCCGGCCGTTCCACCACCTCGCCCGCCGCGATCCGGTTCGCGGCGGCATCGTCGAGCTGTCGAATCACGGGCCGCGATTCGGGGCTGGCATGGCGCATGTTGGGGCGACTGGCGTTCATGCTACTAGGCATAGCATGACGGCCCGCCGGACGAAAGCGAGTCGGCGGTCAATCGGGCGGCGCAATGCAGGGCTCGGGGCGGTAAGTACGGATATGACTCGTCGGGTCAAACTGACAATGCACAACGGCGACACGAGGGTCCAGTCCGATGGGTGGTTGGTCGTGCCAGGTCCACGCTGCCGAGAAATCCGCCTGACCCTGACCGATGGTCCCGGTGAAATCCGCGCCCGAAAGGTTGGCTTCCCGAAAATTCGCGTTTGTGACATCGACCCCGATCAGCAGCGCGTTCCACAAATTGGCTCGCAGCAGGTTCGCGGAAATCAAATATGCACCCGAGAGGTCAGCGCCCGCAATGAACGCTCCCTCAAGATTGGCAAGATACAGGTTCGCATCTCGCAGATTGGCATCCGCAAAATTGGCCGAGCGAAGATCAGCACTCGCGAACAAGGCGCGAAACAGATTCGTTTCAACCAGAATCGCTTGCCGCAGATCGGCAACTCTCAGATCGCTGCCAGACAGATTGGCGCCGCGCAGCACGGCCCCTTGGCCATTCCTTGGCGGCAAGGAGAGTCGAGTCAGGGCGGTCGGAGCGTTACACTCCATGCGTTCGCGCATCAGATTGAAGGACCAATCCGCCCCCATGCGTTCGCACGACAGGTCGATACCGCTCAGCGAAACCCCCTGCGCGGCCAGATACTCCATCGCTTCCCGCTTGCCGGAATTGCCAGGCGCGGGCGTTGTGAGGGTGGTCCAGGCGCGGGCGATGGCTTCCTCGCGCCGGGCGGCATGACTGGCCGCAATTTCAGTCAGGGTTGCGGCGTTGACGCGGCGGGCCTCGATCCGGTCGTTGTAGTCGATCCAGAAGGCCAAGCTTGCCAGCAGGATCGACGCGAAAGTGGCCAGCAGCACGATCCGTTCGAACCAGCCCAAGCCCCACGATCATCCAGCCTGCCGCGGTATGGGCCGGGCGTCTGCGGGTATGAGGCCGTGCGCGTTTCAGGTTCAGGCGTTTGCTCATGGTGCGAAACTGCCTGCCGCGCGCGGACGGGTCAATCGTGGCGCGGTTCGTCCGTCCCGCTTTCGACCCCCACGGGTTGGCCCACCACCACGAAGTGCAGCGCGTCGGGTTGGGCCAGGCGCCGGGCGACGCGGCGCACGTCGTCCAGCGTGACGGCGTTCACCAGATCGTTGCGGATATTGACGTAGTTCAGCGGGAACCCCTGGAACTGCATCGAGGCCAGGATCGAGGCGATGGAATCGTTGCCGTCGAAGCGCAGCGGGTAGGCGCCGGTGAGGTAGGTCTTGACCTGGTCCAGCTGCTCCTGGGTGATGCCGTCCTCGGCCAGCCAGCGGAATTGCTGGCGCACCAGGTCGATGGCCTCGGCGGCGGTCTCGTTGCCGGTGGAAAAGCGACCGACGAAGCTGTCTCCGAACCGGAACGAGGCGACCGAGGTATAGATGCCGTAGGTCAGGCCGCGTTCCTCGCGGATTTCGTGCATCAGGCGCGACCCAAAGCCGCCGCCGCCGAAAATCTCGTTCATGACATAGGCGGGCATGAAATCGGGGTCGTCCCAGCGCAGCCCGCCGTGGCCGAACTGGATCACCGATTGCGGGCCCGGGACCTGGACCACCGTGACACCCGGCGTGGCGTCATAGCTGCGATAGGTGGGCAGTGGCGTGTTCGAGGTCGGCAGATCGTCCTGGATCCGGTCCACGATGGCGCCCAGGTCGGCCGGCGTGATGTCGCCCGCCGCGCCAACATAGACCAGATCGCTGGTGAAAGCGGCGCGATGGGCGTCCAGCATGTCATCGAGGGTCAGCGCGCCCAGCGTGTTGGGCGTGCCGTCGGTCGGCGTGGCATAGGCGTGGCCCGCATAGCCGTCGGCGGCCCAGGTCTGCTGGGCGATGGTGTTCGGGTTGCGCGCCGCGCGTTCGAGCGAGGCGATGGCCTGCGCGCGGACGCGGTCCAGGCTCATCTGATCCAGGTGCGGATCGGTCAGCGCCAGCATCGCCAGGTCGATCACCTGGTCGCGGTTCTCGGTCAGGGCGCGGATCGTCATGGTGACCGAATCGCGGCTGGCCTGGAACGTCACGTCAGCGGCCAGCGATTCCAGCGCGGCGGCGTATTGCTGAGCGTCCATGTCGCCCGCGCCCTCGGTCAGAAGCGAGGTCATGAGCGATACGGCGCCCGCCTTGCTCGCCGGGTCCAGAGCGGCCCCGCCGGTAAAGATCACCTGGATCGACACGAAAGGCAGCGAGTGCTCCTCGGACAGCCAGGCGGTGCGGCCCATGGGCGAGGTCACTTCCTGGATCTCGACCGCGCCGGCGGGCAGGGCGAGGGTGCAGACCAGCGCGGCGGCGCTGAGAAAACGGGCGATCATTGAGCATCCTCTCCCATCAGCCAGCCGGTGACCGAGGCGTTGCGGTTCAACTGCCGCGCGGCGGCGACGACATCCTCGGGGGTGACCGATTCCAGCGCGCCCAGCCAGTCGTGATAATCCTGCAAGGTCAGGCCGATCGCCAGATCCTCGCCAACGTTCTGCGCGCGTCCGGCGGTGTCGTCCTGGTCGTAGATCGCGCTGGCGCGCAGTTGCATCCGCACGCGCTGGAACTGCTCGGGGTCGGGGCCGTTGGCGATGAATTCGGCCACGACCTGATCCATCGCGTCCTCGGCCTGCTGCAAGGTCACGCCGGGTTTCGGCATCACGCCCAGGGTAAAGGTCCCCTGATCCAGCGCCGTGCCGTCGTAGCCTGCCCAGGCACTGACGGCGACGTTCTGGTCATAGGTCAGCGCGCGTTCCAGAACCGAGGTCTGCGACGATCCGCCCAGCAGCGCCGCCAGCACCTGAAAAGCCGCCGCCTGTTGCTGGTCGCCCGCCTGCCGGCGCGGCGCCAGATACAGCCGGTAGAGATAGGGTTGGCCCACCCGTGCATCGTGCATCACCAGGCGCCGTTCGGCGTATTGCGGCGGCTCGACGGGGTGATCGCGCGGCGGCAGGTCGGCCACCGGGGGAATCGGCCCGTAATACTGTTCGGCCAAAGCGCGGACCGAGTCGGGGGTGACATCGCCGGCGACGACCAGGATCGCGTTGTTCGGCGCATAGTGCTGGTGATAAAAGGCCGCGGCGATGTCGCCGGTCAGTTGCTCCATCTCGTGGCGCCAGCCGATGATCGGCCTGCCATAGGGGCTGTTTTGGAACAGTGCGGCGCGCATCTGCTCGCCGAACACGCGGTCGGGGCTGGATTCCAGCGTCTGCCCGCGTTCGCGCAGGATCACGTCGCGTTCCGGCAGCCAGTCCGAGCGGTCCAGCCGCAAATGCGTCATGCGGTCGGCCTCCATCTGCATCATCAGGCCCAGCCGGTCGGCGGCAACGCGCTGGTGATAGGCGGTATAATCCCAGCTGGTAAACGCGTTGTGGGTGCCGCCATTGGCCTGCACGATGCGGTCGAAATCGCCCTCTTCCATCGTGTCCGTGGCCTTGAACATCAGATGTTCCAGGAAATGGGCGATGCCGGAATGGCCTGCCGGATCGTCGGCCGCGCCGACGCGATACCAGACCATGTGCACCACCACCGGGGCGCGGTGATCCTCGATCACGACGACCTGCATCCCGTTGTCCAGGGTGAATTCCACCGGCTCCGAGGCGCGGGCGGACAGCGAGGTCGCCGCCAGCAGAAAGGCGACGGCGATCAGGCGCTTGGCGAAGAACATGGGGTAGGCTCCGGTCCTGGGGTCGCCCGCAGAATTACCGGCGAACGGCCGGCGCGCAACGGGGGTTGCCGCAGTTGTGAAGCCGGCGCGATTACTGACCGGGCGGCGGGGCCGCGGGGGTGCGCACGCCCCGGGTGCGCCAGCGCTGCAGTTCGTCCTGCGGGTCGAGGAGCTGTTCCTCGTAGGCCTGGCGATACATGTTGGTGTTGAACAGGCGTTCCAGCGGGCGGACGCGCGTGCCCTGACGCAGTTGCAGGTCCTCGGACGCCAGTTCCTGACGGATTTCCGGGTCCACGCCCTGACGCCCGGCATAGCGGACCAGACCGGCATCGGCCGCCGGCACGCCCCGCGACTGGCCGGCCGAGGGGCGCCCGCCCATTGCGGCCACGGCCTCGGCCCGGGGATCGGGATCGACCAGATTGGTGCCGCCCGGGGTCGGGGTCGGCAAGGTGCGGTAGTCGGACGGCGCCTGAAGCGGGTTGGTCGGCACGATCGAGAATTCGTCCGGGCTGTCCTGCCGCGCCTGAAGGTTCATCAGTTGCGGCGTTTCGCCGGCCCGCGAGCAGGCGCTGACGGCCAACAGGCCGAACGCGATCAAGACGCCAAGGCGAAGAGTGCTCATCCGTGGTCCCCGGTCCTCTGAGGTGCCCCTGTTTAGCCCAAGCCTGTCCCGCCGTCACGGGGCGTTTTTCCCCCGGCGGCAAGGATCAGCCCGAAGGCGCCGACAAAGATCGCGATATCGGCGACGTTGAACGCCCAGGGATTGGTCCATCCGCAGCACGAAACGTTCAGGAAATCCGCCACCGCGCCCCAAATGGCGCGGTCGATGGCGTTGCCAAGGGCGCCGCCGATCAGCGCCCCCGCCGCCAGTTGCATCGCCGGGCGCGCGCCTTCCTTGCGGGTCCAGCGCCAGACCAGCGCGCTGACGATCACCGGCAGCACCACCAGACCCCAGCGCAGAAGCTGCGATTCGTCGGCGAACAGGCCAAAATTCACCCCCCGGTTCCACGCCATGGTCAGCGCGACAAAGGGCGGCCAGAGGTCGATGTGCAGGACCGCCGGCAGATCGAGACCGACCACCACCAGCCATTTCAGCGCCTGATCCAGCGCGATCACCAGAATCGAGGTCCAGAGCGCGATCTTCATCTCAGTGCCGGAAATGGCGCATTCCGGTGAAGACCATCGCCAGGCCCGCCTCGTCGGCGGCGGCGATGACCTCGGCGTCGCGCATCGACCCGCCGGGCTGGATGACGCAGGTCGCCCCGGCCGCGGCGGCCTCCATCAGGCCGTCGGGGAAGGGGAAGAACGCGTCCGACGCCACCGCAGAGCCAAGGGTCAGCGGTTGCGGCAGGCCCAGGACCTCGGCCATGCGCTCGGCCTTTTTGGCGGCGATCAGGGCGCTGTCCACGCGGCTCATCTGCCCGGCGCCGACGCCCACGGTGGCGCCGTCCCGGACATAGACGATGGCGTTCGACTTGACGTGCTTGGCGACCTTCCAGGCAAAGAGCAGGTCCTGCATCTGGGCCTCGGTCGGGGCCTTTTTCGTGACCACTTTCAGATCGTCCAGACCGACAAAGCCGTTGTCCTTGTCCTGGACCAGAAAGCCGCCGGCGACCTGGCGAAAGGTCAGCCCGCCCGCGCGCACATCGGGCAGCCCCTCGGTCGTCAGCAGGCGCAGGTTCTTCTTGGCGGCGAAAATGGCGCGGGCCTCGTCGCTGGCGCCGGGGGCGATCACGACCTCGGTGAAGATGCCGGTGATCTCGTGCGCGGTCTCGGCGTCCAGCGGCCGGTTCAGCGCGACGATGCCGCCAAAGGCCGAGGTGCGATCACAGTCGAAGGCCGCCTTGTAGGCCTGAAGCAGGGTCGCCCCGCGCGCGACGCCGCTGGGGTTCGCGTGCTTGATGATCGCGCAGGCCGGGCCGTCGGTGAATTCGGCCACCAGTTCGAACGCCGCGTCGGTGTCGTTGATGTTGTTGTAGGACAGCTCCTTGCCCTGGTGCTGCACGGCGGTGGCGACCCCGGGGCGGCCGGTGCCGTCGGTGTAGAAGGCCGCCGACTGGTGCGGGTTCTCGCCGTAGCGCAGGGTCTGCGCCAGGGTGCCGGCAAAGGCGCGGCGGCGCGGCGCGGGGGTTTCCAGCGTGCTGGCGAACCAGGCGCTGACGGCCGCGTCATAGGCGGCGGTGCGGGCATAGGTATTCGCCGCCATGTCCTGCCGGAACCGCAGCGTGGTGCCGCCCTGCTCCAGTTGCGCCAGCAGCGGGGCATAATCGGCGGGGTCGGTGATGACGGTGACCCAGGCGTGGTTCTTGGCTGCCGCGCGCAGCATGGCCGGGCCGCCGATGTCGATGTTTTCCACGCAGTCGTCATAATCGCCGCCGCGCGCCACGGTGGCCTCGAACGGATAGAGATTCACCACCAGCAGGTCGATCGGCAGGATGCCGTGTTCGTCCATCGAGGCGCGGTGTCCGGCGTCCTCGCGCAGCGCCAGCAGGCCGCCGTGCACCATCGGGTGCAGCGTCTTGACGCGGCCGTCCATCATCTCGGGGAAGCCGGTCAGGTCGGCCACGTCCCTGACGGCCAGCCCCGCGTCGCGCAGCGCCTTGGCGGTGCCCCCGGTCGAGACCAGCTCGACCCCCTTGGCGGCCAGGGCGCGGCCCAGGTCGATCAGACCGCTCTTGTCGGAAACAGAGAGCAGGGCGCGTTTCAGCGGGACGATGTCGGTCATGGGGCAGCGGTCCTCAGTCGAGAGCGAACAGATCTCGCGGCAGGGCCAGGCCGGTGTCGCGGCCGATGTCGCGAATTGCCAGCGGGGTATCCTGTGCCTTGGCCAGTGTCCAGTTGATCTGGCTGGTTTCGTCCAGGATCGCGGCGCGAACGACGATCTGCTGGCACGGGCGCGGCGCCAGTCGGCCCTTTTCCAGATAGACCGAGGGTTCCAGCGACAGGCGCCCCGGCCCGTCGAAGCGGAACACCCAGATCTCGCCCGAGGGCAGCGCGACCGAGACCGCGCTGCCGTTCATGTCCAGCGAGGGGTCGGCCTCGGGGTGCAGGTGGAAGCGCAGCGAATAGGCGATGCCGCGCATCCGGCTGGCGTTCAGCAGCCGGTCGAAGGTCTTGCGATGGTTGGGCTCCAGCGCCGCCAGCGTATCCTCGCCCAGCAACACGCGCCCGTCGCGCGACAATTCCAGCGTGCGCACATGGGTCAGCCCGTGGGTGGCCACATAGCCGTCATGACTGATGAGCAACGAGGCCGCATCGCGTTCGTCCGTGCGGTGCAGCGTAACCAGATCGGGCCCATCGACCAGGGGCGCGCCACCGTCCTCGGGCTTGCTGGCGCGGCCGAACCGGGCCGAGGACGTGCCGTCGATCGACAGGGTCGAATGCGAATTGGTGGCGCGGGCGGCCTTTTCCCATTCCGGCCCAAAGGGCACGCCCGAGCCCGAGTTGACGATCAGCGGCCTGCGGTTCGAGGTCAGTTCGAACGCCAGCATCGACGCATGGGCGCGCTGCGCGGCCGGCCCGGCGGGCGGGGCGGCGGCATCGACGATCACGCTGGTGCGCCCGCCTTCCAGCCGGGCAAAGCCCATCGCCTGCGGCAACGTCGGGCGCACCGGCACGGCGGCGATGGCCAGCGCGTGTTCGAACCGCCCCTCCATCCCGCGACCGCCGCCGTGAAAGCGGGCCAACCCGCCGTCGGCGTGTCTGAGGGTGCGCAGGCACGGCGTGATGCGGTCGATCGCGGCCTCGAGCGCCGGGGGCACCGGGTGTTCGGCATCCTCGAGCGCCAGCTTGGCCCAGGTCAGCAGGGTGAAGACTTCGAGCAGGTCCTCAGGGTTGCGGCTGGCGATGGCACCGCCCGCGTCGATGTCGCGCGCGCACGCCGTGGACAGGGCCTGCATCGCGGCCTCGCGATACCCGTCCATGCCCAGCAGGGCATAGGCGGCGTAAAGCAGGCCGGTCAGGGCCTCGAACCGGGGCAGGCCGGGTTCTGCGGCCTGCCAGCGGCGCGCCAGGAACGCGGTCTGGCGGCCCAGGGCGGCGAAAAAGGGTTGGTTTTCCGCGCCGCTGCGGGCCGAGGTGAGGAAGATCGCGTGATGCAGCCAGCGCAGCAGGCGGCGCCCTGTCAGGTCGGGCGCCCATCCCGGGCCGTCCCCCATGCCGAAGCGGTCGATCCAGTCGAACACCCAGCCCTGCGCCGCCAGCCGCGCGGTCCGGTCGCCATTGGCGGCCAGATGGTCCAGCCAGCTCATGCCATGCAGTTCATCCGCGAACCCCTGCGAGGGGGGGTCCACCGTCCAGGGTTCCAGCGTTTCGACCATGTGCCCGGACAGCAGGAAATTGCCCTGCGCGATCTGCCGGCCGCGCGCAAAGAAGCCCACGGTGCGCGGCTCCGGCATCGAGGTAAAGCCACCCGCCGCTGGCGCCGAGCGCACCGCGCGCGCGGCGAGGCGGTTGCCCCACCGGCGTTTGCGCGCTGCCCAGCCGTGATCCATGCCTCACCTCTTTTCGTTGGGCATACCGCCCCGGCGCCGGTCTGTCACGCGATCACGCCGGGGCGCGGCGAAGAAGCGCCATGTAGAAGCCGTCGATCCCGGCTTCGTGATCGTCGGGGCGCGTGCGCCAGCCGCCCTCCGGCGTGGCGCGGCCCAGCGGTTGGGGCGGGGTGGCGACGGTCAGGCCGGGATGACGGGCCAGGGCGGCGGCAATCTGCGCCTCGCCCTCGTCGGGCAATAGCGAACAGGTGCAATAGACCAGCCGCCCGCCCGGTTTCAGAAAGCCCAGTGCCCGGTCGATGAGCCGCGCCTGAAGGGCGGTCAACCCGTCCACATCGGCGGGTTTGCGCACCATCGGCAGGTCGGGGTGGCGGCGGATGGTGCCGGTGGCGGAACAGGGCGCATCCAGCAGCACCGCGTCCACCGGCGCGGGCGGTGCCCAGTCCAGTATGTCGGCGCAGACGACGGCGGCGGTCAGGCCGGTGCGCGCCAGGTTCTCGCGCAGGCGCTTCAGCCGCCCCTCGGACAGATCGAGCGCCGTCACCGCCGCCCCGGCCGCGGCCAGTTGCATCGTCTTGCCGCCGGGCGCGGCGCACAGATCCAGCACCGTGTCCCCGGGCTGCACCGCCAGCATTCCGGCGGGCAGCGCGGCGGCGGCGTCCTGCACCCACCAGTCGCCGCTGTCATAGCCGGGCAGCGCGCTGACCTGCACCCCGGAATCGAGCCGCCACGAGGCGCCGATAGCGCGCGCGCCGGCGGGGGGCGTGGCGCCCGGTTTCAGCGTCAGGTCCAGCGCGGCGCCCCGGTGATGCGCGGCTTCGATGGCTTGCAGGGTCTCCTCGCCGTAAACCCCTTTCAACCGCCGCCGCAGCCAGCCGGGCAGGCGCTGCACCGGCAGGTCGGCCCAGCCCGGAAACGCGGCCGCCTTGCGCAGCACGGCGTTTGCCAGCCCGGCGGCGCGGGCGGTCGCGGGCGCCGCCTTCAGTGCCGCGACCGTGGCATTGACCACCCCGTGCGCGGCCTCGCCCTGGTCCAGCATCGCCACGACGCCGACGCGCAGCGCGGCGATCACCGGCGGCGCGGGTTCGTGGCGCAGGTGGGGGCGCAGAACGGTGTCGGCGCGCGCCAGGTTGCGCAGCGTCGCCAACGCCAACCGCAGCGCCTGCGCGCGGGTGGCGGGATCGGCGGCGGGCACGGGGACCTCGGGCAGCATCTGGCCGTCGATCACGCCCTGCACCATCAGGGCGGCCAACCGTCGCGGGTCAATGGGGGCGATCATGGGGCCTCGGTCTTGTTCACGGCATGCGGGACGTTTAGCTTGCCCCTAGCCGATTGCACCGTGCAAGGAAAGCCGATGGACCGTTCCGACCTGCCGCCCGCCGCCCAGCGCGCCCTGGCCGAGGCCGAGGCCCGCCGCAAGGCCGCCGAAGCCGCCCCGACCCCGCCCAGGGAACTGGGCGGCCGCGACGGGCCTGAGCCGGTGCGCTACGGCGACTGGGAAAAGAAGGGCATCGCCGTCGATTTCTAGCGAAAGACCTGCACGCCGTCCTCGGTGACGATCACGTTCAGCGCGATGTCGTGCGGTTGCGGAAAGATCGTCGCCAGGCGGGCCGATTGCAGCCCCACGCCGATAGTGAACGGGTGCAGCCCGGCCAGCGTGCGGTCGAAATACCCGCCGCCATAGCCCAGCCGGTAGCCGCCGTCCTCCCATCCGACCAGCGGCGCAAGCGACACCAGCGGCGTGACCACCGGCGAGTCGGGGGGCGGGACGGGGATGTTCCAGTCGCCGCGCACCATCGTGGTGTCCGGCGTCCACTGCCGAAAGACCAGCGGCGCGGCCTTGGTTTCCACCAGCGGCAGGGCAATGCGGATTCCCTGCGCGTGCAGGTCGGCCATCAGCGGGCGCAGGTCGGCCTCGCCCTTGATCGGCCAATAGGCGGAAAAGACGGTGCCCGCCCCCCAGCCCGGGACATGCGGCAACAGGCTGTGCAGGTGCCGCATCAGCGCCTGGCCCCAGTCGCGCCGCGCCTCGACCGACAGGGCCCTGCGCGTGTCGAGCAGGCGGGTCCGTTCGGCCTTGCGCCAGCGGGCGACGTCCCGGGCCTGTTGCGGATCGACCGCGAGGGGATCGAAGTAATCGGGCGCGACCTCGGCCGCGTAACATGGCGGCGAGGCAAAGCGGGCGGGCTTGTCGGGCATGGCGGGACCTCCTGCCTCAAGAGGTAGCGCGAAAATCCGTGATGTAAATACAGATTACAGGCGCACCTTCAGCCGATCCCCCGCGGCGCGCGAACAACAGGCCATCATCCGCCGCCCCTCGGCCCGCTCGGTGCGGGTCAGAACGCGGTCGCGGTGGTCGATCCCTCCGTCGGCGACCTCGATCTCGCAGGTGCCGCACAGACCCTCGCCGCAGTCGCAAGGCACGTCGATGCCGGTTTCGTGCAGCACGTCCAGCAGGCTGCGCGTGGCGGGCACGGTGAGGGTCAGGTCGGAATCCAGCAGTTCGACGGTAAAGGCGTGGTCGCGGTCCGGGTCCAGCGCGGTATCGACCGGATCGAAATGTTCGAAGGTCAGGATCAGGTCGGGGCGGGCGGCACAGGCGGCCTCGACCCCCTGGATCAGCCGCGCCGGGCCGCAGACGCAGACCTGCGCGCCCGGGGGCGCGGCGGCGATCAGCGCGGGCAGGTCCATGCGCCGCCCCTCGTCCCCGATCCACAGATGCGCGCCGGGATGATCGCGTGTCACCCGGTCCAGCAGCGCCATGCCGGCGCGGCTGCGCCCTGCGTAGTGCAGCGCGTGGGGCCGGTCGCGCAGATGGTCGGCCATCGCCAGGATGGGGGTGATGCCGATGCCGCCCGCGATCAGGACATGGGCGGGGGCGCTGTCATCCAGCCGGAAGTGATTGCGCGGGCCGCGCGTGTGAACGATGTCGCCCGCGCGCAACGAGTCATGGATCCAGCGCGACCCGCCGCGGCCCTGATCCTCGCGCAGGATGGCCAGCGACCAGGCGCCGTTTTCACCGCAGAGCGAATATTTCCGCGTCAGATCGCCCGGCAGGTGCAGGTCGATATGCGCGCCGGGCGACCAGGGGGGAAGGGGCGCGCCCTCGGGGTCTTCCAGCGTCAGGCCCAGCACGCCCTCGGCCACGGGCGCCAGCCTGGCGACCCGCAGCGCGCGGGTCAGCACCCGCACATCGGGGGCGCCGATGGGAAAGCGGCGGGTGCCCGCGCGCAGGGCGGGATTGCGGCGTTCAGGGTTCTGCGCGGGGTCCCAGTGCACCAGAACCCGGTCCACGCCATAGAAACTGACGTTGGGCAGCGCGTGAAAGGTCTGATCCTGCAACGCCATATGCGGCAGGCGGCGCGTCAGTTCCTCGAGCATCACGCGCAGTTCCATGCGGCCCAGGTTCTTGCCCATGCATTGATGCGCGCCATAGCCGAACGTCAGATGCGAGGCCGCGTTGTCGCGCCACAGGTCCAGCGCGTCGGGGTTCTCGAACTGGCGCGGGTCATGATTGCCCGAGGCCGAGACGATCAGAAGCCGCGCGCCCTCGGGGATCGGCACGCCGCCGACCGTGGTGTCGGTGGTCGTCACCCGCCGCCATGCCACTTGCGAGCCCGAGTGCCGCAGACATTCCTCGACCGCGTTGGGGATCAGGTCGGGGTTGCGGCAGACCGCGCGCCAGGCCGCCCGGTCGCCCAGCATCCGCCGCATCATGTTCGCGCCCGCCAGCGCCGTCGTCTCATGCGCGGCGACGATGATCGCCATCAGCATCGAGTGCAGATAATTGTCGGTGACGATCTCGGGGATTTCGCGGTTGGCGCGAATCATGTCGTGCATCCAGCCGTGGCCGTCGGGGTTGGCCTTCATCCGCTCAAGAACCGCGCCGCAATAGGCCCAGAAACGGCCCACGCCATGCGCCAGTTCGGCCTGCTCGTCGTCGCTGGGCTTGCCCCAGACGTTGAGCGTGTGGGCCACCGAAAACTCGCGCAGTTTTCCCATGTCGCTTTCGGGCACGCCCAGGAAATGCAGGGCGACAGTCAGGGGAACCTCCCATAGCAGCGCCTTGACCAGGTCGGCCTCGCCCGTGTCGATGATGGCATCCACCCGGTCGCGCACCAGCGAGCGCACCATCGCCTCGTGGCTTTCCAGCGCGGCGGGGGAAAAGGCATCCAGCAGCGCGCGGCGGCGCTCCATATGGATGGGCTCGTCCTCGTTCACCAGGGTCTTGCGCAGGTCAAAGGCATAGGTCTTCAGGATTTCGACCGCCTCGGCTGTGGGGGGCACCATCTTTTCCAGCGCGACCGAGGCCGAGAAGGTGAGGTTGTCGCGAAACACCGCCTTGATGTCCGCATAGCGGGTGACGACCCAGTAGTTCAGCACCTCGGAGTAAAAGACCGGCTCGCCGTCGCGGGCCCAGGCCAGCGCGCCGGGAGGATCGGATTGGAACGCGGGGCCAAAGGGATCGAACGCGCGCGCGCGGTCGCTGGATTGGTGCATGGGGCAGCCGGACATGCGATCCCTCCTTGATCTTTATCCGTCACATGTGGTGCTATATGCGTAACACCATGCCCAGGGACGGGTCAATCGCGCCATGACGACCTTGCAGACACTGGACCGGGGCCTGGCGGCCCTGGCACTGATCGCCGACAGCGCGGGGCTGAGCGTGCAGGCGCTGGCGGATGCGCTGGGCGTGCACAAGGCGATCGCCTATCGCATCGTCGCCACCCTGGAAGGGCACGGGCTGGTCGCCCGCGCGCCGGACGGGCGGGTGACGCTGGGCGCGGGCACGCTGGCGCTGTCGGCGCGTTTCGCGCCCCATTTCCAGACCGAGGCCGCGCGCGTTCTGGCCGATCTGTCGCGCGCCACGGGCTGCACCGCCTGCATCGCCGTGGCCGAGGGTGACACCTGCGTCGTCTCGCAGGTGCACGAGGCCGAGGCCGGTTTCATGCGGCTGTCCTATCGCGTGGGCGTGCGTCATCCGTTGACCCTGGGGGCGACCGGGCTGGCGATCCTGGCGGGCCGCGCCGCGCAGCCGGGCGAATCGCCGGACGTGACGCAGGGGCGGCGCAAGGGGTATGTGGTCACGCAGGGCCAACTGGAGGCCGGGGTGACGGGTCTTGCCCGCCCTGTCCTGCGGCCCGGCGAGGCCCGCGCCGGGATCGAGCCCTGCATCGCCGTCGCCCGGTTGGGAACGCTGGACCTGTCGGCCGCCGTCGCCGCCACCGAACGCAGCGTCGAGGTCTTGCGCGGGTTGCTGGTGGCGGCCCGATGATTGCACCCGACCGCGATTTCCCGCACAAGGCGGCAGGAAACCGGGACCCAGCGCATGACCCCTCGCACCTATGCCATCGGCGACATTCACGGCCAGATCGACCTGCTCAAGCAGGCGCATGACTGGATCGCCGCCGACCGCGCCCGCGTCGCCGATGCCGAGGCCCCGGTCGTGCATGTGGGCGATCTGGTGGACCGGGGGCCGGATTCGCGCGGCGTGATCGCCTGGCTGATGGCGGGCCAGATGACGGGGCAGCCCTGGGTGGTGCTGAAAGGCAATCACGACCGCATGTTCTCGCGGTTCCTCGAAGGCGAGCGCGATCACCGTTTGCGGGCCGAGCTGGACTATCTGCACCCAAAGATCGGCGGGCCGGCGACGCTGCGCAGTTATGGCCTGCCTGGCGATGCCACGCCGGTGCAGGCGCGTGCCGCCGTGCCCCCGGCACAGCGCGCGTTTCTGTCCGACCTGCCCTGCCATTTCCTGCGCGGCGAGGTTCTGTTCGTGCACGCCGGCATCGCGCCGGGTGTGCCGCTGGACGACCAGACCGAGGACGATCTGACCTGGATCCGCGCCCCGTTCCTGGAGTTTGCAGATCCCCATCCGTGGCTGGTGGTGCACGGACACACGCATATTTCCGCGCCCACCCATTACGGAAACCGTGTGAACATCGACAGCGGCGCCGCCTATGGCGGGCCCTTGACCGCCGTCGTGATCGAGGGGCAGCAGGTCTGGGTGCTGGGGCCCGGCGGGCGCGTGCCCCTGCCTCCCGGCACGGATTAACCCGCGGTTCACACCTGTCTGCTAGCCCTGTGACTGGGTGAAGTGAACGGGTGATGGGATGAGCCGGCAAAACGATGCCAGGCCTATCATCATCAAACGGAAGAAAGTGGTTTCCGGCGACGGCCATCATGGCGGCGCGTGGAAAGTGGCCTATGCCGACTTCGTGACGGCAATGATGGCGTTCTTCCTGATGATGTGGCTGCTGGGTGCAACAACGGAATCGCAACGGCGCGGTCTAGCGGATTATTTCAATCCGTCGATCCCCGTGCACAGGATTTCCTCGGGTGGCGAGGGGATGTTCGGCGGCGACGATCTCGAGACGCGGGCGCAGATCGGGCCGACGACGCCGGACCGGCCGCGCAGCGAATCGGACGAGGCCGGTCAAGCCGACACCGAAACCTTCGAGGATGTGCAGCAACGCCTCAGCGGGCTGGGTGGCGAGAGCCCGGTCATGGACGACGCGCTGCGTCACGTCCTGACCCGCGTCACCGACGAGGGGTTGGTGATCGAACTCTTCGACCTGCCCGAGGCCCCCCTGTTCGATGGCGACAGCGATCTGCCGATGCCGGTGCTGAACCGCATCGTGGATATCGTCACGCAGGTTTTCCCCATGGTCGTCAATCCCTTGGCGATCGAAGGCCATACCCGCAGCTATACCGTCGTTCAGGCCAATGATCCCCGTTGGGCGCTGTCCACCAGCCGCGCCGACCGCGTGCGCCGGCTGCTGGACCAGGCCGGTTTCGATCCGGCGCGGGTGGCGCGCGTCACCGGCCACGCCGACCGCCGCCCGGCCGATCCGAACCCGATGGCGGTGCGCAACAACCGGCTTGAGCTGATCCTCCTCAGGCGGCCGGGAGGGACGGCGGATCGGCGTTAGCCGCGCATTAACGCCCTTGGTGCAGTGTCGGGTCCATCGCACTGCACGAAAGGGCTGCCATGTCGACGCTATACTCCTCGTTCAATGCCGGCATTTCCGGTCTGAACGCCAACTCGACCCGCCTCGCGGCGATCTCGGACAACATCGCGAACACGGGGACCATCGGTTACAAACGGGTCATTGCCTCGTTCCATTCGATGGTTCTGTCGGGCTCGCATTACGGGCCCTATATCGCGGGCGGCGTGCGGTCCTCGACCATGCGACTGATCGACGAACACGGCACGCTGACG